>RFGR01000032.1 GCA_003696625.1 Planctomycetota bacterium
GGCCTGGGCGGGGTCGGATGCCGCCGCGAAGTGGGCGCCCCCGCTGCCGCTCAGGTGGAAGCGGCCGTGTTCGGCCAGGCGGGCGGCGAAGGCGGCCAGGGCGGGGAAGGCGCGGCGGGCCGCCTCGGCCAGGTCGTTGCGGCCGGGGCGGACCGGCATGCCGCCTGCGGGCGGCTCCGGCGGGGCCTCGGCCAGCGGCGGGGCCGCCAGGGCGGCGAAGACCGCACCGGTCGGAACCGGGAAGCCCGGCCAAGCCAGGACGAGGTGGAGATCGGCCGGTGGTTCCCCGCCGCGCAGCGGGATCTCGCCCCGGCCGCCGCGCAACTCGGCGCCGGCGTCGCCGAGGAAGAACGGCGGGTCGCTGCCGAGCGCGGCCGCGAGACGCCGACAGGCCGCGAGCCCGATCGGCCGCTCGGCCCGCTCCTCGAGCGCGAGCAGGGCCGCGGCGGCGTCGGCGCTGCCGGCGCCGAGGCCGCTTCCCGGCGGCAGTCGCTTCTCCAGCCGCCAGCGCACCGCCGGCGTCCGGCCGCCGGCGGCCCGCCAGGCGGCCTCGGCGCGGAGAACGAGGTTGTCCTCCCCCACCGGCACCCCGGCCGCCTCCGGTCCACACAGCTCGAGGCCGGCGGCACCCTCGTCGAGTTCGAGCCGGTCGCCGGCGTCCACGGCCAGGAACCAGCTCCGCAGCTCATGAAAGCCGTCCGAACGGCGGCCGAGCACCTCGAGGGTCCAGTTCACCTTGGCCGGAACCCGCCAGCGGCTCAGCATCGTCCGAGCAGCAGGTTGTCGATCAGGCGGACGCCGCCGAGGCGGGCGGCGGTCACCGCCCGCCAGCTGCCGCCGGGCCTCGTCGGCGGCAGGAAGGTGGCGTCGTCCACCACCGCGGCGTACTCGGGCTCGATGCCCTCGGCCCGATAGACCTCGCGCATGGCCGCCTCGAGCCGTTCCGGCCGTCGTTCGCCGGCGACGAAGGCGCGGCGGGCGGCGGTCAGGGCCCGATGGAGGACCGTCGCGCGCCGGCGCTCCGCCGGGCCGAGGCGGCGGTTGCGGCTGGACAGCGCCAGCCCGTCGGGCTCGCGCACGGTCGGGCAGGCGACGATCTCGACCGGCGGAACGAGGCCGGCGGCGAGTTCGCGGACCAGGAAGAGCTGCTGGGCGTCTTTCTCGCCGAAGTAGGCTCGATGCGGACGGACCGCGGCGAACAGCCGCGCGACCACGGTGAGGACGCCGGCGAAGTGGCCGGGCCGGTACTCGCCCTCGAAGAGCCGACCGCCCGGCCCGGGCTGGATCAACTCCGGCTCCTCCTCGGGATAGAGGTCGGCGTGTCCGGGGAGCCAGACCGCCGCCGCCCCCCACTCGGCGAGGAGGCGGCAGTCGGCCTCCTCGTCGCGGGGATAGCAGGCGAAGTCCTCGGCCTCGTCGAACTGAAGCCGGTTGACGAACACCGAGGCCACGGTGGTGTCGCATTCGGCCACCGCCCGCTGGACCAGGGAGCCGTGGCCCTGGTGCAGGGCGCCCATGGTCGGGACGAAGCCGATCACGGCCGCGGCCGGCAGCGACTCCCGCCAGGCCCGAAGCTCGTCGAGGTGGTGCAGGCGACGAATCATGAATCGAGACGGCGGAGGAGCTCGGCCGGAGTCCGGCCGCCGGCGAGCCGCAGGCCGGGCGCGATCTCGGCCAGCGGCTCGAGCACGAACCGGCGGTCGCTCAGCCGGGGATGGGGCAGGGTCAGACCGGGCTCGTCCAGTTCGGCGCCCGGGTAGACGAGCAGGTCGAGGTCGAGCGTGCGGGGACCGTTGCGGACGGTCCGCCGCCGGCCGAGCCGGTCCCCGACCCACAGCAGGCGGCCCAGGAGTTCCCGCGGCGGCAGACCGGTCTCGAAGCGGGCGACGGCGTTGACGTAGTCCGGCTGCGGCGGCCCGCCGACCGGCCGGGTGCGGCGGAAGGTGCTCAGGGCGCGCAGGCGCAGGCGGGGGCCTCGGAGCAGGCGCAGGCCGGCGCGGAGGTTGCCCGAACGGTCCCCGAGGTTGGCGCCGAGACCGACGAAGGCATCGCTCATGCCGTCGAGCGGGAGGCGGCCCGACGCAGGCGGACGGCGCGGACGACCCCGAGCAGGGCCGGAAAGGCGATGAACAGGATCGACAAGAGCAGCAGCGCCAGCTCCGGCTCGACCAGCAGCAGCCCGGCCAGGATCACGATCTCGGCCAGCCGCTGGAACGGGTTGCGGGCGCGCGCGGCCCAGGCCACGAAGTGCGGGAACGGCAGGCGCGTGACCATCAACATCGCCAAGACCAGAAGCAGGAAGGGACCGGAGACCAGGGTCGTCACTCGCACCGCGTGGACCAGGAACGGGGAGGTGCCGAAGACGAAGTCGGGGTCGGCGACGGCGAAGTAGAACAGCACCAGCGAGATCGGCAGGGCCGCCGCGCCGGGGGTGGGCAGGCCGACGAAGGAGGAATGGTCGCGGCTCGGGTCTTCGCGCGCGTGTTCGACGTTGAACCGGGCCAGGCGCAGGGCCGCGCAGCAGCCGTAGACCACCGGCGCCACCACGAGCAGTCGGGGATGCATCCGGATGTCGAGGTCCGGCCCCTCCATGAGCACCAGAGTGCGGACGAGGAGGGCCGGGGCGACGCCGAAAGTGACCAGGTCGGCCAGGCTGTCGAGCTGGGCGCCGAGATCGCTGGTCGAGCGGGTCAGCCGGGCGAGCTTGCCGTCGACCGCGTCCAGGAAGGTGGCGAGGACGAGGAGCCAGCCGGCGGCGGCGAGCCGGTTCGGGTCGTCCAGACGAGCCGCCTCGACCAGTCGCACGAGGGCGCCCAGGCCGCAAGCCAGGTTGGCCAGGGTGACCAGACTGGGCAGCATCGAGGCCGGTCGCGGGCGGGGCGGTCGATCCAAGGCGGCGGATTCTACCTCCACCGGCCCAGCCAGGCGCCGCGCTAAGCTTCCTCCATGCGCCGCCGCGGGCTTCTCTGGCTCCTCCCTCTCGTCTCCTGCGCCGCCCCCGGAATGGACTCCCCCACCCTCGCCGACGACACCCGCTTCCTGGACGAACAGGGCGAGGCGATCCGCCTGGCCAGCGGCGACGGCTGGATCGTGGTCAGCCCCGAGCTCCAGGGCCGGGTGATGACCTCCGGCCTCGCCGGCGACCAGCCCGGCTTCGGCTTCCTCGATCGCGACCGGATCGCCGATCCGCCGACCACGGCTCCGTTCCGGAATTTCGGCGGCGAGGACCGGTTCTGGCTCGGTCCGGAGGGCGGGCCCTTCGCGCTCTACTTCGGCGGTTCGCGGGAGCGGGACCTCGACCACTGGCAGGTGCCCGCCGACCTGAACGAGGGTCCCTGGCGGGTACTCGACCGGCGTCCGGACGCGGTGGAACTGGGGCGGCGGCTGCAGGTCGTGAACGCGGTCGGAACCCGTTTCCTGGTGGATGCCCGCCGCCGAATCGAGATTCCCGCCGAGGTCGAGATCGCCCAGCTGGTCGGCGGACTCCCGGCCGGCGCCGCCTGGGTCGGCTTCCGCAGCCGGAACCGGGTCCGCAACGCCGGCGACCGGGCCTGGACCCCGGAGGAGGGTCTGATCTGCATCTGGATCCTGAGCCAGTTTCGCCCCGGCGACCGGGCCTGGGTCATCGCCCCGTTCCGGCGCCGGGGCGACGGCCCGCCGGTGCGGGCCGACTACTTCGGGCAGGTGCCGCCGGACCGGCTGCGGCTCGGCGACGGCTTCGCCCTGTTCCGGGTGGATGCCCGCCACCGGAGCAAAATCGGCGTGCTGCGCGACCGGGCGTTGCCGGTGGCCGGCAGCTACGACCCCGACACCGGCGTCCTCACCCTGGTCCGCTTCGGGCCGATCGACACCACCGCCCGCTACGTCGACGAGACCTGGCCGATCGACCAGGCCGATCCCTTCGCCGGCGACGTGCTGAATTCGTACAACCACGGCGGCCCGGAGCCGTTCTACGAGATCGAGTCTTCGTCCCCGGCGCTCGAACTGGCGCCGGGCGGGGAGTGGGAGCACGAGCATCTGGTCGTCCACCTCCGGTTCCGCTCGCCGGAGGACCTCGCCGCCGCCGCCTCGCACGCGCTCGGCGTGGACTGGGATCAGGTTCGCCGCCTGGCCGGCTGGGAATGAGCGCCCTCCCCCCGGAACGGGCGACCGAGCTGCTGGCCGAGCGCCTGCGCGACTGGGCGATCGTCGACGGCCGCCTGCGCAAGGAGTGGCGCTTCGCCGACTTCGCCGCGGCGCTGGCCTTCGTCAACCGGGCCGGTGCGGAGTGCGAGAAACGCAACCACCACGCCAACTTCGAACTCGGCTGGGGCCGGGCGGCGGCGACGATCTGGACCCACTCCGTCGGCGGACTGACCGAGGCGGACTTCGAGCTGGCGGCGGCGCTGGACGAGCTATGAGCGGTGCGACCGTCGCCACCGCTGACCTGGTCGGCCGCCGGATCCGGAGCGAGCGCCGGGTCGAGTTCCTGGACTGCGACGCCTACCGCCACCTCAGCGCGACCGGTTTCCTCCGCTTCGCGATCGACCACCGCTTCACCGCGACCTTCGACGCCTTCGGCCTCGCCTCCCCCGACACCGCGGTGGAGACCGGCATCGCTTGGCCGATCGTCCGCTGCGAGATGGACTTCCTGGCCGAGGCGTCCCTCGGCGAGGTCCTGGTCGTGGAATCCTGGATCGACCGACTTTCCGCCAGCAGTCTGGAGGCGGCGGTCCGTATCCGGAGGAAGGCCGACGAGCGCGACTGCTGCCGGATGCGCCTGGTTCTGGTCCCCTTCGACCTCGCCAGCCGCCGGGCGGTGCCCGTGCCCGACCGCCTGCCCGTCCGCCGAATCCCCGACCTCGACACCCTGCCCTGGGCCGAGGGCCACCCCCGAACGCCATGAGGATCCCCGCCTCCCTGCTCCCGCTCGCCGGCACCCTGCTGGCCGTCCCCCTCCCCGGCCAGGACCCCGGTCCGATCACCGGCCTGGCCCCGACCGATCCGGTCTGCGAATCCATCCGCGCCCTGCCGGACGAGGAGCTGCGGGTCACCGAGTGGCTGGACGAACTGGTCAACGGCATCGGCCCGCGCCTGACCAGCTCCTCCGCCTGCACCGAGGCCTGCGAGTGGGCTGCCCGGCGCTTCCGCGACTTCGGCCTCGAGCAGGTGCGGCTCGAAGCCTGGGGCGAGTGGCCGGTCGGCTTCGACCGCCGCGGCATGAAGGGACGGGTGGTCGAACCGGCCAAGGTGCCGCTCGTGATCACGACCAGGTCGTGGACGCCGGGCACCGACGGCCCCGTCCGCGGCCGGGTGGTGCGGGCGCCGCGCAACCCGGCCGAACTGGCTGCCGCCCGCGGCACCCTCGGCGGCTGCTGGGTCATGCTCCAGGGCACCCGGCCGCGCTTCGGCCGCGAGGGGGAGGGCTTCGCCTTCGACCTGGCCCGGTTCCTCGATCAGGAAGGGATCCTCGGCACCTTGGTCGCCTCCCGCGGTGAACTCGTCCTCACCAGCGGCAATCCGCGCATCACCTGGGAAGACCTCCCGCACCGGATCCAGATCACCGTCCGCCGCGACCAGTTCGAGCGGATGGCGGCCTGGCTCGACGAGGGCCGCGAGGTCGTGGCCGAGTTCGATCTCGACCAGGTGTTCGTCAAAGGGCCGATCCCGCTCTACAACGTGGTCGCCGAGATCCCCGGGGCCGAGAAGCCGGAGGAACTCGTGATCGTCGGCGGCCACATCGACTCCTGGGACGGGGCCACGGGCACGAACGACAACGGCACCGGCTGCGCCACCACCCTCGAGGCGGCCCGCCTGATCGCCGCGGCGATGCGCGAGACCGGTCTGCGGCCGCGGCGGACGATCCGCTTCATGCTCTGGAGCGGCGAGGAGCAGGGCCTGCTCGGCTCGCGGGGCTACATCGCCGCCCACCCGGAGGAGAACGACCGCATCAGTGCGGTGATCGTCCACGACGGCGGCACCAACGTCCTCTCCGGTCTGCTGGCCACGCCGCACATGATGCCGATGTTCGAGGAAGTGCTGGCGCCGGTCCAGGCCCTGGCCGACGCGGCCGGCGAGGAGTTCGCCTTCTCCCTGCGGGAAGTCGAGGGCCTGCCCCGCGGCATCGGCAGCGACCACGACTCCTATCTGGCCGCCGGCGTGCCCGGTTTCTTCTGGCGCCAACACGGTGAGTCGAACTACAACCGCGTCCACCACACCCAGTACGACACCTTCGACAGCGCCATCGAGCGCTACCAGTTGCACAACGCCCGGGTCGTCGCTCTGGCCGCCTGGCGCTTCGCCAACGCCGAAGGCATGGTGCCGCGCGACGACATGGGCAGCGGCGGCCGCGGCGGCCCGCGCCGGGGCCGCCGGCTCCTCGGCGTGCGTCTGGGCGAGGAAGGCCTGGTCGTCACCGGTCTGACCGAAAACGGCCAGGCGGCGAAGCTGGGCCTGAAGGCCGGCGACCGGATCGTCCAGGTCGGCGACGCCGAGGTGACGACCCGCGAGGAGCTGATCCAGGCGCTCCGCTCCGGCCCGCCCGAGAAGAAAGTGGTCGTCCGCCGGGACGGGGAACTGCTGAGCTTCAATTTCCGCTGGGAGAGGTAGCGCCGCCCGGCGCCCCCGGCGCCCCCGGCGCCTCGCGGCCGCTGAGGCGGACGTAGTCGGCGTAGCCGCCGTGCCAGACCCGGCCGCCGCCGTCCTCGAGTTCGAGCACCCGGGTGGCGACGGCGGCCAGGAAGTGGCGGTCGTGGCTGACGAAGACGATGGTGCCGCGGTAGCTCTCCAGGGCGTCGATCAGGGCCTGGCGTGACTCGACGTCGAGGTGATTGGTCGGCTCGTCCAGGATCAGGAAGTTCGGCGGCTGGTAGAGCATCCGCGCCAGCACCAGGCGGGCCTTCTCGCCGCCGGACAGCCAGCTCGTCCGCTTGTCGAGGTCGTGCTCCTCGAAGCCGAAGCCGGCCAGGCACTTGCGCAGCGAGCCGATGCCGGCGCCGGGATACTCGGCGCTCATCGTCCCGATCACGCTCGCCTCCGGATCGAGCAGCTCGGTGGTGTGCTGGGCGAAATAGCCGGTCGTCAGCGAGGCGCCGCGCTTGCAGTAGCCGTCGTCCGGCTCGAGTTCACCGCGGATGATCCGCAGCAGAGTGGTCTTGCCGGCGCCGTTCACCCCCAGCACCGCCCAGCGCTCGCCGCGGCGGACGTGCAGGTCGAGCCCGAGGAAGACGATGTGGTCGCCGAAGGCCTTGCCCAGGTCGCGGGCGACGAAGACGTCGTCGCCGGACCGCGGCACGGCGGGAATCCGGAAGCGGACCCGCTGCCGGCGGCTGCGCGGCGGCTCGAGCCGCTCCAACTTCTCCAGCCGTTTGAGCCGGCTCTGGGCCTGGCTGGCCGAGCGGGCCTTGGCCCGGTAGCTGTTGATCCAGCGCATCTCGCGCTCGATGTGGGCCTGCTGGCGCTCGAAGGCGGCGTGGCGCTGGCGGTCCTCGAGTTCGCGCTGGGCGAGGTAGAAGTCGTAGTCGCCCGGGAACAGACGCAGCCGGCCCTCGTCGATCTCGACGATCCGGTCCACCACCCGGTTCATGAACTCGTGGTCGTGGCAGGTCATCACCACCGTGCCGCGGTAGCCGGCGATGAAGCCCTCGAGCCATAGGATCGACTCCAGGTCGAGGTGGTTGGTCGGCTCGTCGAGGAGCAGCACGTCCGGCTGCTGGAGGAGGATGCCGGCCAGGGCCACCCGCATCTTCCAGCCGCCCGAGAGCACGCCGACGTCGGCCTCGATCCGCGCCGGCGAGAAGCCGAGGCCGCCGAGGATCTCCCGCGCCCGCGGCTCGAGGTCGTAGCCGCCGAGGGTCTGGAACTCGGTCTGCAGCGCGCTGTAGCGGGCCAGCAGCCGCTCCATCTCGTCCTCCCGGGCCGGATCGGACAGGGCCTGTTCGAGCCCGGCCAGCTCTCCGCGCAGCTCGGCCACCCGGCCGGCGCAGCGGATGGTCTGCTCGAGCACGCTGCAGCCGGCCATCTCGCCGGTGCGCTGGTCGAAATAGCCGACGCGGGTACCGGCCGGCAGATCGATCTCGCCGGCCTCCGGCTGCTCGCGGCCGCAGATCAGCCGAAAAAGGGTGGACTTGCCGCTGCCGTTCGGGCCGATCAGGCCGACCGTCCACCCGCGCTCGATCTTCAGGCCGGCGCCCTGGAACAGGATCTGGGAGCCGTAGCGGTAGTCGAGGTCGGTGATGCGGATCATCGGCGGGGCGGACGGAGCCGGCCATTGTCGCGCCGCCGGCCCGGCGCGGGAAGGTGCGGCCGGGGCGGCCGCCGGGCTACGATGCCGACCGGAGTCCCCCGCCATGTCCACGATCACCGACGTCCACGCCCGCGAGATCCTCGACTCCCGCGGCAACCCCACCCTCGAAGTCGAGGTTGCGCTGGCGACCGGCTTCCGGGCCCGCGCCGCAGTGCCGTCCGGAGCCTCGACCGGCGTCCACGAGGCGGTCGAACTGCGGGACGGCGACGAGCGCTACCTCGGCCGCGGCGTCCGCCAGGCGGTCCGCAACGTCAACGAGATCCTCGGCCCGAAGCTGCTCGGCATGGACGCCGACCGCCAGCAGGAGATCGACCGAGCCCTGGTCGAGCTGGACGGCTCCGAGGACAAGTCCGGCCTGGGCGCCAACGCCCTCCTCGGCATCTCGCTGGCGGTCGCCCACTGCGCCGCCGCCGCCGCCGAACTGCCGCTGTTCCGCTACCTGGGCGGCGCCGGCGCCGACCGCCTGCCGGTGCCGATGATGAACGTCCTGAACGGCGGCGCCCACGCCGACAACAACGTCGATTTCCAGGAGTTCCTGATCCAGCCCTGGGGCGCCGGCTCCTTCGCCGAGGGTCTGCGCTGGTGCGCCGAGACCTACCACGCCCTCAAGGCCCTGCTCAAGGAACGCGGGCTGTCGACCGCGGTCGGCGACGAGGGCGGCTTCGCCCCGGACCTCGGCTCGAACGAGGAGGCGGTCGAGCTGTTGCTGCAGGCCATCGAGCGGGCCGGCCTCAAGCACGGGCCGAAGGAGATGGCCCTGGCCCTCGACGTCGCCGCCAGCAGCCTGGTCGAGGACGGCCGCTACGCCTGGGACGGCCGCCGCACCGGCGCCGACGAACTCATCGATCTCTACCGGGATTGGGTCGGCCGTTATCCGATCGTCTCGATCGAGGACGGCCTGGCCGAGGACGACTGGGCTGGCTGGGCGGCCCTGACCGAGGCCCTCGGCGACGAGGTCCAGATCGTCGGCGACGACCTGTTCGTCACCAACCCCGAGCGGCTCCTGCGCGGGATCGACGGCGGTCAGGCCAACGCCATTCTGGTCAAGCCGAACCAGGTCGGCACCCTGAGCGAGACCCTCCGCACCATCGACCTGGCCCGCGAGGCCGGCTACCGCTGGGTGATCAGCCATCGCTCCGGCGAGACGGAGGACACCACCATCGCCGACCTGGCAGTGGCCACCGGCGCCGGCCAGATCAAGACCGGCGCGCCCTGCCGGTCCGAGCGGGTGGCCAAGTACAACCGGCTGCTCCGGATCGAAGAGTGGCTGGGCGGCTCCGCCCGCTACGGGGAGGCCCAGCCGCTGTGAGCCGCCTCCCCCGACCCGCCCGTCGGCGCTGGCTCGAGGCCGTGCTCTGGCTGGCGGTCGGGCTCGGCGGCCTCTTCGTCCTGGTCCCGGCCGGAACCGAACTGCTCGAGGCGCGCCGGATCGAGGCCGCCGAACGGAGCCGGACCGCGACCGTCCGCCGGGCCGCCGAGGAGGCCGAACGCGCCCTGCAGTGGGCCCTCGACGACCCGCTGACCGATCCCAGAGTTCTGGAAACGGAAGCCGAGGACCTGCGTAGGTTCCGGGCCGAGAAGGAGGCCGCCGCCGATGACCGCTGAACCCCTGCCCTCTGACGACGCCGAACAGGCCCGATTCTTCGCCGACGCCTTCGGCCGCCTGCAGCAGCAGGTCGGCCGGGTCATCGTCGGTCAGGAGGCGGTGCTCGAGGAACTCATGCTGGCGGTGGCCGCCCGCGGTCACGCGATCCTGGTCGGGGTGCCCGGCCTGGCCAAGACCTTGATGGTCTCGAGCTTCGCCCGCGCCCTCGAGCTGGAGTTCCGACGCATCCAGTTCACGCCCGACCTGATGCCGGCCGACATCACCGGCGCCGAAGTCCTCCACCAGGATCCGGCCAGCGGCGAACGCAGCTTCCGCTTCAGCCCGGGCCCGATCTTCGGCAACGTGATCCTGGCCGACGAGATCAACCGGACGCCGCCGAAGACCCAAGCCGCCCTGCTCGAGGCGATGCAGGAACGACAGGTCACCGCCGGCGGTCGGCGTTATCCCCTGCCCGACCCCTTCTTCGTCCTCGCCACCCAGAACCCGATCGAACAGGAAGGCACCTTCCCGCTGCCGGAGGCGGCCCTGGACCGCTTCCTGTTCCTGATCCGGGTCGAGTATCCGAGCGCCGGGGAAGAGGCCGAGATCCTCCGCCGCACCACCGGCGCCGAAGAGCCGGCGATCGAACCGGTCCTCGACGCCGGCCAGCTCCTGCGTCTGCAGCAGCTCGTGCGCTCGGTGCCGGCGGCGGACTCGGTGCTCGAGTTCGCGGTCGCCTTGGCCCGGGCCTCCCGCCCCGACGACCCCACGGCGCCCTCCTTCGTCCGCCAGTGGGTCACCTGGGGGGCCGGTCCGCGGGCGGCCCAGGGCTTGATCCTGGCCGCCAAGGCCCGGGCCCTGCTGCACGGCGCCTGCCACGTCGCGGCCGACGACGTCCGCGCCGTCGCGCCGGCGGTCCTCCGCCACCGCATCCTGCTCAACTTCGCCGCCGAGGCGGAGGGGGTCGGCCCGGACGACGTCGTCGCCCGGCTGCTCGAGGGCGTCGAGGCCAACCGCACCACCCTGGACGGGGAGCGTGCCGCAGGCATCGGATCCTAGGCTGCTGGCGCGGATCGCGCGGCTCGAGCTGCGCGCCCGCACCGCCGTCGAGGGCCTGCTCGGCGGCCGCCACGCCTCGCCCCGGCGCGGTTCGGGCTCCACCTTCGCCGAGCACCGCGAGTACGTGCCGGGCGACGAGCTCCGCCACATCGACTGGCGGCTGATGGCGCGCAGCGACCGGCCCTTCGTCCGCCGCTACGAGGAGGAGACCCGCCTCACCTGCTGGCTGCTGGTCGACGCCTCGGCCTCGATGGCCTTCGCCAGCGGCGAAACCAGCAAGCTGGACCAGGCGGTGGGTGCCGCGGCCGCCCTCGCCCGGCTGCTCGAACTCCAGCGGGACCGGATCGGCCTGGCCGTGGCCCGGGGCGAGGAGATCGGCGAGTGGATTCCGGACCGCGGGGGGCCCGGCCACCACCGAGCCGTCCTGGCGGCGCTGGCGGCGGCCGAGGCCGCCGGCGCCGGGGAGCCGGCGGCGGCCCTGGCGGCGCTGGCCGGCCGCCTCCACCGCCGCGGCCTGGTCGTCTGGCTGAGCGACTGTCTCGGCGACCCCGAGGCCGCCGCCCGCGCCGCCGCCCGGCTGCGCCACGCCGGCCACGACTTGATCGTCCTGCGGATCCTCGATCCGGCCGAGATCGACTTCCCCTACGGCCGCAACACCCGCTTCGAGCCGCTCGAGGCGGGCGAGGCCCTGCGCCTCGACCCGCGCGCCGTCCGCCGGGCCTATCTGGAGGAGTTCGAGGCGCACAGCCGCCGCCTGCGCCAGGGGCTGCGCGCCCTCGGCGCCGACTTCCGCCGCCTACGCTGCGACGAGTCGCTCGAGGCCGCCCTGGCCGAGTTCCTGGCCCGGCGCAGCGCCCGTCTGCGGAGGGCCGGGCGATGAGCTTCCTGCGGCCGGAGTTCCTCTGGGCCCTGCCGTTGGTCGGCCTGCCGATCCTCATCCACCTGCTCAATCGGCAGCGCTTCGTCCGAGTGGAGTTCGCCGCGATGGAGTTCCTCCGGCGGGCGGTCCGACGCACCCGGCGGCGGCTGTTCCTGGAGGATCTTCTCCTCCTCGCCCTGCGCACGCTGGCGGTGCTGGCGCTCGTCCTCGCCCTGGCCCGGCCGGGGGCCGCCCCGGGTTCGCTCCTGGCGGGACGGCCGGCGCGAGGCGAGGTCGTGGTCCTCGACGCCTCGCTGTCCATGGGCCTCCGCAGCGGCGGCGTCAGCGCCTGGGAGCGGGCGACCGAGGAGGCCGCGGAGCTGCTCGCCGGCCTGGACGCCGCCCGCGGCGACCAGGCGGCCCTGATCCGAGCCGGGATCCGCGCCGACCGCCTGGCCCTCGGCGAGCCCCCCCGGGTCGGCGCCGCCCTGGCCGAGATCGAGCCGCCCGACCCGGCCGCGGCCGACCTGACCGGAGCCCTGGCCGCCGCCCGCGCCACCGCCGAGACGCTGCGCGAACGCGGCTGCGAGCAGGTGCGGATCAGCCTCTGGAGCGACCTGCAGGCCACGAACTGGGACCTGGAGGATCCGACTCTCCTCGGCGACCTGGCCGCCGCCGCCGCCGCCGGGACCGTCCGGATCCTCGACTGCAGCGGCGACGAACGCGAGAACCTGGCGGTCACCGCGGTCGCCGTGGAGCCGGAGGCGATCGCGCCCGGCGACTCGGCCCTGGTCTCGGCTCGGATCCGTTCCTTCGCCTCGGCGCCGCGGCGGCTGCGGATCGAACTCCGGGTGGACGGCGCCGCCGTCGCCGCCGACGAGGTCGAGGTGGCGGCGGCGGCGGAGACCACCTGGAGCCGGCCGATCGGGGGCGCCGCCGTCGGCTCCCGAGGGGTCGAGGTCCGGCTCGTGGGCGCAGCCGGCGGCGTGGACGGGCTGGTCGCCGACGACGCCCGGGCCGCCGTCCTCGAGGTCCGCCCGGCGCCGCGCGTGGTCGTGATCGGCGAACCCGCCCCGGTCGACGCTCCGGCCGGCGTGGCCGATCTCCTCTTCGGCTTCCTGGACCTCGGTCCCGGCGCCCCGGTCGAAGCCGAACTCGTGTCCCCGAACCGGGCGGCGGCGGCCCTGGACCGCGCTGAAGTGGCGGTCCTGGCCGACACCACCCCGATCGGACCCGAACTCGTCGCGGCGCTCGAAGAGCACTTGGCCGACGGCGGCGGCCTGCTGATCGCCGCCGGTCCCGACCTGGACGAGGCCGGCGCCGCGGCCGTGCTCGCCGCCGCCGGCCAGCCCGAACTCCGGATCGGTCCGGTCGAGCACCGCAGATCCCCCTCGGCCCGGCTCGAGATCCTCCTCCCCGACCACCCGGCCCTGACCCTGTTCCGGGATCCCCGCTGGCGGCCGCTCCTGACCGAGGTCCCGCATCGGCGGTTCCGGCCCTTGGCCCTGCCGCCGGCGACGGCCGGCGTCCGGGTGCCGCTCCGCTTCGGCCGCACCGCCGGCGAGGATCCGGCGGAGGACCTCGGCGCCGCCCTGGCGGTCTGGGAACGGGGCGGCAGCCGGTGCGCCGTGCTCGGGGCGCCGCCGTTGGCGGCCTGGAACGGCATGCCCTCCGTCGCCGGCGGCACCCTTCCTTTCCTGCTCGACCTGGTTCTGGCCCTCGCCCCGCGCGCCGGCCATGATCGGGTGGTGCCGGTCGGCGCCCCGCTGGCGGTCGAGCTGCCCGGCACCCCGACCGAGCTGAAGCTGATCGATCCCCTCGGCGTCAGCCTGCGGCCGCAGGCCGCTCCGGAGCCGCTCGGCGGTCGCCGGGTCCGCCAGCCGCTGCTCGACCGCGCCCGGGCGGCCGGGCTCTGGACAGTCCGCTCGCGGTTGCTCGAGGAGGGCGGCCTCGGCCGCGAACTGGTCCAACGGATCGCGGTCGTGCCGCCGGCGGCCGAAAGCGATCCGGCGCCGCTCGACCCGGTACTCTTGGCCGCGGCGCTGCCGGCCGGTGTCGAACTCGGTCCCGGCGGCGCCGCCGTCCCGTCGGCGCCGGCCCGGACGGAGGCCGAGGACCTGTCCGGCCTGTTCTTCCTGCTGGTCGCCGTCCTCCTCGGCGCCGAGACCCTGCTCGCCGCCCTGCTCGACCGGAGGCGCGGATGAGTCCGAGCCAGCAGAGCCTCGAACAGGTCCAGATCCTGTTCACCCGCCTGCCCGAGACCTGGGTGGTCGGCTTGGTCCTGGCGCCGGCGGTGGTCCTGCTCTCGCTCTGGGCCTACCGCCGGCCGGAGCGGGGCCCGCGCCGCCTACTCGCGGCCCTGCGCCTGCTCCTGCTGGCGCTGGCCGTAACCCTGGCCCTCGGACCGGTCCTGCGCCGGAGCGAGGTGGTCGAGGAGCCGGCTCCGCTCGCGCTCCTCGCCGACGACTCGGCCTCGCTGCAGCGCCGTGACGCCCTGCCCCCGGACGCCCTCGAGCGGCTGCGGGAGGCCGGGATCGCGGTCGGCGCCGAGCCCTCCCGGTTGGAGGTCCTGCGTGGTCTCCTGGCCGGAGACTGGCGGCGGACGCTGGAGGACCGCTACGCCCTCCAGGTCTGGCGCTTCTCCGACCGCCTGGCCCCGGCCGCGGTCGACGGCTCCGACCTCGCCGGTGAGGGCCGCGGCACCGCTCTCGGCGCCGCTCTCGAGGAACTGGCGGCCGAGTACCGCGGCCGGCGCCTTCCGGACATGGTCCTCCTCAGCGACGGCCGCAACAACCTCGGTCCCGACCCGGAGCGGGCGGCCGCCCGCCTGGCCGCGGAGGGGGTGAAGGTGCACGTGGTCGCGCTCGGCGACCCACGGCCGGCCCCCGACCTCCGGCTGGAGCGGGTCCAGGCCCCGGACGTCGTCCTGGCCGGCGACGAAGCGGTCTTCACCCTCCGCCTGCGGGCCGCCGGCGACGAGCTGCCGAAGCGGGTGACGGTGCGGCTCCGGGACGAGAACGGCCAGGTCCTCGACGAGGCGACGGTCGCGCCGGCCGGCGAGGAAGGGGTCCGCTTCCCGCTCACGACGGTGCTTCGTCGGCCCGGCCTGCGCGACCTGCGGGCCGAGGTCGATCCCCTGCCCGGGGAACACGCCCGCGACGACAACGTCCTCGACCTGCCGGTCGAGGTGCGCGAGGTCCTCATCCGCGTGCTCTACGTCGAGGGGCGGCCGCGCTACGAATATCGCTTCCTGCGGAGCCGCCTGATCGCCGCCGACGAATCCAGCCGCGACATCGACGCCCGGATCTGGCTGACCTCCGCCGACCGCGGCTTCCCCCAGGAGTCGAGTGACCCCTCGCAGCGGTTGCGGAGGGTTCCCCTGAGCGCCGAGGAGCTGCTGCGGGACTTCGACGTCGTCATCCTCGGCGACGTCGACCCGGCCCGCCTCGGCTCGGACCCGCTCGACGGCGCCCGCTTCGCCGAGGCCCTGCACCGGTTCGTCCGCCGCGGCGGCGGTCTGCTCTTCCTGGCCGGTCCGCGCGCGAACCCGGCCGCCCTGCTCGGCACCCCGCTCGAGGAGCTGCTGCCGGTGGTGGTCGGTCACCAACCCGCGCCGGACGACCTTCCCTTCCGGGCGGTCCCGGCCGACCCCGAGCTGCCCCATCCGGTGGTCCGGCTGGCGGCGACGGCCGCCGAGACCATGGCGATCTGGTCCCAAGCGGCCCCCCTGCACTGGTTCCAGCCGGTCGAAGGGCTCCGCCCCGGCGCCCAGGCCTGGCTGGTCCACGACCAGGCGGCCAACCGCAACGGCCCGCTGGTGATCGCCGCCGGCGCCTTCTATCCCGAGGGCCGGGTCGGTTGGCTCGGCAGCGATGAGACCTGGCGCTGGCGGGACCCCAACGGCGAGGCGCTGCCGCAACGCTTCTGGCGCGGCTTGCTCCGCTTCCTCGCCGCCGGCCGCCTGCGCGGCGAGGAGGGCCGGGCTCGGCTCGACCTCGACCGCAGTCGAATCGAGCTGGGCGAGTCCGTGACCGTCGAAGCCCGCCTCCGGGACGAGGACTGGCAGCCCGAGCTGTCGGAGACCGGCGTCCTCGCCTTCGCCGGCGGCGTCTCGATCGGGCTGGCACCGGTTCCGGAGTCGCCCGGGGTCTATCGTGGGGTCTTCCGGCCCGCCTCGCCGGGTCGGTACGAAATCGTCCTTCCCGAGGACGGAACGGCCGAGGGCGAGCCGCTGGCTTCGGCCCGGCTGGCCGTTGTCCTGCCTTCCGCCGAGATGCGCCTCACGGCCCAGGATCGCCCCGCCCTGGAGCGGATCGCCGGCCGCACCGGCGGCCGCCTGGTGGACGCGGACCGGGCCGACGAACTGCTCGCCACCCTCGACGGCCGGGAGCGGCGGACCCGCACCCTGGCCAGCGACGACCGGCCGCTCGACGGTGCCGGCGCCCTGGCGCTGTTCCTGGCCCTGGCCGCGAGCGAGTGGCTGCTGCGTAAACGGAGCAACCTGTCGTGAGCTTCCTCGCCGTCCTCCTGCTCGCCGCCGCGGCTCCCGCCCAGGAGCCGGAGCTGCCGGGCGGCGTCACCATCCTCGAGTCCGGCGAACTGGCCGCCCGCCTCGCCGACGCCCGCGAGGACCTCGCCGCCGGCGAGTGGCGGCGGGCGATCCTCGCCCTGCAGGAGATCCTGGAGGAAGATCCGGCGACCCTGGTCCGGGCGGCGCCCGACGACCTGCTGTTCACCGGCGCCGTCGCCGAGGCCCGGCGGCTGCTGTCCTCGCTGCCTCCGGAGGCCGCCGCGGTCCGCGAGGAGCTGGTCGGCCGGGAGGCGTCCGAGGCCCTGCGGCGGGCGTTGCGGCCCCCCGACCTGCCGGCCCTGCGGCGGGTCGTCGCCCGCTACGCCGGCACCGAGGCCGCCGCCGCCGCCGAGGAGGCGATCCGGGAGCTGTTGCTCGACCGGGGGCAGATCGAGCGGGCGACCGCCGGGCGGCTGCCCGAGGAGGTCCTGCCGCCGGAGTGGCTGCCCGCCCTGCCGGCGCCGCGGCCGCGGTCGCCGGTCCTCGCCCCGGCCGTCGCCGGCGGCGACGATCCGCGGCTGCCGGAGGTCGTCGCCCACGGCCTGGAGGAACGCTGGGCCTACCGGTTCCGGGATCCGCCGTTCCCGCGCAACGTGTACTACCAGAACCACCGGGCCGCGATCGGCGGCGGGCTGGCCTTCCTCACCGACGGCCGCGAGGTGGCGGCCCTCCGGCTCGGCTCCGGCCGCCTGGCCTGGCGCTTCGGCGGCGACCCGGGTTGGGACGGCCTGGTCGCCCCCGACGGCGGCCGGATGAGCGGCATGGAGAAGATCGTCGAGGGGTTCGATCCCAAGACAATCCTGGCCCCGGTGCTGGAGGACGGAATCTTGGTCGTCGCTCTCCAGGAACCGATCTTCGTCGGCCGCTCGGACAGCTTCTATCGGCGGATCGCCGTCCGCCGCTACCTCCCCGGCCGCCGCGTCTACGCCTTCGACGCCGAGACCGGCCGGATCCTCTGGAAGCATGAGCCGGCCTGGTACCGGACCCGCGGCGAGGAATCGCGCGAACTCGTGGCGGCGCCGCCGGCGGCGGCGGCCGGCCGGGTCTTCGTGCCGATCTACGACGCCTCCGGCACCCTCGACCTGTCGCTGCTCGCGCTCGACCTCCACACCGGTCGGGAACTCTGGCGCACCTTCCTGGTCAGCGGCGGACGGGAAACCAACCTGTTCGGCAACGTCGTCCGGGAGCTGGCCGCCCAGCCTCCGGCCGCCGACGCCGAGCGGGTGATCGTCTGCTCGAATCTGGGCGCGATCTGCGCCGTCGACGCCGCCACCGGCGAGGCGCTCTGGACCCGCCTCTATCGCCGGACCTGGGTCAGCGCGCCCCAGACCGGGGAGATCGCCCGCCGGGCCGAGACCTTCGCCAACGGCCCGCCGGCCTGCGACGGCGAGGTCTTCGTCTGCGCCCCGACCGACGCCGACTCCGCCTGGGCCCTGCGGGCGCGGGACGGGCGCGTCGTGCGCGAACTGCGACCGCCCTCGCGCGGCGTCCTCCTCCGGCATCTGGTCGGCCTGGTCGGCCGGCGCGCGATCTTCACCGGCAGCCACGCGGTCTCCTTCGACCTGGACGGCGGCCCGGCCCGGGATCGGGTCTCGCCGCTCCTCACCGAGCCCTTCACGGATCCGCGCCTTCTCCAGCAGGGCGGCGCCCTGGCCGCCGACGAGCTGCTCGTGCCGACCTCCGACGGCATCCTCGTTCTCGATCCGAACGACCTGCGGCCGCGGGAGCGGGTGGTCTCCTGGAGCAGCCTGGACCAGGGCGGCCTCCAGGCCCTGCCCGGCATGGTGCTGGTCTTGGTCGGGGGCGGCGTTCAGGCCTACGGATCCCCGGAAGGACTGCTGCGCACCCTGCCCGCCGTGCCCGACCCGGAGGTGCTGGCCCGCACCCTGCCGCTGCTCGAAGGCCTGGATTTCCGCCGCGACCCGGCGGTGGCGGCGCGGGTCGCCCGCGCCGCCGAGAGCTTGGCCGGCGGCTGCAACAACCTCGAGCAGCGCGAACGGCTGCTCCTCCTGGCCGGCTCGGCCCGCGCCGCGCGGGATGAGCGGGTGGAGGCGATCCGCTCCCTCGAACCGGTCCTGTCCGGCTCCTCGCCCGAGCGCCGGCGGGCGGCCGCCCTCCTGCTCCTGGATCTGGTCGATCCGACCGGCCCCGCCTCCTCCCTGCTCGACCGGGCCCTGGCCGTCCTGGCCGAAACCCCGGCCGACCTTCGGTTGGAGACCCGCCAGGGCGAACTGCCGGCCGGCCTGGTCCTGGCCCGGGCGCGGGCCCTGGCGGCCGCCGCCCGCGGTCGGCCCGACCGGGAACGGCAGGCGCTGGTCGATCTCCTCCTGTTGCCCGGAGCGGATCGGCACCGCCTGGACGGCGAGCCCGCCGACCAGTGGGCGGCGGACCGGTTGGCCCGGTTGCTGGCAGCCGAGCCCGAGCAACGGCGGCGCCTGGAGGAGCAGGCCGAGCAGGCGCTGGCCGGCGGCGCGCCCGGCCCAGAGGTGCTCCGGGCCTTCAGTGGCACCGAGGCCCTGCAGCGCTGGCTCCGGACCGAGGCCGCCCGGCCCGATCTCGACCGGGCCGATCGGATCCGGGTCGCGGCCTGGCTGCGCGACCACGGCGGCGACCCGGAAGCGGCCCGGGAGCTGCTGGCCGCCTGGTCCGAACCGCCGCCGCCGGAACTGCCGGCCGGGCTGGAGGTCCTGGCGGAGCTGCCGCTCGAACGGAAGGTCCTGATCCAGGCCGCCCCCGACGACGGCGGCGGCGCCTTGCTCGCCCTCCAGGAAGGGGCCGAGGTGGAACTCGTGCGGCTGACCCGGGACGGCCCGGCCCTGCTCGTCCGACATCGGCTCGAACTGCCTGGACGGAGCTACGTGCCGGCCCTGGCCGGCGGCTCCTTCCTCGATCCGGACGGCCTGAGCTGCTTCCTCCTCGACCGGTTCCTGCGCATCGGGCGGGACGGTTCCGTGTCCACCCGCCCGCTCCCGGGAGACAGCCAGCGCGTCGCCCCGGCCGCCGCCCGCGGCTTCGCCGCCGTCCTCGCCGAGGAGGGCGGCACCACCCACCGACTCCAGGTCCGCGACCTGAGGACCGGCGAGGCCCTGCTCGACCGCCGACTCGAACTCGACCCGGACGCGGCCAAGGAACTGCGCTTCGACGGGGAGCGGGTGTTCGTCCTGAGCGCCCGCCGGCGCGAGATCCCGGTGTTCTCGCTGCTCGGCGGCGAGCCGCAGCTGCTCCGGGCGCCGCGCGGCCTGACCACCGAGATGGCGATGGTCCAGCCCTGGGGCGGGGGGCTCGCCCTGCCCGACCTCGACCCGCGCGCCCCCCCCGCGGTGGCCCTGGCCGCACCGGACCGCAGCTTCTCGATCGGGCTGGCCGACCTGCCGCTGCGCTTGTTCCGGGCCCCCGGCGGCGTCGGCTGGCTGCAACGGCCGAGCTTCCCCCATCCCGGCTCGCCGGCCCCGCGCTTCGGCTGGCTGCCCGACGGTTCCGACCGGTCCCGCACCCGGCTGCTCGAGGAAGGCGAGGTCGCCTTCCCGCAGCAGCCTTCGCGGGTGCTGCGCCAGGATCTCGTCCTGCCGACTCGGGAGCTGCTCGTCCTCGACGGCGAACGCCGGCTCTCCCTCTACCGGCTCGACGAGGACCTCGCCCGGGCCTGGACCGTCCGCCTGCCGGCCGCCAGCGGACCGACCGCGACCGTGCCGCCGGCCCGCGGCCGCGACGGCTGGCTGCTTCCGCTCCTGGTCCGCTTGCGCGGCTACGGCGCCGAACTCTCGCTGCATCGGATCGCCGCCGACGGCACCCTGCTCGGCTCGGCCGCTCTCGAGGCCGCCTCCGCCCACGGTTCGTCCACCTCCGTCCTCCTCCTCCGCGACCGAACCGCCCTGGTTCGGAACGGCTCCCGCCTCCTGCTCGTCGGCCGGCCATGATCCTCGCCCCCCTCGCTCTGCTCCTACCGCAGGCCGATGCCTCGGTCCTCAGCCCCGAGGGCCGGGCGGCGGCCGAACGCGGCCTGGCTTATCTCGCCGCCGCCCAGGCCCCGGACGGGTCCTGGGCCGGCGACGTCGGCTACAAGACCGAGGACAACTACCGGGCCTGGAACACCGGCAAGGCCCATCTCGGGGTCACCGCCCTGGCCGGCATGGCCTTCCTCGCCGGCGGCCACGTTCCCGGCCGGGGCGAGTACGGCGAGGTGGTCGAGAAGGCGGTCGACTTCGTCGTCGCCCAGGTCGGCCCGAACGGCTACATCCACGCCAACGAGACCCGGATGTACTCACACGCCTTCGCCACCCTGTTCCTGGCCGAGGCGTACGGCATGAGCGACAACGAGGAGCTGCGGCCGGCCCTGCGCAAGGCGGTCGATCTGATCGTCGACAGCCAGAACCGCGACGGCGGCTGGCGCTACACCCCGCACACCGAGGACGCCGACATGTCGGTCAGCGCCTGCCAGGTGATGGCCCTGCGGGCGGCGCGCAACGTCGGCCTGCTGGTGCCGCGCTCGACCATCGACCGGGCGGTGAAGTACGTGCGCGACAGCGCCGTCCACGAGGGCGACCGGCTGCCGCGGATGCCGATCGGCGGCACGCCGCCCCTGCCCGGCGCCTTCTTCTACCAGCCGCCGCACGCCACCGGCAACGAGGGTTCCCGGGTCACCTGGCCGCTGACCGCCGCCGGGGTGACGATCCTGTTCCACGCCGGCGTCCACGCCGACCGGGACATCGAAGCCGGTCTCGACTATCTCGAGCGCTATCTGGATCGGGTCGACGAACTCTGGGGCCTGCGCAACCGCGGCCACTACTACTTCTGGTACGGCCACTACTACGCCGTCCAGGCTTTCCACATGGCCGGCGGCGACCGCTACCGGAACTACTTCCACGAACTCGAACGCACGCTGCTCAGGATGCAGGCCGCCGACGGCTCCTGGCCGAACCAGGTCGGACCGGGACGCAACTACGGCACCGCCACCGCCTGCCTGCTCCTGCAGATCCCCCGCGAGTACCTGCCGATCTTCGAACGATGACGCCGCCGGCCGAGGTCCGCCGGATCCTCCGTCGCCTCGAGGCGCGGACCTTGGCCCTGCTGCTGGCCTGGGGCGTCGGCCGGCTCGCACTCGCGGCGGCGCTGCTCCTGGCCGGGCTGTACCTGGCCGATCGGGCCTTCGAGCCGCCGGCGCCGGTGCGCCTGGTATTGGCCGCCGGTGCCCTCCTGCTGTTCGTCGCCCGCCTCCGCCGGCTGCTGCTGCTGCCCCTGCGCCGACGCCCGAGCCGGCGCGACCTGGCGGCGATGTGGGAGCGCAGCCACCCGGAACTCCGCGGCCTGCTCGCGACCGCGGTCGAGCTGCCGGAGGCGCCGCCCGGAACCTCCGCCGCCCTCCTCGCCCGCGTCCACGAGCAGGTCCGCGACCGGCTGGGGGCCCTCGACGAACGCCGGGCCGCGCCCTCCGGCCGGGCCCGGCGCAGCGCCCTCCGCGGCCTCGGCGCGGTTCTGCTCCTGGCCGGCCTCGCCTGGCGCTTCCCGGCCGAAGCCGAGGTTTTCCTCGCCCGGCTCGCGGGCGGCGAGCGGGCGTGGCCCGGCGACACCGAGCTGGTCCTGCTACCGCCGTTCCTGGCCGGCGGCGAGGCGCCGCCGCTCGAAGACCTGGGCGGCGGCCGCTTCCGGCTCGCCGTCGCCAACGGCAGCCTCCTCACCCTCCGCGTCCGGGCCGAGGGCAAGGTGCCGGAACGGGTGCTGGCGCGGGACGCCGGCGGCGAACGGCCGATGCGGCCGATCGGCGGCGGCGAGTTCGTGCTGCGGCTGCCGCCCCTGGCCGGGCGGCAGGAGATCACCTTCCGCGGCGGCGACGACACCGACGGCCGGCCTTCGCTGCTGCTCGCGGGCGGCGACGCGCCGGCTCTGCGCGACTGGACCGTACGGGTGGAGCCCCCGGCCTACACCGACCGGCCGGCCGAGGACTCCCCCCTGGCCGAGTTCCGGGTTCCGGCCGGCACCGTCCTCACCGCCCGCTTCCGAACCGATCCGGTGGCGGAACGGGTCCTCGTCCGCTCGCTGACCGGCGACCACGGCGAGGCCGACCGCCAGGCGGACGGCTGGTGGTCCTTCCGGGTGGAGGCGACCGGCTCCGGCGAGGCGATCCTCGAAACCGTCGGCGGGGACGGTTTCCGCAACCCCCGCGCCGGCGTCCTGCGCTGGCAGGCGGATCCCGATCGACCGCCCCGCGCCTCCTTCCTCTGGCCGGACGAGGCCTGGGCGACCGTGGCGGGCGGCACGGTCCCGCTGGTCGTGGAGGCCGAGGACGACTACGGCCTGGCCGAGGCCGAACTCCTCGTCGGCGAGGATGGCGAGTCCGAACCGCTCGCCCTCGGCGGCGGCGGCCGGCTGTTCTTGGCCCGGCCGGCCCCCGCCCCGCCCGACGGGGCGGCCGAATCGGGAGCGACCACCCGTCTGCGTTTCCTGCTCCGGGCCCTGGACGCGGCGCCGCCCGCCGGACAGGAGACCGTCGCCCGCTCACCTTGGGTCGAGGTCCTCGGCGCCGAGGCCTTCGAGGCACGGCACGCACAGCGGATGGTGCGGGCACGCGAGAAGGTCGAACGCCTGCTCGACCGGACCGAGGCCCTGCTCGCTCCGGAACCGTCGGCGCCGCGGCCCCAGGCCCGCCGGATCGAACGCGAGATCGGCGACCTCGAGCGGGATCTCGAGCGGGTCCTGCTCGAACGGATCTACGCCGGCCTCGACCCGGAAGCGGAGGTTCTGCGGCCGGCCCTCGACCGCCTCCTCGCCTCGGCGCCGCCGGCGCCGGGGGAGGTCGCGACGGCGGTGACCGCCGGCGGCGTCCGGCCCCTGGACCGGGCCGGACTCCTGCTCGACCTGGCACGGGCCGCCGAGGCGGCCCGCACCGGCCCGGCGGCCGCGCTTCTGGCCGCGGTCGAGGAAGGGAACGACCCGATCCCGCCGGCCACCGAGCTGCGCGGCCAGCTCCAGGAGATGCTGGACATCCTCCTGGCCTGGGAGGATCTGCAGAGCGCGGTCGACCTGCTGCGCAGCCTGCTCGACCGCCAGCGGGCTCTTTATCTGCGAACGAAGGAGGCCAGCGCCCGTTAGATTGGGTCCGGGGGGACCGCGCCGGCCGGCGCCCTCCCGCCGCCGATGCGTCTTCTCCTGCTTCCGCTCCTGCTGCTCCTGGCCCCGTCGCCGTTGTCGGCGGCGCCCCAGGATCCGGGCGAGTTCTCCCGCCTGGCCCAGGACCAGGCCCGGCTGGCCCGTCAAGTCCGCCGGCTCGAGCAGCTCCTCACTACCCTCGCCGACCGGGCCGAGGAGGAAGGCGAGGCGGCCAAGGTCGAGCTGCTGCGGTCCGCCCGGGAGCGCCTGAGCGGCCTCGACGGCCGAGGCGACCTGGCCGACGCGATCGAGGCCGTGGCCCGGAGCCTGGCCGAGATGCGTTCCGGAGAGGCCCTCGAGGCCCAGGCCGAGCTGATCGAGCAACTCCAGGCCCTGCTCGACTTCCTGCTCCAGGAGCGGATCGAACGTCAGCTCGAGAGCCTGCTCGAGCAGGCCCGGAACCGGGCCGACCGGATCCAGGAGATGGCCCGGCGGCAGCGGGAACTCCTGGCCGAGCTGGAACGGCTCGAGGCCCGGGCCGCCCCCGAGGACAGGGCCGATCCGGCGGCCGGAGCGAAGGAGCGGAGCGGTTCGGAGGAGGAAACCGGCAAGGATGAACAGGCGGGATCGGAGGAACGATCCGGCTCGGAAGAACGATCCGGCTCGGAAGAACGGACCGGCTCGGAGGAACAGGCTGGATCGGACGACCAGGCCGGAACGGAGGAAGCGCCGCCCGCGGGCGAGCGCGGTGAGCCGACGGCCGACGCCGCCGAACTGGCCGAGCGGCAGCAGGCCCTGCGCGAGCAAATCGAGCGGATGCTGGGCGAAGATCAGGCGGGGCCGGCCGAGCAGGATCTCGACCAGGCGGCCGAGAGCAGCCGCCGGGCCGAGCAGGAACTCCAGCGCCGCCGGCTCGACCAGGCCCGGGAGCGGATGGAGGAGACCCTCGACGCCCTCGAGCGGGCCCGGGACCAGGCTGAACAGGATCGCCGGCGGGCCGAGAACCGCGAACAGCTCGAAGAACTGATCGATCTGCTGTCCTCCGCTCAGGGCCTGCTCGCCCGCCACCGGGAGGTCGCCGAACCCCTGGCCGAGTTCGTCGCCGGCCAGGGCGGCAAGAGACCGAGCCGGCGGGACCACGCCAGACTCCGCGCCTGGTCCGAGGCCGAGCAGGCCATCGCCGACGACTCCGCCGAACTCCAGCTCGCGGTCGACCTCCGCGGCAGCGAGGTCTTCTCCTTCCTGCTCCGGCTGCTGGCCGACGACCACGCCCGCCTGGCCCGCGACCTCGGACCTCGACGCTACCGGGCCGGAGCCGACCAGGAGCGACTCGCCGCCGATCTCGCCGGGCGCTGGCAGGAATTGATCGAGGCGATCCAGACCGAGATGGAGCGCGTCCGCCGCCGCCTCGAGCAGCCGGACCAGCCGCAGACGGGAGGCGGCGGCGACCAGGAGCAGCAGGAGCAGCCCCTGGTCGGCTTCGCCGAGGAGGTCCAGCTCCTGAAACGGGTCCAGGCCGATCTCCGCGACGAACTCGACCGCTTCGCCCGGCGGCGCCGGGCCCTGGCCGAGGCCGGCTTGGAGCCGGACGAGGACGACCTCGCCGAACTCGAACGTCTGGTCGAGCGGCAGGCCGAGCTGCGCCGGATCTACGAGGCCGCCCTCGCCCGCCTCCGCGGGGAAGACGCGGCCGAGACCCCGAAAGACGACGCCTGATGCTGCTTCCCCTCCTGCTCCTGCCGGCGCTGCTCCAAGACCCGGTCGAACCGGCGCCGGAGTCGCTGCCGGACCCGCTGCCGTCGCCGGAACTCCAGGAGGTTCTGAAGGAGGTGGATCGGTTGGCCGACCAGGTCCGGGAAGGATTCCTCGCCCTCGACCGCCACCTCCGGGAGACCCGGGACCAGGTCGAGCAGGCCCCCGCCGCCGAGGATGAAGCGGCACCGAAGTTGGCCGACCGCATCAAGGAGAGGGTGGCCGAGGCGGACCGGCTCCTCGCCGACATGGAGGCCCTCCTCGAGGCGATCCCCGAACTCGAGAACCAGGGCGGCGGCGGCAGCGGCAGCTCCCGCCCCCGGCCGAGGCCGGAGGACGGCCAGGAGCCCCGCAACCTGGACGCTTCCGGCGAACGCCGGCAGCCGCAGGAGCCGGCCGAAGGCGACCAGGAGAGCCAGACCGGCGAGGGCCCACCCCGCTCCTCCTATCTCCGGCTGCTCTTCGACCAGGACAACGGCGCCTGGGGCATGCTGCCGCCGCGGCTGCAGGAGGCGCTTCGCAACGCCGTGATCGAGGATCTGCCGCTCCGCTACCGGCGCTGGCTCGACGACTATCACCGCGGCGCCAGCTCGAGCCGGCGGTAGCCGCTGGCCCGGGCCAGGGCCGCGAGTTCCTCCCGCTCCCCCTCCGCCCGGGGCAGCTCCTCGGCCGCCAACTCGAGCCGGACCGTGCCGTCCGGCAGATCCCGGCCGCGCAGTTCCCGGTAGCCGCGCCGGCGCAGGGCGCCTTCGAAGGCCTCGATCCGCCGCAGGGCCTCGATGCCGACCTCGACCCCGACCGGAATCCGCGAGGCGAGGCACGGCATGGCCGGCTTGTCGGCCTGCTCGAGCCCGAGTTCCCGCGCCCGGGCCCGGATCCGGGCCTTGCCCCAGCCGGCCTCGCGCAACGGGGCCCGCACGCCCCGGGCGGCGGCGCTGCGCGAGCCGGGCCGGTCGGCCGGGTCGTCGTCGGCGTTCTCGCCGTAGCACAGCGGCCAGCCGCGGGCGCGGGCGATCGGCTCGGCGGCGGCGAACAGGGCCTCCTTGCACCAGAAGCAGCGGTCGCCGGTGTTGGCCCGGTAGCGGGGATCCTCGGTCTCCCGGGTGGCCAGCCGGATCAACTCGACCCCCAGGCGGGAGGCCAGCCGCTCGGCCGCGGCCAACTCGCTGCGGGCCAGCGAAGGGCTGTCGGCGACCACCGCCAAAGTCCGCTCCGGGCCGAGCAGGTCGGCGGCCGCGGCCAGCAGGACCGCCGAGTCGACGCCGCCGGAGACCGCCACCACCGCCCCCGGCAGGCCGGCGAGGCGTTCGGCCAGCCCATCCCAGCCGCCGCTCACTCCGGCTCGGCGGCCAGGTAGCCGCGGGCGGTCTCGATGTAGTGCGGGATCGAGTGGCGCATGAAGGCGACCTCCTTCTCGCTCACCTCGCGGACGAAACGGGCCGGCACCCCGGCCATCAGCGCCCGCGGCGGCACCTCGGCGTTCTCCTTGACCACGGCGCCGGCCGCGATCACCGCCCCGGCGCCGATCCGAGCGCCGCCGAGGATCACCGCTCCCATGCCGATCAGGACACCGTCGCCGATCTCGACGCCGTGGACGATGGCCCCGTGGCCGATCGTGCAGTCGGCGCCGATGGTCTGGGGAGCGCCGGTATCGCAGTGAACGATGCAGCCGTCCTGCAGGTTCGTCCGCGGACCGATCCGGATCGGCGCGTCGTCGCCGCGGACGACGCAGCCGAACCAGACGCTGGCGTCCTCGCCCAGCTCGACGTCGCCGGTGACGACGGCGCCCCGGGCGACGAAGGCGCCGGAAGCCGTTCGGACCATCAGGCCGCGGGGCGGCTCGGGAATCTCGTTCGGGTGCTCAGAGGAGGACATCGGTGACGGTATCGGGCAGGAGCAGGGTGAGGGCGGCGAGGGCGTTGTGGAGGGCGTGGGCGAGGACGGCGTAGCGCAACCGCCCGCTGCGCCAGTAGACCCAGCCGAACAGGCCGCCGAGATAGAGCATCGGCAGCCAGACCTCCGGCTGGTGGGCGAGAGCGAAGAGCAGGGCCGAGTAGAGCAGGGCCCGGCGCGGGCCGAAGTCCGGCCGGCCGGCCAGGAAGCGCCACAGATAGCCGCGGAACAGCGCTTCCTCGAGCAGCGGCAGGACCAGCACCGCCAGGACCAGGACGGCGGCGAGCGGCCCGGCCGTCAGCTTCTCCCAGCCCGCGGCCGGTCCCGAAACCGTCGGCGCGCCGGCGAGCAGCGCGACCAGGCGGTTGTTGAAGCCGCTGAGGGCCAGGAAGCCGGGCAGGGCGATCAAGTAGCAACTGACGACGTTGCCGATCTCGCGCAGGCGGCGGCCGCGGACCGGCTGCCGGCGCGGCGCGAAGCTGCCTTCCCGCAGCCCGAGGAAGAGCCAGGCGAGCAAACCGGAGACCAGGCCGACCAGGAGCTGGGAGAGCGGCGGCGGCAGCAGCGGATCCCGGCCCTCGAGCAGGGACAGGCCGGCCACTTGGCCGAACAGGAGAACGACCCCGGCCAGCGGCAGGTCCCAGCCGCGCAGCCGGGCCAACGGCTGCACCGGCGCCGGCGCACCGGCGAAACGAGCCAGCGCCACCGCCCCGATCGCACCGAGGAAGGCGGCCACCGCCGCCCAGGCGACCAGGCCGAGCAGGGCCGGGAAGGTCATGCCGAGGCGCCGATCACCCCGGACTCGGGCGAACTGGCGCTGGCGAACCGCTTGCGCGGGATGCGACCGGCGAGAAAGGAATCCCGCCCCGCCTGGCAGGCGGCCCGCATCGCCCGCGCCATCCGTACCGGATCCCGGGCGCCGGCGACGCCGGTGTTGAGCAGGACGCCGTCGGCGCCGAGTTCCATCGCCACCGCCACGTCCGAGGCGGCCCCGACCCCGGCATCGACGATCACCGGCACCTCGATCTCCTCGGCGATCAGTTCGATGTTCAGCCGATTGAGGATCCCCTGGCCGCTGCCGATCGGCGAGCCGGCCGGCATCACCGCCGCGGCGCCGGCCTCCTCGAGGTGGTGGGCGAGGCGGACGTCGTCGCTGGTGTAGACCAGCACCGTGAAGCCCTCGGCGACCAGGATGCGGGTCGCCTCCAGGGTCGCGACCGGGTCCGGCAGCAGGGTGCGTCGATCGCCGAGAACCTCGAGCTTGACCAGGTCGGTGTCCAGCATCTCGCGGGCCAGACGGGCCGAGCGGACCGCCGTCTCGGCGTCGAAGCAGCCGGCGGTGTTCGGAAGCAGGGTGTAGCGGTCGCGATCGAGGTAGTCCAGGAAGGCCTGCCCGGGCGGCTCGTCGGCCGGAATCCGGCGGACCGCCACCGTCACGCACTCGGTGCCGGAAGCGGCCAGGGCATCCCGCATCAACTCGTAGGAGGCGTACTTGCCGGTACCCAGGAAGAGGCGGGAGGTGAAGCTGTGGGCTCCGATTCGGAGGGGTTGGTCGGCGGGGACGGTCATGACGGCTGCCTCCGCTCCAGGTTAGCCGCCGCCGACCAGACGGACGATCTCGAGGCGGTCGCCGGGCTCGATCCGGACGGAAGGGTGGTCGCGGCGCGGCACCACGGCCTCGTTCCGTTCGACCGCCACTCCCGGTCCGGCCAAGCCGAGCTCGGCCAGCAGATCGGCGACCGTCAGGCCGGGCCGCCAGGGGTGCTCGGCCCCGTTCACGCGGATGCGGTCCCGGCCGGGGCCGCCGGGGGCGCCGTCATTCGTATCCATGCCCTTGCTCCACAGGATCTTGCAAGCCGGCGCCGGGTGCCGGGAAGGTCTTGCCGGCCGCGCCGGGGAAGGTATTCTATGGGGCGACTCTGCGGCCGTTCGCCGCAGGGTCCGCTGGGACCGTTTTCGGTCCGGCGGAGATCCGACCTCCGCGGCCTCGGGCCGCCGGCCGGGTGTGCAGCTCGCTGCACACCCCGCTTTTTTGGACTCCACCGGCCCGGGGCGGCCCCGCCGACCTGAGACCTCCAGACCGGGACGAACACGATGCGCAAGGACGACGTTCTGCGAATGATCGACGCCATCCACCGCGAGCGCGGGGTGGATCGCGACATCCTGTTCACCGCCCTGGAGGAGGCCCTGAGCACCGCCACCCGCAAGCGGATGGACATCGAAGACGGCATCGAGGTGCGGATCGACCGCCGCTCCGGCGAGATCTCGCTGGTGGCCCTGGACGGCTCGGTCCAGGTTCCCTCCTCGGTCGACCTCGGCCGGATCGCGGCCCAGACCACCAAGCAGGTCTTCATGCAGAAGATCCGGGAAGCCGAGCGCGACAAGGTCTATTCCCAGTTCGCCGGCAAGGTGGACACGATCGTCTCCGGGGTGGTCCACAAGCTGGAGGGGCCGAACGTCATCATCCAGCTCAGCGGCCGGGTCGAGGCCCTGCTGCCGCGCTCGGAGCGGGTGCCGACCGAGCGTCTGCACGTCGGCGACCGCCTGCGGGTCCTGGTCAAGGAGGTGCGCAAGGAGGGCTCCCGGGTCGTCATCATCGTCTCGCGCAAGGACGACGCCTTCGTCAAGAAGCTGTTCGAGGTCGAGATCCCGGAGATCGCCGACGGCTTGATCCGGGTCATGCGCGTAGCCCGCGACCCGGGCTACCGCTGCAAGGTGGCCGTCTACTCGATGGACGAGCGGGTCGACTGCATCGGCGCCTGTCTCGGCGTCCGCGGTACCCGGATCCGCAACGTCACCGACGAACTGGGGCAGGAAAAGATCGACATCATCGAGTGGAGCGATTCCCTCGAGGAGCTGGTCCAGAACGCCCTCAAGCCGGCCAAGGACATCGCCGTCGACCACATCTTCCCCGACGAGGAGACCCGCTCGGTCTTCGTCCTGGTCAGCGAGGAGCAAAAGCCGCTGGCGATCGGCATGGGCGGCCGCAACGTGCGCCTGGCGGCCCGGATCGTCGGCTGGTCGATCGAGATCAAGACCCCGGCCGAGTACGAGGCCGAACTCCTGGCCGCCGAGCGGGCCGCCGCCGAGGGCGGCGAGGAAGCGGCGCCGGCGCCGGCGCCGGCGACCGAGGAGCAGGAGGCGGCCGAAGATCCCGACCAGGCCGAGCCGGCCGACCGGCAAGAGGAGGAGTAGCGCTTGTCCGACGAAAAGA
>RFGR01000033.1 GCA_003696625.1 Planctomycetota bacterium
GCCGTCCACTTCGTATATTCACCCCAATCGAGTTGGGGAAAAAGGGTCGGCACGGCCTTCTACGATGCCCATGACGGCACCCTGTTGGATGTCGTTTTCATTCCCGGCAGCCTTGCTCCCTGGCGCCTCGAACCGTTCGATCTTTCGGTCACCACACCGGAACTCCTCGGAGATGTAGATCGTGATGGCTTCCGGGAGATCGGCCTGGTCTCGAGGGTTTCCGACGGGAACCGGGTTTTCGTCACTCTGGGCGACAGACGCTGTTCCTGCCGGAGGATGGGTACCCCGGCCAGGCGACCTTGGCCGAGATCCATCTCCCTGGGGCGCCCCAGCGCCCATTCCTCCTGCTCTGCTCAACGGGTTTCGCCGGACACCAAGGAGTCTCGGTCGGCTGGTGGAAAACAGGCCTGGCCCTCGACCCTTTGCTCTCCTATTCCCTCTCCCATCCCATCCTCGGTCGGCTGTCCGCCGAAGGAAGGTCCTCTTTCCCCTTCCGGCTGCCGCCTTCGGGAGCCTTGAGCGGCCAGTTGGTCTACGCCCGGGCCCTCGTCCCGGACCCTGCCCATCCCCGGGATCTCTGGACCCAGTCCTCCCTGGAGGAGATCCAGGTCCTCTGAGAGTCCGGATGGAGGGCGGCTTGCCTCCCGGTCCTTCATTGGGAGGTCTTGGCACCGCTCCCGCCGCCGGCCCTAGGCAGGAACGGCCCGCGCGCGAATGATGGCCCTCCCATGCTCCTCGCCTTCGCCGCCCTCCTCCTGGCCGCGCCGCAGGACGCCGCGCCGGCCCCGCCGCAGCCGCGCCGGCCGCTCACCGCCGACACCCTGGCGCAGAACGGTTTCGACCGCGACTGCGACCTGCTGAAGATCGAACTCGACATCACGATCGACCACCGCGACCAGAGCGTCACGGGGACCGCCACCAGCCGGATCCGCGCCTTCCTCGACGGCCTCGACTCGATCGTCGTGCACAGCGCCATGACCGAGATCGAGGAGGTCCGCGACGGCCGCGGCCGGCCGCTGGCCTGGCGGGCCGAGGACGGCGAGCGGGTGCGGATCGAGCTGGCCGAGCCGCTCGCCGCCGGCGGCGAGGAGGCGGTCACGATCCGCTACACCTCGCACCCCGACCACCGCGGCCTCTACTTCGTCGACGGGTCCCGCTTCGACGCCGCGCCCGGGCCGCAGGTCTGGTCGCAGGGCGAGGGTCAGGACAACCGCTGCTGGATCCCGATGTGGGACTACCCGAACGACCGCGCCGCCTACGAGGCCCGGATCCGGGTCTTCGACGGGCTGACGGTGGTCAGCAACGGCCGCCTGATCGACGTGCGCGACAACGGCGACGGCAGCGCCACCTGGCACTGGCGCCTGGACCACCCCTTCGTCTCCTACCTGATCTCGGTCGCCATCGGGCCGTGGGAGCGCTACGCCGACGACTGGCGCGGCATCCCGGTCGAGTACTACGTGCCGCGCGGCTGCGGCGAGGAAACGGCGCGCCGCTCCTTCGGCGAGACGCCGGCGATGCTCGAGTTCTTCTCCAACGCCACCGGCTTCGAGTACCCCTACGCCAAGTACGCCCAGACCGCGGTGGCCGAGTTCGTCGTCGGCGGCATGGAGAACATCTCCGCCACCACCCAGACCGACCGCACCCTGCACGACGAGCGGGCCGAACTCGACCGCTCGAGCCGCGGCCTGGTCGCGCACGAGCTGGCCCACCAGTGGTTCGGCGACCTCGTCACCACCCGCGGCTGGTCCAACCTGTGGCTGAACGAGGGCTTCGCCACCTACTTCCAGTGCCTCTACGACGAGCACGCCCTCGGCCGCGACGCCTTCGAGCTGGACATGGAGCGCAACCGGCGGGCCTACGTCGGCCGCGGCGACCGGGCGCGCAAGCCGCTGGTCGAGGACTTCCGCTGCCGCTTCGGCGACGGCGGCGCCAACCACGTCTACGTCAAGGGCTCGTCGCTGCTGCACATGATCCGGCGCGAGCTGGGCGACGAGGGCTGGTGGGCGGCGATCCGTCTGTACACCCGCCGTCACGCCTGGGATTTGGTCGACACCACCGACTTCGAGCGGGCGATCTTCGACGCCACCGGCCGCAACCTCCAGTTCCTGTTCGAGCAGTGGGCCTACTGCGGCGGTTTCCCGATCTACGAGGTCGGCCAGGAGTACGACGCCGCCGCCGGGCTGCTGCGGGTGCGGGTGCGGCAGACGCAGACGGTGGACGAGGCGGTGCCGCTGTTCACCATGCCGCTCGAGCTGGCGGTGTGGGGGGAGGACGGCTCGGTCAGCCGCCACCGGGTGGTGGTCGCCGGCGCCGAGCAGGAGATCGGCCTGCCCTGTCCCGGACCGCCGGCCAACCTGGTCTTCGACGCCCAGGCGGTGGTGCCGAAGGTGCTAAGGCACGACAAGCCCGAGGCGTGGTGGATCTTCCAGGCGCGCAACGACGACCACGTGGTCAACCGCCTGCGCGGGATCGAGGCCCTGGCCGAGGCGGAGAGCGCCGCGGCCCGGGCGGCCCTGGCCGCCGCCGCCACCGATCCGAAGGAGGTCGCCGACCTGCGGGCCCAGGCGGCGGCGGAGCTGCGCGGGCCCCGGCGCGACTTCGACGCCCTGATGCGCGCGAGCGGCGACCCGGAC
>RFGR01000034.1 GCA_003696625.1 Planctomycetota bacterium
CCCTCCTGGGGGAAGCGGTCGTCGCCGTCGATGGCGCCGTCGGCGAGGGCGCGGGCGACCACGAGCGGCTTCATCGTCGAGCCGGGCGGGACGACCCAGCCGAGCGGCGAGGCGGCGCCGACCAACCGACCCTGCTCGTCGACCGAGGCACCGGGATCGTTCGGGTCGAAGTCGGGCAAGCCGGACATGGCCAGGATCTCGCCGTTGCGCGGGTCGAGGACCACCCCGGCCGCCCAGTCGGTCCGGAACCGCGCCATGATCGAAGCCAGTTCGCCGTGCAGTCGGGCGGCGAGGCCGGCGTCGAGGGTGGTGCGGAGATCCGGTGCCGGCTCGGGCGGCCGGTAGTCCAACGCAGGGTTGATCCCGAACGCGGCCGCGACGCGCAGCGAGCGCTTCTCCCCCGGCGCGCCCACCAACCGCTCGTCGAACCGGGCCTCGAGCCCGGTCACCCCCCGGACGACCGGTTCGGGATCCTGCGCGCCCTCGAGCCGGGTGAAGCCGACCACGTGGGCCAGGCTCCGCCCCTGCGGCCAGGCGCGGTTCCAACCGTGTTCGAGCCGCAATCCGCTTCCGGGCACGGCGCGGAGCAGCATCCGAAGCCGGGAGACCGCCGCGGGGGACAGCCTCCCGGCAATCACGGAGCGACACCGCCCGGGATCCCGCACCACGGCGACCAGGTCGGCCAGCGGCACGCCGGCCGCCTCCGCCACCGGGGCGAGTTCCCGAGCCGTCTCCTCCCAGGTGAAGGAGTTTCCCGGCCGGGTGTAGCGCCGCTGGGCCGGAGCCGCGTCGAGCACCAGCCGCCAGACCGGCTCGGAGATCGCCAGCGGGCGGCCGTGACGGTCGAGGATCGCCGCCCGCGGCGGCTTCAGCTCGGCCTCGGCCAAGACCAACCGCCGCACCCGGGCCTCCTCGCCGCGGTCGAGAAACAGGCCCATCCGGACGAGCTGGCCCAGGACGAGCAAGTAGATCAGGCCGAGCGGCCCCAGCAGCCACAGCGGGTGGAGCGGAGTCAGCCGGTTGCGGCTCACAGCACCGGCCGCGGCGCGGGCGCGGCGAGGCGGGCGGCGGCGGCGGCGGGCGAGATCCAGGCCTGGAGACGGGCCTCCGCCGCCTGCCGGCGTTCGAGGCAGGCGAGCTGCTGCCGGCGCAGGGCCTCGGCCCGGGCCCGGGCGGCCAGGGCCTCGTTGCGCAGGCTGAGACCGCCGAGCAGCTCGCAGAGCAGCAGGGCGAGCAGGCCGGCGAGGCGTCCGTTCACTCCTTCCCCTCGTGACGGCGGACGGCACGCAGGCGCGAACTGCGCGCCCGCGGGTTGCGGCGGAGTTCCTCCGGCCCCGGCCGGATGCAGCCGCGGGAGAGGTCCTCGAAGGCGCCGGAGCGGACCTCGTTGCGGAAGGAGAGCTTGACCCGGCGATCCTCCAGGCTGTGGAAGCTGATCGCAGCGAAGACGCCGCCGGGGGCGAGCAGCGGCGGCACCGCCCGCAGCAGGGCGTCGATCTCGTCCAGCTCCCGGTTGACCGCGATCCGCAGGGCCTGGAAGGTGCGGGTGGCGGGGTGGACGCCACGCGGGGCGCGGGGCACGATCCGGCTGACGAGGTCGGTGAGCTGCGAGGTTCGAAGCAGCGGGCCGCGCCGGCGCGCCTCCACCAGCCCGTGGGCGATCCGGCGGGCGTAGCGCTCCTCGCCGTAGTCCCGCAGCCAGGCCTCGATCTCGTCCTCGCTGGCGGTGGCCAGCAGCTTGGCGGCGCTGGTCTTCTGCAGGGTGGCGTCCATCCGCATGTCGAGCGGACCGTCCTTCAGGAAGGAAAAGCCGCGGTCCGGATCCTCGAGCTGGTCGGAGGAGACGCCGAAGTCGGCCAGAACTCCCGCCAAATGGCCTCGCCACTCCGGCGGCAACAGCTCGGGCACGGCCGAGAACGGGGCGTGCCGGAACTCCACCCGGTCGGCCCAGGGAGCCAACCTTTCCCGGGCCCGGGCGAGCGCCTCGGCGTCCCGGTCCACGGCCAGCAGCCGGACCTCGGGCGAGGCGTCGAGAAGGGCGGCGGCGTGGCCGCCGCCGCCGACGGTGGCGTCGAGGAAGAGACCGCCCCGCTCCGGCGCCAGGAGTTCGACCACCTCCCGCAGGAGGACCGGCTCGTGGCGGGAGGGGCCGGAGGGGCGGAGCGGACGGGGCATGGCGCGACTCAGGAGGATCACGGGCGTCCCTCGTCAGGATCGTCGGACTGACCGAAGTTGAAGAAGCTGCCGGAATGGCGGTGGAAGGCCTCCTCCGCCGCCGGCATCGTGTCGGAGTTCCAGGCCTCGGCGTCCCAGATCTCCACCATCTCGAAGACCCCGACGACGACGACCTTGCGGCCGAGACCGGCCTTGTCGCGGAGGTAGGGCGGAATGAGCAGGCGGCCCTGTCCATCCAGCCGCTCCTCGCTGAGGAGGCGGGAGAGTCCGCGCATGACCTGGACGTAGTCCTGGTGGCCGCGCAGATCCCGCTTCAGGTTCCGGTAGCGCTCGCGGAAGGCGGAGACCGTGAGCAGATAGACGCACGGATCCGGCCCCGCCATCAGGATGAAGCGGTGGCGTTCCTCGGGGTCCTCCACCGCGTCCAGGATCCTCCGGGGCAGGAACAGTCGGCCCTTGTCGTCGAGCTTGTGTTCCGACTGTCCGGTGAAGGAGGCCATGGGGGGAATCGAGCGCGGCCAGGGGCGGCACCATTTTCCACCACCTGACTTCTACTGCCCGTTATACCGACCGTTATTGGCTTGAAAAGAGGGTTTTCAAAAAAATTTTCGAGCCCTCGAATCAACAGAATTCGCAGCTCAACCCATCTAAACTACATGTTGTAGTGAAGTGGTGCCCAATGGGCCATCCCTGGCGTACGAGGGCCCCGTGAGGACGGAATCCGGCCTTTCGGAGAGGGAACCTCGGGCTCCGGTCGGGCCGCTCGGGCCGTGCCCTAGGCCGGGATCGGGCCGGTTCAGCCCCGGGAGGTGCGGGCGGGAGTGAGGAGGTCCTCCAGGTCGGCCTCCCGAGCCGGATCGAGCAGGCCGGCCAGGACCGCCGAGAGCCGCGACCGGCGTTCCTCGTCCAGCTCCCGGACCTCGACCTCGAACGGCTGCCGGGCTCGGGGGCGGCGGAGCTGGAGGAACTCCCGCCCACGGCGGCGGACCACGCCCTGGAGCCGCAGCTTCCGGTGCCGGACGAGGAGCAGGGCGATCAGGAAGCAGAAATCGCGCCGCTCCGGCCGCTCGTCCTCGCGCAGGCGCTGGAGGACGCCGAGGACGAGGTCGAAGTCCACCCGCAGCCCGCGGCGGTCCTCGGCGTGGCGGGTCCGCCAGAAGAAGACGTCCTCGGTCTCCTCGCGACCGTCGAAGCAGGGGCTGCAAAGGTCGCCCCGCTCGAGTTCCTCGCCAGCGAACCGGAGCAGGGAGAAAACGGTCTCGTCGGCCGCGAAGGATCGCCCGCAGACGGCGCAGGCGCCCTGGCGCCGCTGGTACCTCCATTCCCCGCTCACTCCGGCATTCTAGCTTGCTCCGCCGCCGTCGACGATCCACACTCCGCGGCATGGAGCCGAGCCTGGAAGTGGTCACCGGCCGCCGGCAGCGCCGGCGCTTCGTCGATCTCGCCCGCCGGTTCCGCGGCGGTTCGGCCTGCTACGTGCCGCCGCTGACCGGCGAGATCGCCCGCCTGCTCGACCCGGACCGGAACCCTGCCCTCCGCCGCGCCCGGCGGCGGCTCTGGATCGCCCGCGGCCCGGACGGGGAACCCCGCGGCCGGATCGGCGCCTACTGGGATCCCCGCCACGCCGAGGCCCTCGGCGAGCCCTGCGGTTGGTTCGGGTTCTTCGACGCCGACGGACCCGAGACCACCGCCGCCCTCCTCGCCGCCGCCCGCGACTGGCTGCGGGAACAGGGGGCGCGGGCGTTGCTCGGACCGGCCGATCCGGACACGAACCACGAGTGCGGCTGCCTGATCGAAGGCGCCGACGAGATCCCCTACCTGATGATGCCCCACCACCCGCCCGAGTACGCCGGCTGGCTGGAAGGGGCCGGCCTGGCCAAGGCCCGGGACCTGCTGGCCTTCGAGACCGTCGCGGAGCGGATGAGGGAGCCGCTGGCCCGCCTCGATCGGGTCGCCGACAAGGCCCTGGCCCGCGGCGGCTACCGGCTCGAACCGATCCGCCGCCGCGGCTTCCGAGCCGCGATGAAGGCCGCCCACGAGGTCTACAACTCCGCCTGGCGCGACAACTGGGGATTTCTGCCCCTCGACTTCGACGAGTTCTGGTTCGAGGCCCGCGGCATGAAGCCGCTCCTCGACCCGCGGCTGGCTTGGCTCGCCTGGCGCGGTCGGGAGCCGGTCGGGGTGATCGTCGCCCTGCCCGACGCCAACCTGGCTCTGAAGGAGATCGACTCCCGGCTGCTGCCGACCGGCATCCTCCGGCTGCCGTTCCTGCTCCGCCGCATCCGCCGCATCCGGACGGTGATGCTCGGGGTCAAGGCCGAACACCGCCACCGCGGCCTCGACCTGGCCCTGGTCCAGCGCCTGGTCCGCTGCGGGCTCGAGGCCGGCTACACCGCCTCCGAAATGTCCTGGGTGCTCGAGGACAACGAGGTGATGGTTTCGCTGGCCCGCCGCTACGGCGGCCGGCTCTCCCGCCGCTACCGCCTCTACCGCGGCTCCTTGGCCTGATCGCTCTGCACCCGGCCGCCGCGGCCGGACCGGGGCGCGACCTGGATCAGGAGCTGCTGCATGACCACCCGCGCCCGCTCAGGATCCTCGAGCCGGTCCTCCCAGTCGGCTGCGGCCGGATCCAGCGTCTTATGCTTCTCGGTGTTCACCTGGGTCCGGACCCGGACCCGCAGGAGGTAGCTGCGCGGTTCGTCGAGCCGTTCGATCTCGACCACCGCCTGCGAACGGTAGCCGCGCTCGGAGTACGGCGAGAGGTGGACGTCCCAGCCGGAGGTGGCGACGCCGCCGACCGAATCGGTCTCCCCCGGCGGGAAGTCGGCCCGCATCATCGCCAGTTGGGCGGCGTGCATCAGGTCCCGCATCGGCGGGCCGTGTTCGAGCCGCTTCTCGACCCAGAACGGCTCCTCGGCCGCGTCGGCGGCGATGCAGCCGGCGGCCAGCAGGAGCAGGGCGGGCAGGAGCGACGATCGGAACATGCCCGGAGTCTAGGTCCGCGGCCGCTCGCGCAGGACCAGCCGGACCGGCACCCGCGGGAAGCCGAGGCTGCGCCGGAGCTGGCCGCCGATCGCCCGCACCGCCTCCTTGTCGAACAGGCGCGGCCGGTTAACGAACAGCAGGAAGGTCGGCGGATGGACCCGGAGCTGGGTGGCGTAGAAGACGCGCGGTTTCTCCCCGCGACCGCGAAAGCGCAGACGGCGGAAGGCGCGCTCCACGGCCCGGTTCAGCTCGCCGGTGCCGACCCGTCGGGCCGCCTCCTCGTGCAAGGCGAACGCTTCGGCCAGCGCCCGGTCCAGGCCCCGCCGCTCGGGGTTCGAGACCAGGACCACCGGCGAGCCGGCCAGGTGCGGCAGTCGCCGCTCGACCTCGGCCCGGAAGTCCTCCGGCCGCAGGTCCGGCTCCAGGTCGGCCTTGGTGCCGACGACCACGGTCGGCTTGTAGCGGTCGCGGACGGTCCGGGCCAGCTCCTGGTCGAGGCGGGCGATGGCGTGGGTCAGGTCCAGGAAGAGCAAGGCGACGTCGGCCCGGCGCACCGCCTGATCGCTGCGGGTGAGCGAGAAGAACTCGACCGGACTGGCCAGGCGCGCCCGCCGGTGGACGCCGGCGGTGTCCACCAGCACGAGCTCGCGGTCGCGCCACGAGAGGGTGACGTCGACCGCGTCGCGGGTGGTGCCGGGAACCTCGGAGACGATCACCCGCTCCTCCTCGCAGAGGGCGTTCACGAACGAAGACTTGCCGGTGTTGCGGCGGCCGACCAGGGCGATCCGCAGCGCGCCGCCGGGCCGGTCGGGAACCTCCGCCGCCGGCGGCAGGTGGCCGGCGAGGTCCACCAGCAGCTCGGCCAGACCCCGGCCCTCCCGGGCCGAGACCGGCCGAGCCGGGCCGAAGCCGAGGGCCGCGAACTCGGCCAGGTTGCCCTCGGCCTCGCGGCCCTCGCACTTGTTGGCGACCAACAGCACCGGCCGACCGGACCGGCGCAGGAGGCGGGCGACCTGCTGGTCGAGCGGCAGCAGGCCTTCGCGGGCGTCGACCAGGAACAGGACCGCCGCGGCCTGGGCCAGCCCGGCCGAGACCTGCATCTCGACCGAGGCCGCCAGATCGGCACGGTCGACCAGGCCGATGCCGCCGGTGTCCATCAGGTCGAAATCGAGCGGCGGCTCGGCCCGGCGCACCGGCAGCACCAGCCGGTCCCGGGTGACCCCGGCGGTGGGCTCGACGATCGCCCGCCGCTCGCCGACCAGGCGGTTGAAGAGGGAGGATTTGCCGACGTTCGGTCGGCCGACGATCGCCACCAGCGGCCGGGAGGATTCCATCAGCGCAGGCCGAGGGCGGGGTGGATCTGGGGCAGGACGCGCAGGTCCAGCCGGCGGTGCCGGTGGTCCAGGAGCCAGGCCAGGAGCCGTTCCGCGGGCGGCGGCGGCGGGCCGCCGGCGACCGGGGTGGCGGGCTGGAGGAAGACCGGCGCCGCTGGAGCGAGGCGCTCGATCCGCGCCAGCGCGGCGGCCAGCTCGGCCGGGCCGATGTCGGCGGTCAAGACGATCTTCAGCCAATACCGGACCCCGGCCGCGACCACGGCGGCCAGGCAGGCCTCGCTCTCCGGCTCGGCCGCGGCCGGCCGCAGGGTCGAGGGCAGCTTCCAGTCGAGGGAGACGAGGTCCACCACCGGCAGGACGGCCGCCAGCCGCTCGGGCCGGATCCCGGCCGTCTCGAGCAGCCGCGGTCCGGGCCAGGAGGGCAGCCAGGCGCGGAGGAAGTCGGCCTGCTCGAGCGGCTCCCCGCCGGTCACGGCCAGGGTGAGGCCATCCGGCGCCACGCCGTGGGCGCGCCCGACCCGTTCCAGGAGCGGCAGCAGCTCGGCCGCAGGCACCGGATTCGGCCGGGCCTCCTCCTCGGCGCCGAGCACGAGCCGGAACTCCGGGCGGGGGCGCCAGGAGGCGGGAGTGTCGCAGTAGCGACAGCGGAGCGGACAGCCGGCCAGCCGAAGAAAGAACTGCGGCCGGCCGGCCTCGGCCCCCTCGCCCTGGAGCGACAGGAAGATCTCCTCGAGCTGGACCTCGACGCTCATCGGCCGGCGCCTCCATCCGGCGAAGGCGGGGCGGGGGCGGCGCCGCCCGGGGCGCCGCCCCCGCCGCCCCGCGGGCGCTCCTCAGGCCTCGGCGCCCTGGTCCTCTTCCGCGGAAGCCCCGCCGCCCTCCTGGGCGGCCGCGGCCGCGGCCGCGGCCGCGGCGGCCTTCTTCTGCTTCTTGGTCAGGACTTTGAACTTGGTCCGGACCTTGGGCAGACCGTAGACGGAATCCTCGCCCTCGGTCCACCGGCCCTCGGTCTTCAGGCGTTGGAGGCGTTCGCGGCGGGTCAGGACGGAGCGCTCCTTGGTCAGGGCGCCGCCGATGAACAGGGACTTGTGGATCGACATGGCTGGGACGGGGGAGGATCAGCGGGTGACGGGAATGCGGGCGACGTAGGCGGTCCGGAACTCGTGCCGGCCGCTGCCGGGCGGGTACTCGAGCCCGGCCAGGCGTTCGCGCAGGGAGGCCAGTTCGGGATCGTCGGCGCGGTCGGACCGGCCGAAGTAGATCCGGATCCAGTCGCCGTACTCGAGGACCTGGCCGAGGTGGTAGTCGAGACCGAGGAGGCCGACCAATTCCTTGGCGACCTGGACCGCGCGCTCGACGTTGGCCGCGGTCCGGTCGTACTGGATGGCGACCACGCCGTAGGACGGCGCGGCGGCCGCAGCCGACTCGGCCGGCGGCGGCGCGGAGGCGGAGTCGCCGGCAGCGCGGGCAGCGGCAGCGGCGACACCGGCGGCGCCGCCGGCCTCGACGGGCTGGCCGCCGCCGAGGGCGCCGACCAGCCACCAGACCAGGGGGACGACAAGGAGCAGGGCCAGGGCCAGGCTGGCCCAGGGCAGCGCCAGCGGCCACGCGGCACGCGAGGCGCGGGCCGACGCAGACCGGCGCGGCCGAGCGGGACGGCGTCGCTCCTCGTCCGCGGGCGCCGGCTGCGGGGCGGGGCGGGGAGCCTCCGCCGGCCGCTGCCCGGAGGCAGCCCGCTGCTTGCGCATGAGATCGAGAAGTTCCGCCTTTCGCGGGGCCATGACGGTCCTCGGAGCCCGACAAGTCTAACGAACGCCGACCGAATCGCAATTCTTGAGTCCGCCGGCCGAGCCGCCACAATGGCCGGGGATGAGCCGGAGTCCCCTGAGTCCGGGCCTGGCCTTGGCGGCCGAGGTGTTCCTGGAAGGACTGGAGGCGGCCGGTCTGGACCTGCTGCCGCCGCCGGCCGCGGCCGCCGCGGGAGCGGAGGCGGAGGGCGCCTCAGCGGCCGAGTCGGCGGCCGCCGGCGACGGCCAGGCGTCGCTGGCGGCCCTCGCGGTCCGGATCGACGCCTGCCGGGCCTGCCCGCTCGGCGCGACCCGGACGCGGTCGGTTCCGGGCGAGGGACCGCCCACCGCGCGGGTGGTCTTCGTCGGCGAAGCGCCCGGCGCCGACGAAGACCGGACCGGCCGGCCCTTCGTCGGCCGGGCCGGCCAGCTCCTGACCCGGATCATCGAGAACGGCATGGGCCTGCGGCGCCGGGAGGTGTTCATCGCCAACGTCCTGAAGTGTCGTCCGCCGGACAACCGCGACCCGCTGCCGGCGGAGAAGGAGGCCTGCACCCCGTGGCTCGAGGAGCAGCTCCGGCTGCTGCGGCCGGAGCTGATCATCGCCCTCGGCCGCCACTCCGCCTGCCACCTGCTCGGCCGCGAGACCAGTCTGTCCCGACTGCGCGGCGCTCTGCATCCGCGTCCGGGGGGCGGCCCGCCGGTGCTCGCCACCTACCACCCGGCCTATCTCTTACGGAATCCGGCCGCCAAGGCGGACTGCTGGCAGGACATCCAGCTCGGCATGCGCCACTTGGGGCTGCCGCTTCCGGGCCGGGGACGATGAGCCGGGCGCTCGGCCTGCACGCCGCCGGCGATCGGGTCCGCTACGCCCTGGTGGAGGCCGACCCGGACGGGCCGCCGCGGGTGTTGGCGGCGGGCGAGGTGGCCGCCGTCCAGCTCCCCGGCACCTATCGGACCCTGGCGGCCGGCCGGCTGCTCCCGTGGGGCGCCGCCCTGGCCGGAGCCGGCCGGCGGCCGGAGCGGTTGCCGGCCGGCTGGTCCCTCCGCCATCCCGCCACCCAGGCCCTGGCCGCCCCGGCTGTGGCCGCCGCCCACTGGCACTGGCGACTTGGGCGGATCGACCGCAGCGACCTGTTCCTCTGGCTGAGCGAGGATCGCCTCCACTGGTGCGCCGGCGAGCCGGGGGGCGGTGACCACGGCTCCCGGCCCCGCCGGAGCCCGGTGCCGCAGATCCTGACCGAGGTCCTGGAGCGGTCCCCGAACCGGACCGGCCCGGTGGCCGTCGCCTGCGACCGGCAGGCACCCGGGCTCGAGCTGCTCGGCGAAGCCCTCGAACGGGCCGGACGTTCCTGGCGGCTGCTGCGCCCGGACCCGACGGAGGGCGGCGTCGATCCCGCCGCCGCCGGCGCCGCCCTGGGCGCCCTCGATCCTGGGCTGCCCGGCTTCCGGCCCCCGCTCCGGGAAGGCGGACACCCCGCCCGGTTCTGGGTCTCGGCCGCGTTCTTGGCCATCGGCCTGGCCGTCCTGGCCGCCTGGAGTGGACGGCAGTCCCGGGCGCTCGACGCCGCCCTCGCCGCCCTCGCGGAGCGGGCGGCGCCGGCCGAACCCCGCCGCTCCTTCCTGCCGCTGCCGCGGGCGGCCATCCGGGCACTGGATCGGCGGGCGGCCTTCGGCGCCGCCTTCACCGCCCTGCTCGAGGCGGCTCCCGCCGGTTCCCTCCAAAGGCTGGAGCTGTTCAGTTCACCGGACAGCGGCTTGGTCGAGGTCCGGCTCGAGGTCGCCGACCAGGAGGCCCCGTTCCGACCCGAAGCCCTCGGCCCCGATCTTCGGCTCCGGCCCGGGGCCGCCCGGGAAGGAACCGTGCTCTGGTCCGGCCGCGCCCGACCGCCGGCCGCTCCCGAACCCCGGGCGGGCGCCCGGCCGCAGTCGGCGGACGGAGAGGCAGAAGGATGAAGCGATCCCTCGCCGCCGCCTTCCTTGCCGCCGCCGCCGCCTTCCTGCTGCTCGGCTGGGCGGCCGACCGGCGACGGGCCGACACCGGGGCCCCGCCCGCGGTCGAGGTCCTGCGCCGGATCCCGGCTTCGGCCTGGGCGGCGCCGGTGTTCGGGCCCGAGCCGCCCCAGCGCCCGGCAGAGGATCTGAGCGCCGGCCTCCGAAGCTGGGGCCTGGAGGCCGAGACGGGGCTCGAGGGCGGCGATCTCCTGGCGGCCGGCCGGGCCGGGGCCGCGGCCGGGGTCCTGCTCCGAAGCTGGCTCAAGGTGACGCCGGGAAGCGGCGGCCGGGCTCTCCGGCTGGCCCTCGAACGACCGAACGAGACCGGCCCGATCCTGCTCCGGGCCGAGCTGGCCGGGCCGCCGATGGCGGTCCTCGGCTGGGTCCGGGCGCTCCTCGCCTGGCCGGTCGGAGAGGGGATCGTGGCCGATCCCCGCCGGCTGGTGGTCCGGGCCGAGGGGCGGGAGCTGCGGGCGGAACTCGGCGTCGCCGCCTGGCCGGCCGGCTGGCTGCTGACGGCCGCCGCGGAGGACTCGGAATGAGGGCGCTTCGCCTCCTCTTCCTGACCACCGCCTGGGTCCTCGCCGCGGCCACCGCGGCCCTGCGGCTGTTGGCCCCCCCCGCACCGCCGCCGCCGGCGCCGCCGCCGCCGGCGGAGGAGCCCGATCCGGCCCCGGCGCTCCGCGCCCGGCTGCCGGCCCTGGCCGCTCCTCCCCGGCTCCCCGCTTCCGCCCGGACGGCATTCGCCCTGGCCGGTCGCGGGAACGGCGCCCAAGGGTTGACCGGGGTCGAAGAGGTCTTCCCGCCGCTCGACTTCCAGGCCTCGCCGCAGGAGGGCGGGATCCGGCTGAGCTGGCTGGCCGACCCCAGGAACCCGGTCGAAGGCCTGAGCTATGTGGTCACCCGCTGGGCCGGCGAAGGCGAGGGCCAGGAGCTGCCCCCGACCCGGGCCCTGGAGCTCCTCGACCCGGTGGACTGCGAAGGAATCCCCTACCGCTACCGGATCCGGGCGGAGGTCCGCCGGCTCCTGCCGGGCCCACCCGGGGGGCCGGCGCGGTGGGAGACCCGCTCCTCCGCCCCGGCGGCGGCCTCCTGCACCCTCCCCCGGCGGAGCGAGTGGCTGGCGACGGGGCTGGACGAGGAGGGCCGGATCCTGCTCGTCCTACGCCGGCCGGGTCGGCCGGAGTCCGGGCCCCACCCGACCGCCCCGGGCGAACCGGTCGGCGGGACTGGCTGGTTCCTGGACGGGATGACACTCCGGGAAACCACCCTCGAGGTGGAGACTAGGATCCCCCGCTTTGACGCCTGGGGACGCAGGGTCATAATCAGCGGCCGGCCCGCCGACCGGATCCGGTCGGTGACCGTGAATCCTCAGCTCGCTAGCATCCGCCTCACCGATCCCTGCGGCTCGTCGTGGAACCTGGAGCTCCTGCTCCCCTACGATGAGCCGGAGCCGGAAGGCGGCTGATGGTCGATCCTTCGTTCCCCCCGTCGTCCGCGGCGCCCCCCACCCAGGTCCTCCCGGCCGGACCTTCCACCAACCGCCGGCCTTCCACCGCTGAACCCAAGCTGATGCGCATCACCCGGTTCCCCCTGTTCCTCCTCCCCTTCGCCCTGGCGGTCTCCTGCCAGTCGTCCGGCGACGAGTGGGTCGAAGACGACACCGGCCTCTGGGACGAGCCGGCCGCCGAGGAGCCGGCCGGGGCGCCGATCGCCGAGGCTGAGCCGGCCGCCGTCGCGCCGGCGGCCGAAACCGCCCCGGCCGCGGAAGCTGCGGCGCCCCAGGAGCCCGGCGAGCGGGACGAGGTCGAAGTCCGGATCCAGAAGCGCCGGGTTCTCGCCGCCGATTTCGTGGCTCGGGCCGATGAACAGTTCGCCCGCGGCGCGGTCAAGGAGGCCTATGCACTCTACGCCGAGGCCTTCCAGCTCGATCCGCAGAGCCGGGCCGCCCGCGACGGCATGCGCCGTTGCGACGCCCGCCTCGGCGAAGGCGCCTGGGACCTGGATTCGGCCGAGGACGCGCTGGCCCAGAGCCGGATCCGTCTCGCCAACCAGATGATCAAGGTGCGGGGCATGGTCGAGGACGGGGACCGGGCCATGGCCCGCGGGGACTTCGAGGCCGCGGTCGGCTACTACCAGTCGGCCGAGCTGATGCTGCGGACGAACCCGGCGGTGGCCAGCCCGACCCTGGACTACTCGCTGGTCTCGGCCCGCCTCCAGGAGGCCACCCAGGCCCTGAACGACGCCGTCGAAGCCGAGCGCGCCGCCGCCGCCGCCGCCGCCGAGGAGGCCGCCGCCGCCGAGGAACGGGCCCGCGAGGAGTATCGTCAGAACCAGATCCGGCGCCTGCTCCAGGAGGCCGACGTCGAGTTCTCGAACGGCTTCTACGACAAGTCGCTGGAAAAGCTGGACGCGGTCCTGGCCATCGATCCGCGCAACGCCGAGGCGCTCGAACTGCGCGACATCGCCAACCAGGCCTGGTTCGACTTCCGCCAACGCCGGAACACGACCCGCTTCCGCCACGCCTGGAAGGACACCTTCCAGGAACTGCGCCAGTTGGCCGTGCCGCCGTCCACCGCGATCGAGTACGACCGCGAGAAGTGGCTGAACGAGGTCGTGAAGCGGAAACCGCTCAGCTCCCAGGCCCGGGTCGCCGAGGAGGACCCGACCACCGCCGCCATCCGCGAGGTGCTCGAGACGACCAGCGTCACCCCACGCTTCGAGGAGCTGCCGGTCGAGGACATCGCCGACAACCTCGCCGCCCTCACCCGGGTCAGTTTCGTCGTCTCGCGGGCGGTCCGGGAGGACGTCGACGAGGACGTCAAGACGATCAACTTCGTCAGCGGCTCGCCGATGCGGGTGGCGCGGATCCTCGACCTGCTCGAGAGCCTCACCGGCGGCGAGGTCCGCTTCGTGATCCGCAACGGCGTCGTCAACGTCCTCTCCGCCGAGGAGGCGGCCGGCGAATACGTCCTGCACAAGTACGAGGTGCGGGACATCGTCCGCCCGGTCCGCGACTTCGTCGGGGTCGACGTCAACCTGGCCCCGTCCGGCGGCCTCGAGGAGATCGAGGAGGAGCCGATCGAACGCGACGCGACCATCCTGTCCGAGGATGACCTCCTGGCCACCATCCAGGAGAACATCGAGCCGGACTCCTGGGAGGACAACATCTCGATCGAGAACGGCACCTTGATCGTCCGCCACACCCCCGAGGTCCAGGACCGGATCGCCTCGCTGCTCTCCGACCTGCGCAAGTCCTCGAACATCATGGTCGAGATCAAGGTCCGCTTCCTGAAGGTCGAGGACTCCTTCCTGCAGGACATCGGCGTCGACTTCCGCGGCCTCGGCGACGCCGGCGAGGGCGGCAAGGGAACCAACAACGTCTTCGACGACTACGGTTCGACCGGCTACGGCTCGCCCGGCGCGCCCGGCGTGCTCGGCACCGGCAACGACGCCGGCGCCTACTTCCGCGAGGCCAGCGACGACGTCAACATCCTCGCCCGGACCGAGAACCTGTACGACGCCGGCCTCGGCAACGAGCAGGATCTGGTCGGCTCCGGCGGCCTGTCGCTGCAGTACACCTGGCTCGACGACACCCAGCTGCAGATGGTCCTGCGGGCGGTCGAGAAGTCGCGCCGCAGCGAGGTCATGACCGAGCCCAGCCTGATGGTCTACAACACCCAGCGGGCCACCCTGACCGTCGCCAATCAGGTCTCCTACGTCGGCGACTTCGACGTCGAGATCGCCCAGGCCGCGGCCATCGCCGACCCGATCGTCCGCGTCGCCCGCGACGGCGTCTACCTCGACGTCCGGCCGGTGGTGTCGGCCGACCGGCGCTTCACCTTCATCGACGTGCGCCCGACCGTGGCCACCCTGAAGCGGCCGATCCCGTCCTTCCAGACCTCCCTCGGCACCGGCTCACCGGTCACCCTGCAGCTCCCGGAGCTGGAGCTGCAGAAGATCCGCACCCGGGTCTTGATTCCGGACGGCGGCACCCTGCTGCTCGGCGGCATGAAGGTCGTGGACGAACAGGACCTCGAATCGGGGATCCCGTTCCTGAACCGGATCCCGATCGTGTCCTTCTTCTTCTCGCGCAAGGGCGAGTACCAGGCCTACAAGAAGCTCCTGATCCTGCTCACCGCCCGGGTGGTGATCCCGTCGGAGAGCGAGCCGGTCCCGGTGCCGGGCGCCGGCCGCTGACCGGCGCGGAGGACGGCCGGGGCGGATTCCGTTGCCCCGGCCGTCGGCCTTTCTAGAGAACCCCAAAGCTGGACCAACCGCCATGCTCCTCGAGGCCGGGATCGCCTTCTGCTGCCTCCTCGCTCCGCCCCAGGACCCCGCCGGCGACGCGAGGCTCCGCCAGGAGTCCGCCTTCGCCCGGGCCCTGGCCTACGACCTGTTCTTCCCCGACCTGGCCGAGGTCGTGATCGACCGGGCCCTGCCCCGCGCCAGCGGCGCCGACCGCAGCCGCCTGCTCCTCGACCGCTGCGACATCCGCAAGCTGGCCGCCGCGGGCGCCTCGGACCCGGGCGAGAAGGTCGACGCCCTGCGCCACGCCGGCGAGGCCTACCAGGAGTTCCTGGCCAGCTCGCCGCCGGCCGACCTCGCCAACGAGGCCCGGGTCTCGCTCGGCGAACTGGCCTTCACCTTCGGCCAGACCCTCGCCCTCCACTTCGAGACCTCCCAGCCCTCCGCCGAGCGGCGCCAGGAACTGATCGACGGCGCCGAGGAGCTGTTCCGGACCGCCCTCCAGGGCCTGAACGAGGTCCTCACGGTCTGGGAACAGCTCGACGAAGAGACCCAGGACTCGACCCGCTACAAGATCTACTTCCCGTCGATGTTCTACAAGGCGATGGTCTACTACCACTGGGCCTCGCTCTATCCGGCGGGATCGATCGAGCGGAACACCCACGCCACCGAGGCGATCAACACCCTGGAGCAGTTCGTCCTTCTCGCCGGCGACAACTCGATGGCCGGCTTCATGGGCTACAAGCAGATGGCCGACGTCTACGCCATGCAGGGCGAGGCCGAGATGGCGGAGGCCTTCTACGACCACATCCTGGAGAACTGCATCCGCCCCGAGGGCGAGTACTCGCCGAGCGAACGGGACGGCCGCGAACGGGTGATCCAGGACGCCTACCTGAGCTACCTGCGCTTCTTCCTCGACCAGGGGCAGGTCAAACGCGCCCGCCAGCTCGGTCAGGCCTTCCAAGACTGGATCGAAAACGAGGGGATCTTCCTCAAGGAGCCGGGCTACCGCTGCGAACTCCAGATCGCCCGCCTGGCGATCGAGGACGGCGACATCGCCGAGGCCATCCGCCTGGCCCAGATGGTCGCCGCCGAGAACCCGCAGTCGGTCCTTCGCCTCGAGGCCAACCAGGTCATGGCCGAGGCCATCGCCTCGACTCCGCCCGGGGCCGAGATCGACCTCGAGGTCCTCTACTCCGCCGCCGAGGGCGCCTTCCTGTCCCGCAAGTTCGAGGAGTGCCTGCCGCTGTTCCTGGAACTGCTGCCGCGGCTGGCCGGGTCGGCCCAGGCCGACGAATACGGCCCGGCCACCTACTACTACCTCGGCCGCGCCTACGGCTACCTCGACCGAGAGCTGGAGGCCGCGGTCTGTTTCGAGCAGGGCTACGAACAGTTCCCGAGCGACGAGGACTACGCCGCCAAACTGGCCGACCTGTGGCTCAAGGCGGCCACCCGCTTCCGCGACAAGGCGCCGGACGACCCGGACCTGAACGACTTCTACAACCGGGCGATCGCCGCGGTCCAGGCCACCTCGGCCGCCCCCGACGAGGCCCTCTGGCGCGACGCCGAGAGCCGCTACGAGAAGGCCAAGGAGCTGTGCCGGGTCGCCGCCGGCGCCGGCCCGGTCAGCGCCGAAGCCCGGGCCGCCCTCGAGGCCCTGGCCGGCGCCAAGGAGGCCTACGACCGGATCGAACGCGGCAGTCGCTACTTCGAGCGGGCCATGATCAAGAAGGCCTTGGCCGACTTCCGCGGCGGCGCCTGGGACAACGACCTCTACGAACGGGCCTACCAGGCCCTGGCCGACTACCTGAACGTCTACGTCCAGGATCCGGAGAACACTCCGGCCGACGCCCGCGGCCGCAAGATCCGGGTCGAGGAGACCGCCCGCGCCGACTACTACCTGGGTCGGATCCGCTTCGAGCAGGGCGCCGCCGGCGACGACTCGGCCTGGGAGAAGGCGCTGGCCGACTGGGACGGCTACCTCGAGCGCCACCCCGAGCAGCGGAACGGCTACGGCGTCGACACCCTGATCCGCTCCTGCCAGGCCCTGGTCGCCCTCGGCCGAATCCCGGAAGCGGTCGCCAAGTACGAGGAGATCGCCGGCGGCGACTTCGACGATCAGGCCGTCGCCAGCGCCGCCTGGTCGATCTTCACCGCCTACAACGACGCCGCCGAAGCCGCCGCCGACGAAGCGACCCGCCTCGACCACCTGCGCAAGGCCGCCGATTACCTCCACATCGCCAACAGCCGCACGGCCCGGCCGACTTGGCCGAATCTGGTCCGGGAGGCTCGCCTGCGGCTGGAGACCGGCGAACCGGCCACCGCCGCGCGGATCTTCGAGCGGGTCCTGGACCAGTTCGAGATCGAGGACGAGACCACCCGTCTGTTCGTCCAACTCGACCTGATCGACGCCTACCTGGCCCAGGACAAGACCGGCGCCGCCAAGCCGATCCTGGACCGGATCCGGAACCCCCGGACCGAAAAGTACCGGCGGGTGCTCGAGGCCGCAGTCAAGGTCCTGGCCGGCTGGGCCGAAGTCCGCGAGGGCCGGATCGTGGAAATCCCCGGCGTCGGCACGGCCGAGGCCTACCAGGAAGCGGCCGAGCTGAACACCACCCTGCAGCAGATCGCCGAGCAGGAGGCGAACAAGGCCGAAGTCAACCGCTACCGCTACGCCCCCTACATCCAGGCCCGGCTGCAGTACGCCTACATCCTCTACCGCTGGGGGCTCGTCGACCCACAGCGGAAGGGCAAGCACCTCGACCTCGTCACCAGCTTCGAGCGGCTGGTCCCCGACCTCGGCGCCGAAGTCTGCGGCGACGAAGTGGCTCAGATCTTCCGCTGGCTGAAGACTCGCTGAGATGGCCCCCCTCCTCCTCCCCGCCCTCTTCCTGGCCCTACCGGCCGCCCTGCCCCAGGATCGCGTCCTGCTCGCCGACGGCGGTTCCGAGGCGGGCCGGGTGAGTTCGGCCACCCTGGACGAGATCACCCTCGAAGACGACGGCGAGGCCCGCTCCATCCCGGCCGCCGAGGTCGTCGACCTCCGCTTCGGAGCCCTGCCCGCCTCCCTGACCCGGGCCGAGGAGATGGTCCGGGCCCTGGACTACGCCAACGCGGTCAATCTCCTCGACGCGGCCACGGCCGAGCCGGACCCGACCGGCGCGATCGCCGGCCTGCGCAAGGCCGAGGCCCTCCTGGCCTGGTCGGCGGTCGACCCGAGCCAGGCCGGCGAGGCGGTGGCGGCCTTCCAGGGCTGGCTGGCCGAGCACGCCGACCACTTCTTCGTGCCGCGGGCCCGGATCGGCCTGGCCCGAGCGATGGCGCGGTCGGGCCAGGTCGACCAGGCCGCGCAGGAACTCGAGCAGGTCGCCTCCCTGGCCTTCGAGAAGAGTCTGCCCAAGACGGTGGAATACCGGGCCCGGCTGGCCCGCTGCCGGGTCTATCTCGAGGGCGGCCAAGCCGGGATCGCGGTCAGTCGGCTGCAGGATCTGGTCCCCAGGATCCAGGGCGATCGCAGTTCCAGCGACCTGCCGACCGGCGTCCGGCGGGCCCTGGGGCCGCTGCTCACCGAGGGCAGGATCCTCCTCGGCGATGCGATCGAAGCCGACCAGGGCATCAGCGCCGCCGAAAGCTATTGGCAGGGCCTGCTCCGGTCGGCCGACCTGGATGGCGATGTCCGCGCCGCGGCAACCCTCGGTCTGGCCAAGGCCGCCCGCGCCGGCGGCCAGCTCCGACGGGCCCAACTGCTCGCCGCCCGCGTCGTGGCGACCATGCCCGCCGGCCGAGAGGTGAGCGCCCGGGCGCTCTACCTCCTCGGCGAGCTGACGGCCGAACTCGGCGACGACATCGCCGCCTCCCGCCCGTACTTCCGGCGGGTGGCGGACCTCTACCCCGAAACCGTCTGGGCCGTCCGGGCCCGAGAGCAGGCCGGGGAATGAGCCCCACCCCCCATCCGGCCCCGACTGCCGCTAGAATCCTCCTTCCTTCTCACTCGACCGGCCGATCCGGCCGGCCCTAGAGCCCGACCCCCCACCCACTGACATGAACCTCCGCTACCTCGCGCTCGCCGCCTACGGATGGCTCGCCGCCAACGGCCACCTCCTCGCCCAGGAGGCCGCCGACGCTCCCAAGAAGAAAATCGGCATCTTCGAGGCCATCGGCCAGGCCGGCGCCATCGGTTTCGTCATCATCGGCCTGTCGGTCGTCGCCGGCACCCTGATCGTCGAGCACTTCATGAGCATCAAGCGCGACAAGCTGGCGCCGCCGGAAGCGATCGACGAGGTCGAAGAGCTGCTCAACGAGGGCAACTACCAGGAGGTGCTCGAATACTGCGAGGCCGAGCCGACCTTCTTCACCAACGTCGTCGCCGCCGGCGTCCGGAAGCTGAACTACCCGTTCTCCGCGGTCGAGAAGGCGCTCGAGGAAAGCGAGGACGAGGAATCGGTCAAGCTCCACCAGAAGATCGGCTGGCTGTCCCTGATCGCCGGCCTCGGCCCGATGCTGGGGCTGTTCGGCACCGTGGTCGGCATGGTCGGCGCCTTCGGTACGATCGCCACCGAGAAGTCGCCTGAGCCGTCGATGTTCGCCGGCGACATCCAGCTCGCGCTGATGACGACCGTGCTCGGCCTGACCGTCGCCATCCCGGTCACCGCCTTCTACGTCTTCTTCCGCAACCGGGTCACCATGCTGACGATCGAGATCGGCGGCATCGTCGAAGAGCTGTTCGAACGCTTCCGCGAAAAGTAGGCGGCCCCGAATCTTGAAGCCACCAGCCCGGAGCGACGATGAGCGACAAGGGACGTCCTGATACCGAGGTCGAGATGGACATGACGCCGATGATCGACGTCACGTTCCTGCTCGTCATCTTCTTCATCATCGTCAACGACATGACCCAGTCCGAGCTGGAGGAACTGAAACTGCCGGTGGCGATCACCGCCGTCAACGATGACCCGCCCAAGGGCCGGCCGATCCTCAACGTCATGCCGGACGGCGAGGTCATCATCAAGCGGCAGAGCTACTTCAAGCCCGGGGAACAGCCGCCGCCCGGCACTCCGCCCGACCCGTTCCACCCCGGCCGACCGGACTTCCGGTGGAAGCTGGCCCAGAAGCTGGCCTTCCTGGCCGCCAACATGACCAAGAAGGTGGACGAGAAGTATCCCCAGCTGGGCGAGCTGCCGGACGACCCGATCCTGATCCGGGCCGACCGCAACACCGAGTTCAAGCACATCTCGAAGATCATGGAGGTCTGCACCCGGCCCGACATCAAGATCTGGCGGGTGCAGCTGGCCGCGGCCGAGGACGAGTCGAAGAAGCAGGGCGGCTAGGCCGGCCGGCGCAAGCGCAAGAGAGGCGCCATGAGCAAATACCAACAGCGCGAATTCGAAGAAGTCGAGATGGAGATGACGCCGATGATCGACGTCACCTTCCTGCTCCTGATCTTCTTCATCGTCACCCTCAAGTTCAAGACCCTCGAAGGCCGCCTCGACGCCTCCCTGCCGAAGGACCGCGGTACGAGTTCGAGCCAGGCCTCCGAGGTGGAGAAGGTGGACATCGTGATCAAGGTGTCCAACCCCGGCCAGCTCGTTCCCGACCCGGCCACCGCCTCGCCGGCCTACCCGGAGGGGCGGCTCAAGCACTACGTCGGCCGCAAGCTGCGCTACGAGGTCGGCTCCTCGACCTTCACCAACCTCGAGGACCTCTCCCGGTACCTAGAACCGTTCGCCCGGACTCAGCAGATGCGCGAGGAGACCCCGGTCTCGATCGACCCGCGCAAGGGAACCGTGTACGGCGACGTGGTCAAGGTCCTCGACGTCGTCATCTCGAAGGGATTCACCCAGATCGCCTTCGGCGGTTCCTTCGAGGAGGATTGACCCCCAACCCAGTTCCGCAAGTCCTTGTCTGGAATGGCCCAAGGAACATGGCAGCACCCCACCCGGGAGTGCTAGATTGAGGCGCCGCCGTTCCTCTCGGCCGCTGCCCCCCGATCCACTCTTCCCCCCACCGGCCTGACCCCGAAGGCTCCCGTAGCATTCATGAAGAAGTCCCTGTTCCCGGTGCCGTGGCTGGCCCTGCCCGTGGCGCTCCTGGCCCTCGGCTGCACCAGCAACGAGCCCGCCTCCGACCTCGGACCGGAACCGGCCACCGAGGAGGCCGCCCCGGCCGACTTCGCCGCAGTCGCGGAGGCCCCGGCCCCCGCCGCGGCCCAGGAACCGGTCGCCGGCACCCAGGAGCCCGACCGCGAGGCCGTCTCGCTGCAGATGCAGAAGACCCGCCTCCTGGTCGAGGAACACCTCGCCAACGGCCGCCAGGCCCTGGCCGACGGCCGCCTGCTCGAGGCCGAGAGCGCCGCCATCGCCGCCCTCGAACTCGATCCGGGCTCGGCCGAGGCGAAGCAACTCCTGGACGACGTCCAGCTCGCCCAAGGCAAGATCACCGGCGCCGTCGCCGGCGAGGCCATCGACGGCGCGGCCCAGCTCCGGGCCCGGGTCGAGCGGGCGCGGGCCGAAACGCAGGCCCACGCCGAGCGCGGCTTCGAGCTGCTGGCCAAGGGTGAGATCGACGACGCGATCCGGGCGCTCCAGCTCGCCCAGGCCAACATCCGCGGCACCAGCTACCAGGTCGATTGGCAGGGTCTCGACCAACAAGTGGCGGCAGCGCTCGAGAAGGCCAAGGCCGAGCGGGAAGTGGCCCGGGCGACCGCCCGCGAACAGGAGAAGAAGGAGGTCTTCGAACGGCTCCAGGCCGCCCAGCGTGAGGAGGAGGCCCGCCGTCAGGCCGAGCGCGACCTGATGCTGCAGCAGGCCCTGGCCGCCTGGGAAAACCGGGACTTCGAAGAGAGCATCGCCCTGGCCGAGGCCGTCCTCCGTCTCGACCCGCTCGACGAGCGGGCCCAGGAACTGCGCGACGCCGCTCATCGCAGCCGCCTCGAGCACAGCAACGAGGCCTGGATGCAGGAACGGAGCCTCAAGTTCCGGCGCTGGCAGCAGGATCTCGAGGAGGCGATGATCCCGCAGACCGAGATCCTGCGCGACCCGGATCTCGACTACTGGCAGCGGATCACCGAGGCCCGGAAGGCCTTCGTCGATTTCGGCACCACCCCGGCCGAGGATCCCGAGAACCAGGCCCTGGCCGCCGCGATCGCCGCCACCGAGATTCCCGGGCTCCGGGTCGAGGGCGAGACCTCGCTCGAGGAGGTGATCAACCAGATCCGCACCTACTGCGACCTGCCCTTCGTCGTCGCCCCCGAGGCGATCGAGGCGGTCGACGCCGAGGGAATCGAGTTCAACCTCAACCTCGGCCGGATCACGGTCGAGAACGCCCTCAAGGTCATCACCGAGGCCGCCGGCGAGGAGGTCACCTACACCTTCCAGCACGGCGTGATCTTCCTCACCACCCGGACCAAGGCCCAGGGCCGCTTCGTCCTCAAGGCGCACGACGTCCAGGACCTGACCTCGACCCTGACCGACTTCAGCGGCCCCAAGATCGACACCATCCACCTGCCGGACGAGGAGCTGCCCGACGAGGACGAGATGGTCCAGGGCGGCGTCACCGGCGAGCCGGTGCCGATCGTCGACCCGGCCAACCTCGAGTCGCTGGTCCAGGCCTCGGTCGCGCCGGAGACCTGGGACAACGTCGAGGGAGTCTCGATCAGCTACTCGAACGGCCACCTGATCGTCTGGCACACCCCCGAGGTCCAACAGGAGATCCACGAGTTCCTCCAGGACCTGCGCCGCTACATCAGCTCGATGGTCACGATCGAGGCCCGCTTCCTGACCCTGCAGAAGGACTACCTGCAGGAGATCGGCGTCGACTTCCGCGGCCTCGGCGGCACCTTCTCGCCGCCGACGACGATGGCCAACCTCGACGACGTCACCTCCGGCCTGGAGGACAACGCCTCGCGCGGCCTCGACAACAGCGGCGCCGGCCTGCCCGGCGGCGCCGAGTCGAGCCCGTCCGCCGGCGCCTTCTACGACGAGGGACAGGACGGCGCCATCAACGGCCGGACCGAGAACATCCTCGGCCCCTACGGCAGCCGTTTGTCGACCAACGGCGGCCTGGCCATGCAGCTCGTCTTCCTCGACGACACCCAGCTGTCGCTGCTGCTCAACGCGGTCGAGAAGTCGAACCGGGTCCAGGAACTGAACTCCTCCACCGTCTCGGCCCAGAACACCCAGCGGGCCTTCATCACGGTCCTGAACCAGATCACCTACGTCCAGGACATGGACGTCGAGGTCGCCCAGGCCGCCCTGATCGCCGACCCGCAGGTCGGCGTGGTCAGCGACGGGATCGTCCTCGACGTGCGGCCGACGATCTCGCACGACCGCCGCTACATCACCCTCGAGCTGCGGCCGACGGTCGCCACCCTGAAGCGGCCGATCCCCGAGTTCACCTCCTCGCTCGCCGGTCTGACCACCCCGGTCACCCTGCAGCTGCCCGAACTCGAGGTCGCCAGCGCCAACACCACCGCGGTGATCCCGGACGGCGGCACCGTCGTCATCGCCGGCCTCAAGAAGACGGTCGACATCGAACAGCGGGCCGAGGTCCCCTTCCTGGCCAAGATTCCGATCCTGTCGGCCCTGTTCAAGGCGGAGGGTTCGGCCACCGAGCAGGAAGACGTGATCGTGATCATCCGGGCCCAGATCATCGACGCACTGGAGAAGGCCAAGGAGCTGGACGCCCAGCTCTAGGCGTCCTCCCCCGCGACCGGCGGGCCGCCCCGGAGCCGGGGCGGCCCGCTCCTTCGTTTCCCGTCCCTTCCCGCCGCCGGGAATCAGCCGGGAAGATCGACGCCGTACTCGACCAGGATCGGCCGCAGCTCGGCCAACTCGTCGATCCGGTGGTGCGGCTCCAGACCGCCCTCGAGGTGGGCGTACTTGCCGCTGCCCTGATGGAGGACGGCGATCATTCCCGCCCGCCGGGCGGTGTCGGCGTCGTGAAGCGGGTGGTCGCCGACGTGCATCGCCTGCCCGGGTTCGATCCCCGCCCGGGCCGCCGCCCGAAGGTAGAGCTTCGGGTTGGTCTTGGCGATCCCTTCCTGGTCGGTGATGAAGACCAGGTCCGGATCGAGGAACCGGTCGAGCCCGAGGCGGAGGATCTTCTCGGCCTGCTTCATGCGCAGGCCGGCGGTGATCACGCCGAGCCGGAGACCGGCCGCGGCGAGATCGGCCAGCAGCCGCCGCTCGGTCTCGGGGATGGTCAGCTCGCGCCACTTCGTCTCGTGGTACGCGATCACCCCGGCCATCACGATCAAGGCCGGGTGGGCGCCGGCGTGGCTGTCCGGGCCGAGCCGCTGCAACAGACGGTCGTAGTGGCGGTCGTCGTTGGAGCCGAACTCGGCCACGACCTCGGCCAGCTCGGCCAGCGCCCGCTCCCGAGGCACCCGCAGTCCGGCCCGGCACATCGCGGCGACCGCCTGCTCCCGAGCCCGCCAGGCGAACCGGGTCGAGGAGTAGAGCGTGTCGTCGATGTCGAAGAAGACCGCGCGCAGGCTCATGTCTCCAGGGTAGCGGCGGCCGCGATCAGCTCGCGGGTGTAGGCCGCCCGCGGTCGGGCGAACAGCTCGCCGGTCGGCCCCTCCTCGACCAGCCGGCCGCGCCGCATCACGGCGGTGCGGTGGGCGAAGCCGGAGACCACCGCCAGGTCGTGGGAGATGAACAGGATGGAAACGCCGTCCCGGCGTTGGATCTCCGCCAACAGATCGAGGATCCGGCGCTGGACCAGCACGTCGAGGGCGGAGACGATCTCGTCGCAGACGAGCAGCTCCGGGCCGGTGGCAAGAGCGCGGGCGATCCCGAGGCGCTGGCGCTGACCGCCGCTGAACTCGTCGGGGAAGCGGTCGGCGGCGGCCGGGTCGAGCGCCACCCGGGCCATCAGTTCCTCGGCCCGGCGGCGCAGCTCCCGGCCCCGGGCCAGGCCGTGCACGGCCAGCGGTTCGGCCACCGATCGCCAGACCCGCATCCGCGGATCCAGGGCGGAGCCGTTGTCCTGGAAGACGAGGGCGATGCGCCGCCGCACCTCCTTCCAGGCCCGCGGCGGCAGCGCCAGGAGGTCCTGTTCCGGTCCGCCGCGGGGCCGGAACAGGAGCCGGCCGCTGGCGGCGGCCTGCAGGCCGACCACCGCTCGAGCCAGCGAACTCTTGCCGCAACCGGATTCGCCGACCAGGGCCAGCGTCCGGCCGCGCGGCACCACCAGATCGAGCCGGTCCACCGCGGTGCGCCAGGACCGGACCGCGCCGAACCAGGTATGACCGTCCGGATAGCGCACGCTGAGCCCGCGGGCCTCGAGGATCGCCTCGCTCATTCTGGCCCTCCGCTCCCGCCCCGCCGCAGCCGCGGAACGGCGGCGATCAGTTCGCGGGTGGCCTCGGCCCGGGGACGGTGCAACACCTCCTCGACGGTCCCCTCCTCCACCCGCCGGCCGTCGCGGATCACCACCAGACGGTCGCAGATCCGGGCCAGGACTCCGAGGTCGTGGCTGATCCACAGCAGGGACAGGCCGCGGCGGGCGCGGAGGGAGGAAACCAGATCGAGGATCCGGGCCTGGACGGTCACGTCGAGGGCGGTGGTCGGCTCGTCGGCCAGCAGCAGCTCCGGCTCGCCGGCCAGCGCCTGGGCGATCAGGCAGCGCTGCAGCATGCCGCCGCTCAGCTCGTGCGGGAAGCTGCGGGCGACCCGTTCGGGCTCGTCGAGCCCGACCTCGGCCAGCAGGCGGAGCACCTCCTCCCGCCGCTCCCGGCGCGGGATCTCCGGGCGATGAATCTCGATCACCTCCGCCACCTGGGCGCCGACGCGGAGGACCGGGTTGAAGGCCGCGGCGGCCTCCTGGAACACCAGGGCGATGCGGCCGCCGCGGAAGGGACGCAGGCTCCGCTCGTCCAAACCGGTCAACTCGCGGCCGGCGAAGCGGATCGAGCCCGACCGCCGCTCGACCCCGGGCGGCAGCAGACCGAGCACGGCGGCGGCGGTCAGGGACTTGCCGCTGCCGCTCGGGCCGAGCAGGCCGACCGCCTCGCCGGGGCCGACCTCGAGATCGAGGCCGTCCACCAGGATCCGATCGCCGGCAGCGAGGCGGAGACCACGGATCTCGAGCAAGGGCGGCACGCCGCGATTCTAGGGGTTCTCCCGGCTATCCTGCGGCGGTGGATCGCCCGGGCCCGCGTCTCGTCGGATGGCTCCTGGCGGCGGCCTGCGCCTGCGCGCCGCCGGCGGCGGACCTGGTCGTCGCCAACAACGCCGACCCGGCCAGCCTCGACCCGCAGCTCGTCTCCGACGCTCCGGCCGGCCGGGTGGTCTCGGCCCTCTACCGCGGCCTCACCCGCCTCGATTCGGTCCGGCTGACGCCGCTGCCGGAACTCGCCCGGTGCTGGCGGTCCGAGGACGCCGGCCGGACCTGGATCTTCGAGCTGCGGCCGCACCTCACCTGGTCGGACGGGACGCCGCTCACGGCCACGGACTTCGCCGCTTCCTGGCGCCGCCTGGTGGATCCGGCCACCGGCGCCCCATACCGAAGCTGGCTGGACGGCCTGGTCCGGCTCGAAGCCGAAGACCGCCGGCTGCTCGTCTCGTTCGACCGACCGCAGCCGACCTTCCCGGCGATGTGCGCCTTCCACGCCCTGGCCGCGGTCCCGCCGGGGGTCCGCTCCGGCCGGCAGGAGGCCGGGTGGGTCGCCTCCGGCCCCTTCCGACTGGAGGCCCGCCGGATCCGCGATCGGGTCCGGCTGGTCGCCAACCCCCGCTACTGGGACGCCGACGCGGTCCGGCTGCAGAGCATCGACTTCCTCGTGGTCGAGTCCCAGTTCACCGCCCTGAACCTGTTCCTGACCGGTCAGGCGGACTACGTGCCCGAGGTGCCGGCCCTGGCCGTCCCGGCGCTGCTCCGGCGCGAAGAGGAGCGACGCCGGCGCGGCCTGCGCCCGGAGTTCGCCCCCGCGCCCTTTCTCGCCACCTACTTCCTCCGCCTGAACGTCACCCGACCGCCGCTGGACGATCCCCGGGTCCGGCGCGCCCTCGCCCTGGCGGTGGATCGGGCCCGCCTCGCCGCCACCCTCGGCGGCGGCCAGCCGCCGGCCGGCAGCTTCGTGCCCCCGGGAATGCCCGGCTACCGACCACCGGCCGAACCGGTGGCGGGCGACCCCGAAGCCGCCCGCCGCCTCCTGGCCGAGGCCGGTTTCCCCGGCGGCGCCGGCTTCCCGGTCTTCACCCTCTCCTACAACAGCGCCGAGATCCACCGCGACGTCGCCGAGGCCCTGCAGGCGGTCTGGCGGCGGGTGCTGGGGATCCGCCTCCGGCTGGAGAATCAGGAGTGGAAGGTCTTCCTCGACGGCCAACGCCGGCTGGCCTACGACCTGTCGCGCTCCTCCTGGATCGCCGACTTCCCCGACCCGGCCAACTTCCTCGAGGTCTTCCGCTCCGGCGAGCCGAACAACCGCACCGGCTGGAGCGATCCGGAGTACGACCGGCTGCTCGACCGGGCCCGGGAGGAATCCGACCCCCGACGCCGCCTGGAGCTTCTCGCCCGGGCCGAGGAGATCCTGCTCGCGCGCGGTCCGATCCTGCCGCTGTTCTTCTACGCCAGCCACGACCTCGTCGCCGGCCGTCTGCGGGACTTCCCGCGCAGCCCGATCGGCTGGATCGACTGGGGCCGGGTGGGGATCGGCGACGGTCCCGAGGAGGCGATGGAGTGAAGCCGCTGCTGCGCCGGCTCCTGGCCTGGGTGGTGGTCGTCCTCGCGGTCCACGCCTGCGCCTTCCTGTTGCTGCGCACCGCCCGCGGCGGCCCCTTCGACGCCGAGCGGGAGCTGCCGCCGGAGATCGAGCGGGCGCTGCGGGCGGAGTACCACCTCGACGAGCCCTTGCCGCGCCAGTACCTGCGCAGCCTGGGCGGGCTGCTGCACGGCGACTTCGGTCCCTCGATGCGCTACCGCGGAGTGGCGGTGCGTGACCTTCTTCTCCAGGGCCTGCCGGTCTCGCTCGCGGTCGGCCTCGGCGCCCTCGTCCTCGCCCTCGCCCTCGGCCTGCCGGCCGGAACCCTCGCCGCCCGGCGCCGCGGCCGCTTCGACGCGGCCGTGCTGGCCGCCAGCACCCTCGCCCTGGCCCTGCCCGGCTTCGTGCTCGCCGGCGCCTTCGTCGCCCTGTTCTCGTTCCGGCTCGGCTGGCTGCCGCCGGCGGGGCTCGGCGGCCCGCGCCATCTGCTGCTGCCGGCGCTGTCACTCGGCCTGCCCTGCGCAGCCCAGGTCGCCCGCCTCGCCCGCAGCTCGGTGCTGGAGGTCCTCGCCTCGCCCGCGGTTCGGGCGGCCCGCGCCGCCGGCCTGCCCGAGGGCCGAATCCTGCGCCGGCACGTGCTGCGCCGCGCCCTCGGGCCGGTGATCGCCTTCCTCGGTCCGGCCGCCGCCGGCCTCCTGACCGGTTCCCTGGTGATCGAGCAGGTCTTCGCTCTGCCGGGCCTGGGGGCCCACTTCGTCCAGGCCGCCCTGAACCGGGACTACACCCTGGCCCTGGGCGCCACCGTGCTCTACACGGCCCTGCTCGGCCTCCTCAGTCTGGCGGCCGACCTCGCGCGCCGGGCCCTCGACCCGCGGTTGGAGGCGGTGGGATGAGCCGGAAGAGCGGGCGCGGTCGGAAGGCCGGCCTCCTCGGCCTCGTGCTGGCCGGCATCTTCGCCCTCCTCGCCGTGGCCGGGCCGTGGCTGCCGCTGCCGGACCCGGCCGCGGTCGACCTCGGCAGTCGGCTGGAGCCACCGCACTGGACCGAGGCTCCGATCCTCGGGACCGACGCCAAGGGCCGCGACCTCCTCGCCCGACTGGTCGCCGGGAGCCGGGTCTCCTGGACCGTGGGCCTCCTCGGCAGCCTGGTGGCGCTGGCGGTGGGCGTGCCCTGGGGCGCCGCCGCCGGCTTGGCGGGCGGGCGGCTCGACCGCTGGCTGATGCGCATCGCGGACGGCCTGGAGTCGCTGCCGCTGGTGGTCGTCGTCCTCTTCCTGCTCTCCCTGCTGGGTGAGTACCGGGCGGAGCTGGCCGCGGTCGGCATCGGCCGGCTGCAGGTCTTCTACCTGGCGGTCGGCCTGCTCTTCTGGCTGCCGACCGCGCGGGTGGCGCGGGCCGAAGCCCAGCGCCTGCGCGCCGCCGGTTTCGCCGCCGCCGCCGCCGCCGCCGGCGCCGGCCCGGTTCGGATCTTCCTCCGCCACCTGCTGCCGAACATGGCGCCGGCGCTGCTGGTGATGCTCGGGGTCACCGTGCCGCGGGTGATCCTGATGGAGGCCTTCCTCAGCTTTCTCGGTCTGGGGGTCGAGCCGCCGGCGGTCTCCTGGGGCCTCCTGGCCGCGGACGGCCTCGCCGCCCTCAACCCGCTGGTCGGCTGCTGGTGGCTGCTCGCCTTCCCGGCCGCGGCCCTGAGCCTGAGCCTGCTCGGGCTCCACCTGATCGCCGACGACCTGCGCGACCGCCTCGGTCGCGGTTAGTTCCCGTCCTCGGGCAGCCGCGCCACCAGCTCGATCTCGACCGCGACGTCCTTCGGCAGCCGCGACAC
>RFGR01000035.1 GCA_003696625.1 Planctomycetota bacterium
AACTCCTTCCACGGCATCCACGTGCCGGTGGTGGTCGACAACATGTTCCTCCAGTGCGTCGCCGGTTACTACCCGCCGGTGACCTCCGGCGGCCAGGGCGTGCTCGACGCGAACGGCCACGGTTTCGTCGCCTACGCCGCCCCGGCCGGCTCGCAGACCGCGCTGATCGGCCTCACTTTCTGGACCTGCGTCGCCACCAGCGACTACGACCCGGTCACCCAGCAGCAGGTTGGCCGCCTGGTCTCGATGGCCCGACCGCTGACCTTCGTGCCCTGAGCCGGCCTCCGGCCGGAACACTACCCTGGGCGGGGTGCGCCGAGCCCACCCCGCCCTTGCCCTCGTCTCGTGGCTCCTCCTGGGCCTGGCCGGCTGCGCCGCCGCGCCGGCCCAGGAAGCCGCCCGGCGACCGGCCACCCTTCCCGAGCTGATCGCTCAATACCAGGCCGATCGCGGCGCTCTCGACCGCCTCCGGCCCTTCCCGCTCTCCGCCGCCCGCCTCGACCGCCTCGAGCGGCTCCACCGCGACTGGCTGGCGCGGCTGGACGCGGTCCCCTTCGAGGAGCTGCCGCGGCGCGACCAGATCGACTGGCTCCTGCTCCGGAACCAGGTCGAACACGAGCTGGCCCGGGTGGCGATCGAACGGGCGCGCGAAGCCGAGATCGCGCCGCTGGCGCCGTTCGCGCCGCCCCTCGTCGCTCTGCTCGAGGCGCGGGTCCGCCGGGAGCCGGTCGAGGCGGCGGCGGCCGCCTCGACCTTGGCCGCGGCGGTCGAGGCGGTTGCGACCGCCACCGAGACCCTGCGCGCCGAGCCGCCCGCCGTCTCCGGCGCCGTCGCCAACCGCGCCGCCGGCGCGATCGAGCGGCTCCGCCGCCGACTCGCCGGCTGGTACCGCTACGGCGCCGGCTACGACCCCCTGTTCACTTGGTGGTGCTCCGCCCCCTGGCAGGAACTCGACCGCGCCCTCGGCGACTACGCCACCTTCCTCCGCCGCGAGGTCGGCCGCCTCGACCCGAACGACCCCGACCAGCTCGTCGGCGACCCGATCGGCCGCGACGCCCTCCTCGCCGAGCTGGCCTTCGAGCGCATCGCCCAGACGCCCGAGGAGCTGATCGCCATCGCCGAGCGCGAACTTGCCTGGTGCCAGGAGCAGCGCCGCGCCGCCGCCGCCGAACTCGGCTTCGGCGACGACTGGCGCGCCGCCCAGGAGCAGGTCAAGGAAGACTACGCCGAACCCGGCGGCCAGCCGCGCACGATCGCCGGCTTGGCCGCGGAGGCGGTCCGCTTCCTGAAGGAGCGCGACCTGATCACCATCCCGCCGCTGGCCGAGGAGGTCTGGCGGATGGAGATGATGTCGCCCGAGCGGCAGAAGATGACGCCCTACTTCACCGGCGGCGAGGTGATCTCGATCAGCTACCCGACGACCGAGATGGCCCACACCGACAAGCTGATGTCCATGCGCGGCAACAACCTGCACTGGTCGCGCGCCACCGTCCACCACGAGCTGATCCCCGGCCACCACCTGCAGGGCTTCATGAGCCAGCGCTGGAACCCGCAGCGCCGGCCCTTCGGCACCCCCTTCTACCTCGAGGGCTGGGCCCTCTACTGGGAGCTGCGACTGTGGGACCTCGGCTTCGCCCAGGGGCCGGAGGACCGCCTCGGCATGCTCTTCTGGCGCGCCCACCGCTGCGCCCGGATCATCTTCTCGCTTCGCTTCCAGCTCGGCGAGTGGTCGCCGCAGCAGTGCGTCGATTTCCTGGTCGAACAGGTCGGCCACGAGCGGCGCAACGCCACCGCCGAGGTCCGGCGCTCGATCCAGGGCGGCTACGGTCCGCTCTACCAGTGCGCCTACCTGGTCGGCGGGCTGCAGCTCCGCGCCCTGCACGACGAGCTGGTCGGCGGCGCCGGCTGGAGCGAGCGCGACTTCCACGACGCGGTGCTGAAGGAGAACTCGATGCCGATCGAGTTCCTGCGGGCGGCGCTCACCGACCAGCCGCTCGGCCGCGACTTCCCGGTCTCCTGGCGCTGGCACGAAGGGAGGGCGGCCCGATGAAGGCGGCCGTGATCGGCTGCGGCGTGATGGGCCGCACCCTGCTCGACGGCCTGCGCCGCGCCGGCGGCTGGGAACTGGCCGCCGCCACCCGAAGCGCGGAGACCGCCCGCGCCGTCACCGCCGAGTTGGGGCTGCCGGTCGGAACCGACAACGCCGCCGCCGTCCGCGGCGCCGAGCTGGTCGTCCTCTGCCTGAAGCCGAAGAACCTGCTCGCCGCCGCCGCCGATCTCGCCCCGGCGCTGGCGCCGGACTGCTGCGTGGTCAGCATCGCCGCCGGCGTCGGTCTGGCCGAGCTGGCCGGCGTCCTACCGGCCGGGCAGCCACTGATCCGGGCGATGCCGAACACTCCCTGCCGGGTCGGCGCCGGCATGACCGCCCTGGCCGCCGGCCCGCGGGCGACCGCCGAGCAGGTCGCCGCCGGACGGCGCCTGTTCGAGTCGGTCGGCCGCGTGGCGGTGCTGGCCGAGGAGCACCTCGACGCGGTCACCGGCCTCTCGGCCAGCGGCGTCGCCTTCCTCTACCTGGCCCTCGAGGCCCTGGTCGACGGCGGCGTCATGGCCGGCCTGCCGCGGGACAAGGCGCTGGAGCTGGCAACCCAGACCATGCTCGGCGCCGCCCGCATGGTCCAGGAGACCGGCCGCCATCCGGCGGCGCTGAAGGACGAGGTGACCACCCCGGCCGGCTGCACGATCAGCGCCCTGCTGCGGCTCGAGGACGGCCGCCTGCGCAGCGTCCTGGCCCGGGGGGTCGAGGAGGCGGCCCGGGCCGCGGCCAACCTGGGACGGAAGATCTCCCCACCCGGCAGCGGTTCGAGGTAGAGTGGCTTCTCCTCCACTTCTCCGCCTCAACTTCCCATGAACCGACTCTCCCTCCTCTGCCTCGCCCTCCTCGCCCCGGCCGCGCCGGCCGCCGCTCAGACCACGGTCACCCTCACCGCGACCGACACCGACTGCATCAACCCGGCCGGTTCCAACTGGCAGGACAACCGTCTGCGCGCCTACTGGAACTCCAGCCTGCTGTTCGTCGACGGCTTCATGAAGTTCGACCTGTCCACCATCCCGGACGGAGCGCAGATCACCGCCATGAAGCTGACGACCTTCCACGAGTACGGTTTCGGCAATCCGGCCAACAACCCGGAGGTCAAGATCTACCGGGTCGCCAACGACGGCTGGAGCCGGGCCAACGGCGGCGATCCGCATCCCGGCCTGAACGAGGTGCTGACTCCGCTCCACACCGGCCCGTTCCCGTCGGCCGACCTCGTCCCCTACACCTGGGACCTGGACGTCAATGCCGCCAACTGGTCGGTCGACCTGCTCGACGACACCCTCAGCCTGGCCATGCGCAACGAGGCCGGCAACCAGGGCCGTTACAGCTACGTCTACTGGTACGGCAGCGATCCCGGGATCGCGCCGCCGCAACTCGAGGTCACCTACACCGGCGGCGGCCCGTTCCTGCGGGTCGCCAACCTGGTCGCCGGCGGCGCCGCCAGTCTCGACGTGGTCAACGCCACCCCGTTCGGCCAAGTCCGCTACGGCTACTCGCTGACCGGCGCCGGTCCGACCTCCCTGCCCGGCGGATCCTGCGGCGTCCTCAGCGTCAGTCTGTCGCTGCCGATTCAGGTCGCCGGCGTCGCCACCGCCGACGCCGCCGGCCACGCCGTCCTGGTCCGCAACGTGCCGCCCGGAACCACCGGCGTCGCGGTCTGGTTCCAGGCCTTCGACCAGGCCGCCTGCGCCCTGACCAACGGGGTGGCGGCGACGATCGGCTGAGCCCGACCCGTTGTGCTACAAGGAGGGGGTGGCCACGCCCGCCCCCTCCGGGGCCGACGGCCCCGCCGGGCGCGGCAGGGTCGCACCCGACCTCTATCGGGAGCTGTTCGAGCGCAGCCCGGACGCGATCCTGATCATCGACGGCGACCGTTTCGTCGACTGCAACGAGGCCGCCGCCCGCACCCTCGGTTTCCCCAGCCGCGAAGAACTGGTCCGCCGTTTCCACGCCAGCGGCGAAGAACGGCTGCTGGCCCACCCGGCCGAGTTCTCGCCGCCGCGGCAGCCGGACGGCCGCGATTCGTGGGAGAAGGCCGAGGAGATGATCCGGATCGCCTTCGCCCGCGGCAGCCACCGCTTCGAGTGGGACCACCTCCGCGCCGACGGTGAGATCTTCCCAGTCGAGGTGCTGCTGATCGCCTTCGAGACCGAGGGCCGGCGGCTGCTGCACGTGACCTGGCGGGAAATCGGCAAGCGGCGCGAACTCGAAGCCCGCCTACGCCAGGCCCAGCGCTTGGAGGCGATCGGCAAGCTGGCCGGCGGCGTCGCCCACGACTTCAACAACCTGCTGCTCGTGATCCAGGGCTACACGGCGATGCTCTCCGACCGGCTCGGCGACCGCGAGGACGCCCGGTCGATGCTGGCCGAGATCGAGAAGGCCAGCGCCCGCGCCACCGAACTGACCCGCGAAATGCTGGCCTTCAGCCGCCTCCAGGTGCTGCGGCCGCGGATCTTCGACCTCGGGCGGCTGGTGGCGACGGCTGCCCGGCAGTTCCAGCCCCTGACCGGCGACGGCGTCGAGCTGGTGGTCGAGACCCCGGCCGAACCGGTGGCCGTGGAAGCCGACCCGACCCAGTTCGAGCGGGTTCTGCACAACCTCGTCCGCAACGCGGTCGACGCGATGCCGGACGGCGGCCGGATCACCCTGCGCGTGGACCAGGCCGGCGGCGAGGCCCGACTGCGGGTCGCCGATACCGGCGAGGGCATGGCGCCGGACCTGATCGAGCGGATCTTCGAGCCCTTCTTCACCACCAAACCCGCCGGCCGCGGCACCGGCCTCGGCCTGGCCGTGGTGCACGGCATCGTCAGCCAGAGCGGCGGCCGGATCGAGGTCGCCAGCACTCCCGGCGCCGGCACCGAGTTCACCATCCGGCTGCCGGCGAGTGACCAACCGATTCCGGCATCCCCGTCCGCCGCCGGCGACCCGGTGCCGACGGCGCCGCGCCGGGCCCGGATCCTGCTGGCCGAGGACGAAGAAGGAATCCGCGCCCTCTTGGTCCAGGTTCTCGAGCAGGCCGGCTTCCGGGTCGAGGCGACGGCCGACGGCCAGGAGGCGCTGGAGGCGCTCCGCGCCGGCGGCGGCTACGACCTGCTGCTCAGCGACGTCGTCCTACCCCGCCTCGGCGGCATCGAACTGGCCCGCCTGGCCCGCGACGAGCACCCGGCGACCGCCATCCTGCTGATGACCGGCTTCCAGCGCGGCTCGCCGATCGACCTCGACCGGCTCGGGCGCCAGTACGATCTGCTCGAGAAACCGTTCGCCCCGGCCGATCTGCTCGACCGGATCGAGGCCGTCCTGGCCGCCCGGACCGACTCCTGATTCGCCCGATGCGTCTGTTCTACTCCCCGCTCTGTCCCTGGGCCCAGCGCGCCCGCATCGTCCTCGCCCGCACCGGCCAGGCCTGCGAGCTGCGGTCGGTCGACCTCGGCGCCCGCGACCCCGAATTCCTGGCCCTCTGCCCGACCGGCCGCGTGCCGCTGCTCGAGGACGAAAACGGCCCGCTCTTCGAGTCGTTCGTGATCTGCGACTACCTGGCCGGCAAGGCCGGCTGGCGCTCCGCCTGGGCCGCCGACCCCTACCTCCAAGCCCGCGAGCGCCTGCTCGTCGCCCAGTGGGACGGCCGGGTGGCACCCGCCTTCTACCGCTCCCTGCGCCGGCCGGACGACCCCGGCTTCGACGAACTCTCGGCCGAGCTGGACTTCCTCGAACAGACCCTCGAACTGGCCGACGACGGCGGCGGCGAGCTGCCGCCGCTGCTCTGCGCGCCGCACTGGGTGCGGATGCAATGGCTGGACCATCGCTCCGGCCTGGCTTCCTTCCTCGGCGCCCGGCCGCGCCTGCGCGCCTGGCTCGACCGCGCCGCGGCGGCGCCGGAAGTGGTCTCCACCCTGCCCGACCGCGCCGAGATGATCGCCCACGTCGAGCGCAAGTTCGCCCCTTCCGCCTGATTCCCGACCCGCGACCCCCGTCATGGCCTCCCGCATCGACTGGTACTACCACCGCAAGGGCTGAACCTCGTGCAAGCGCGCCGACGCCTTCCTGGCGTCGCGCGCCGTCACCGTCCGTGCGACGGTGAACGCCGCCAAGGAACGCTTCGGCCCCGACGACCTCCCCGATCTCTTCGCCGACGCCCGCACTGTCACCGTCGCCCGCGGCCGCAGGATCCTCCGCTTCGACCTGGCCGGCGGCGACCCGCTCGACGAGGCCTTCCATAAGGCCGTCCTCGGTCCGAGCGGCAACCTGCGGGCGCCGACCGTGCGCTGCGGCCGCAACTGGCTGGTCGGCTTCCATCCGGAAGCCTGGGAGGAGCGCTTCGGTCCGGCCTAACCGGGCCGGCCGGCCGCCGCCGACGCGACACCGCCGCGCACGCGCGCGGTCAGCTCCTCGAACCCGGACATCCAGGCGACGATCCGGTCGAGCACCTCCCGCTGGGTGGCGCCGAGGGTGAAGGTGTGGTCGGCGTTGGTGATCTCCTCGAGCACGATCTGCCCGGGGGCGCCGCCGAGGCCTCCCTGCTTGCCGAGCAACAGCCGGAGCTGGTCCCGGCCCGGGTCGCCGACCGAGTAGAGCCAGAGCAGACAGACACCGCGCCGCTCCATCGTCCGGAGCTGCTCGAGGAAGCGGGCCCGGGCGCGGTCGAGCACGTCGCTCTTCTCGATCCGCCGGCGGAAGGAGAAGCGAAGGGCGGTGAGAATGCGCTGGAAGGAGGACCGGCCGGTGAACAGCCGCTTCCAGCTCGACCAGCGGAAGGCGGCGTTGCGCCAGTAGAAGTGGGCGTGCCGCTCCATCTCGGCGAACTCGGCCCAGTCGTCCTCGAGCCCGAAATCGCGGGTGTTCAGCAGCACGGCGCCGACCACCCGCTGGTCGGAGGCCGCCATCACGAAGCTGGCGATGCCGCCGATGCAAAGGCCGAGGAAGACGAACCGCCGGAAGCCGTGGTGGCGCTCGAGCCAGCCCATGATCTCCTGGCACTGGTCGAACCACTGGTCGCGCAGCGACTTGCCGTCCTGGCGGGTGTCGGAGTCGCCGATCCCGGAGAGGTCGAAGCGGACCGACGGGATACCGACGGCGGCGAGCCGGCGCGACAGCCGGACCCCGAGCCGGTGCGGGCCGACCCGGTGGGTGTTGCCGGCGTTCATGATCACCGCGCAGAGGTCGCCGCCCTCGGGAACCGGGTGCAGGATCCCATAGAGGGCGGACGGTCCCTCTTCGCAGGTGAAGAGAATCGGCCTCATGCCGCCGGCTGCTCCTGCTCCCGGTCGCGGGCGAGCCAGGCCTGGATGGCGCGGTTCATCTTCGCCGGCACGTAGACCCGCAGCGGGTTGACCACGTCCCGGGCCGAAGAATCGGGCAGGTGGTGGAACTCGACCTCGCCGGCGCCGCACCCGCGCAGAGCCTCGGCGAAGGGCTCCAGGGTCGGCTCGGGGCCGGAGTCGAGGACCAACACCCGCGGCGAGCCGGCCAGTTCCACGCCGCGGCGCAGATCGAGCGCGCGGGCGTCGGCGAGCAACCGCTCGGCGAAGCCCTGACCGAGGGCCTCGAACGGGGCGTGGCTGGGGCCGGTGCCCGGGGCGGGCATGACCAGGTTGCCGTCCACCCCGCGGTACATGGTGACGAACTCCTCGTGGTCCCGACGAAGCTGCTCGAGCCAGCTCGGGCCGTGCAGGATCGGATCCCAGAGGACGAGGCGGTCGACGCCCTCCCGGCCCTCGGCGCCGAGCAGGGCCAGGGTGGCGCCGAGCCGGCGGCCGGCGAGCACGAAGCGCTCGACCCCGGTCCGGGCCTGCAACTCGGCGAGCCCGGCGGCGACGTCCTGGCGCCAGCGTTCGAAGCCCATGTCCTCGTCGTCGCCGCCGGCGTCGCCGGTGCCGGTCACCTCCAGCCGCAGGACCGGGAAGCCCTTGCCGGCGATGCCTTCCGCCAGGAACTTGAAGGCGCGGAGCTGGCGCAGGTACTCGTTACCGAACGGATAGAGCAGCAGCACGCCGACCCGCCCGGCCGAACCGGCGGGTGGGGCGTGCAGGGTTCCGAGAAGCGGGGTCTCGGATGGACCGAAGAAGAACTGCTTCATCTGCCGGGTGTTCAGCCCTCGGCACGAGCCGAGGAGGGAGCGGCCGCGCTCCCGGCGATCCTGACCGGGCCGGTGTCGGGCGAGTATAGCAGCGACCGGCAGCGCCCAGACGGGCGCCGGCCTCAGCCGTTCTTCTTCTTCACGTCCTCTTCGAGTTCGAGGGCGGCCTGCTCGAGCGAGAGCGAGAAGTGGCGCTCGTGGTTGAGCTTCACCCCCAGCTCCTTCTCGATCTTCATGATGACCTGGAGGGCGTCCATCGAGTCGCCGCCGAGGTCGATGAAGGTGTCCGACCGACTGATCTCGTCCACCTCGAGCACCTCGCCCCAGACACGGGCCAGGAGCTTCTCCATCTCGGTCTGCGGTTGATTGTCGGTCATCTCGGCGGGATTCGGAGGGTCGGGCTGGGGGTCGAGGAGGGAGTGGCCGAGCCGGACAGAGGCCCGGCGGGACGGTATGCTGGGCGGCTCCCGGAGCCGTCCGGCGCCCGATCCTAGCAGCGCCTGCGGCTCGTGGGAATGGATCCGCCCTCCCCCTCCCTGCCTGAGATGCCCTCACCGGACTCCCCCATCGTCGTCACCGGGGCAGGTTCCTGCGACCTCGCCTCCGAGCCCGACGCCACCCCGTTCCTCCGCACTCGGAAGATGCGGAAGCTGGTCGGTCCCTGGGATCGGATGGCGATCGTCGCCGCCGCCCAGGCCCTGGAGCAGGCCGGGCTGGAGGCGCCGCTCGGGCCGACCGCCGGCCTCTACACCTGCGTCGGCCACGTGCCGCTGAAGGCGCCGATCATGGATTCCCTGCTGGAGGACTCGACCGACGAGCAGGGCCGGTTCCGGGACGCCCTCTACGCCAAGGGCGGCTACTTCAACTTCAATCCCTTCTGGACCTTCGGCAGTCTGACCAACGCCCCCGCCTTCTTCGTCTCCTCCTGCTTCGACGTCCAGGGGCCCTACTTCGTCACCTTCGCCGAGACCGGCGAGTTCTATCTGGCTTTGGAGGAAGCGATCCGCTCCCTGCGGGACGGCGATTGCCGCTTGGCGCTGGTCGTCGGCGTCGCCGATCAGGACAACGACATGGTCCGCTTCCACTTCGAGCGGATCCAACGACCGGTGCCGGCCGAGCGGCTCCGCTCGGGCGCCGGCGTCCTGGTCCTGGAGACGGCCGAGGCGGCGGCCGCCCGCGGCGCCGCCCCGCGCGCCCGCTTGGCCGAGCTGGCGATCGACTACACCCCCTTCGACCCGCTGCTCGAGGAGCCGGAGTTCGACGAGCGCTTCGAGCCGCCCGGCCCCTGCTCGGACGCCTACTGGGGCCCGAGTTCGCTGCCGATGAGCCTGGCCGCCGCCGCCCCCGGCGAGCTGCGCCACCAGGCCGACACCCGCACCGGCATCCGCGTCCGCAGCCGCTGGGAGGTCCTGGCATGAAGCAGCACCGCGTCGTCATCACCGCCATGGGCTGTCTGATGCCCAACGGCAACTCGCCCGAGGAGTTCGGTGACGCCCTGGTCGCCGGCCGCTCCGGGGCCGGCCCGATCACCACCTTCGACGCCTCCGGGCTGCCGACCACCATCGCCGCCGAGGTGAAGTGGGACGGCCCCTGGACCGGCGACCGCAAGATGACCTTCGCGGTCGAGGCCGCCCGCCAAGCCTGGGAGCGGGCCACCGCCTGCGGTTCGGAGCCGCGCGGCGGCGGCCGGGTCAGCCTCGGCGTCGGCCTCGAGATCTTCGACGTCGCCAAGTGGGCGGAGATGAAGCTGCCCGACTTCGTCCTGCCCGAGACCCTGGCCGACCGGCTGATGACCCTGCACATGCCGGCCGACCTGTCCGCCCACAAGCTCAGCCACATCTACGGCTTGCAGGCCGCGCCGCGGGTGATGATCTCCACCTGCGCCGCCGGCGCCGACGCCATCGGCGCCGCCTATCACGACGTCGCCGGCGGCCGTCAGCGCTGGGCCATGGCCGGCGGCACCGACTCGGAAGTGAATCCGATCGGCATCACCGCCTTCTCCAAGCTCTGCACCCTCAGCACTCAGAACGAGGAACCGGAGAAGGCGCCGAAGCCGTTCAGCCGCGACCGCGACGGCTTCGTGATGGGCGAAGGCGCCGGCATCGTCATCCTCGAGCGCCTGGAGGACGCCCGCGAACGCGGCGCCCCCATTCTGGCCGAGGTGGCCGGCTTCGGCAGCTCGCTCGACGCCTTCGGCATCACCGAGCCGCACCCGGAAGGCCGCGGTGCCGTCCAGGCCATGGAGCGGGCGATGGCCGACGCCGGCATCGGTCCGGACGAGGTGGACGCGATCAACGCCCACGCCACCGGCACCCGCCTGAACGACCCGGTCGAGACCAAGGCGATCAAGACCGTGTTCGGCGAGCGGGCCGGGAAGATCCCGATCCAGGCCACCAAGTCGATGATCGGCCACCTGATCTGCGCCGCCGGGGCCGCCGAGGCGATCGCCACCATCGAGTGCCTGCGCCGGAACAAGGTCCACCCGACCCTCAACCTGCACGATCCGGACGAGGCCTGCGATCTCGACTACGTGCCGCTGGTCGCCCGCGACCACCCGACCCGGGTGGCGATGTGCAACTCCTTCGGCTTCGGCGGGATGAACGCCTCGTTGATCTTCCGCAAGGTCGAGGACTAGGAACCGTCGCCGGTGTAGCCGAGGCCCTCCAGCGCCCGTTCGGCGCCCGGATCGGCCGCGGAGGCGCCGGCCCGTTCCTCGATCCCGGCCAGGAAGGACTCCAGCCGCTGTCGCAGACCGGCCACCAGGACCGGGTCGGCCTCCGCCGGCGGCACCTGGCCGCGCTCGGCGTGGAGGAGCGCCTCCCGGCCCGAGCGGTCCACGGTCAGGGTCCACTCCCCGGACCGCCAGGCGCTGCGCCGGTCCTGCCCGAGCTGGCGCTGAAAGGCCTCCTGGTAGACCCCTTCCGGCCAGGGCTCCAGTTCCTCGCCGCGGAGCAACGGCACCAGACTGCGGCCGTGGCCGGCGGCCTCCGCCGGCAGACCGGCCAGCTCGATCAGGGTCGGCGCCAGGTCCACCTGGCTGGAGGTGGCGGCGACCCGCAGGCCGCGTCGATAACCCGCGGCGGCGGCCGGCGGCCGGACGACGGCGGCGACGTGCTGGGTGGCCTGGAACAGCGATCGGTGGTGCGAACAGCGCAGGCCGCCCTCGCCGAAACACTCGCCGTGGTCGGCGGTCAGGGCGACCACGGTGTGGGCGAGGCCCGGATCCCGTGCCGCCGCCGAGGCGAGCAGCTCGCCGAGCAGGAAGTCGAGCCAGGCGATCTCCCCGCGTTGGGCGACCCAGGAATCGGCGAGTTCGGGATCGACCGGCGCCGGCCCCTCGGCGGCGCGGGCGCGGACCGCCGCCAGGAACCGCGCCGGCGGCCGGTAGGGAAAGTGCGCGTCGTAGAAGTGCACCCAGAGAAACCAGGGGCGCTCCACCCCGGCCAGCCAGCGCCGGGCGCGGGCGAGGGTGACCTCGCCCGGGGTCTCCGAAGGCGGCGGTTGCCACTCGGCCGGCAGCAGCCGCTCGACCAGGGTGCTGGTGAAGATCAGGCTGCGTAGCAGGACCGGGCCGGGACGGTCGGCGGTCCGGCCGTCGAAGGCCTGGAAGCCGGCGTCGAATCCGAACTGGGCCGTGACCGGCAAGCCAGAGACGAAGCCGCCGGTCGCGTAGCCGGCGGCGGCGAAGCGCTCGGCCAGAGTGGTGACGTCGGACGGCAGCTGGTCGCCGTTCGAGCGCAGGCCGTGTTCGGGCGGGAAGAGCCCGGTCAAGATCGAAGCGTGGGCCGGGCCGGTGATCGGCGCCACCGCCTGGAAGTCCTCGAACAGGACCCCCTCGGCCGCCAGGCGGTCCAGGGCCGGGGTGTCGAGGCCGCCGCCGCCGTAGAGCGGCAGGCTGTCGGCCCGGACCGTGTCCCAGGTGACCAGGAGGACGTTCGGGCTGCCAGCCGGCGGCGGCGGTCCTGTCGGCGGGGCCACCGGCAGGTCGCCCCGGCCGGTCGGCGGCGCCAGCAGTAGGAAACCGCCGGCGGCCGACACCCAGAGGAGCTGGAGCGCTGGGGCGGCCGCGGCCGGCAGGCGGCCGGG
>RFGR01000036.1 GCA_003696625.1 Planctomycetota bacterium
GCTTCCACATCCTCGGCCCGACCACCGGCCGCGCCGGCGGCACCGACGGCATCGAACTGCGGCACGCCACTCCCGGCGCCGGCCTGAGCGTGGTCTGGGGCACGACCCTCGGCCCCGGCCCGCCGGCCGGCGGCTGCGGCGGGCTGCACTGGGACGTTGCGGATCCGCATCCGCTCGCCACCGTGACTGCGGACGCGACCGGTTCCGCCAGCCTGACCCTGGCGGTGCCGGCCTCCTTCGCCGGCCGGTACCTCGTGCTGCAAGCCCTGGACACCGCCGCCTGCGAGCTGAGCACGCGGCTGGCGTTCCGCTATCGTCCCTGAGCGGCGAGGGTGCGTTCCCCCGCTTTCCGCGGCGCGGCTGGATCCGCCGCCCTGCACCGAGCTTGAAGGAAGGAAAGCCGTTCACGCACCGGCCGGACCCGGCCGGACCGGCGGGCTCAGTCCAAACCCTGCCGAGAGGCATCTGGGCCCTGGGGCTGGTCTCGTTGTTCATGGACGTCTCGTCCGAACTCGTTCATGGTCTCCTGCCGGTGTTCCTGGCCGCCGTGCTCCACTCCTCGGTCGCGGCGATCGGGGTCGTCGAGGGGGTGGCCGAGGCGACCGCCGCCCTCACCAAGGTGTTCTCGGGAGCGGTCAGTGATACCTGCCGACGACGGAAGCCCGTCGTCCTGTTGGGCTACGGGTTGAGCGCTTTGACCAAGCCGTTCTTTCCGCTGGCGGCCGGGATCGAGTGGGTGTTCGGCGCCCGCTTCGTCGATCGCATCGGCAAGGGAATCCGCGGCGCTCCCCGCGACGCGCTGGTGGCGGACCTCGTGCCGCCGCGGCTTCGGGGCGCGGCCTACGGTCTGCGTCAGGCCCTGGATTCCGTCGGCGCCTGCCTCGGACCGCTGCTGGCCGTGGAGTTCATGGCCCTGTTCGCGAACGACGTCCGCGCGGTCTTGTGGGTGGCGGTCGTGCCGGCGTTCCTGGCGGTTCTGTTGCTGATCGTGGCGGTGCTCGAGCCCGAGAGGGCCGCAGCCGGATCCCCGCCGGGGCTCCGCCTGACCCTTCGCGGCGCCGGCCGGCTGCCGCGGGGTTACTGGCTGGTCGTTGCGCTTGGGGCGCTCCTCACCCTGGCGCGTTTCAGCGAGGCCTTCTTGATCCTGCGCGGCTACGACGTCGGACTCGCGATGGCCTATGTGCCCGGAATCCTCGTGGCGATGAACTTGGTCTACGCCGGTGCCGCCTATCCCGCCGGCGCCGCCGCCGACCGCATCCCCGCCCGCACGCTCCTGCTGTTGGGGTTGGGCGTGCTGGTTGGTGCCGACGTCGTGCTCGCGCTGGCCGCCCGGCCTGGGACCGTCTTCCTCGGCGCGGCGTTTTGGGGTCTGCACCTGGCGCTCACGCAAGGATTGCTCGCCAAGCTGGTCGCCGATTCGGCGCCGGTCGAGCTGCGCGGCACCGCCTTCGGTTGGTTCAACATGGTGACCGGGTGCGCGCTCCTGCTGGCCAGCGTCCTGGCCGGGTGGCTGTGGAGCCGGTGCGGCGCCGGCGCCACCTTCCTCGTCGGCGCATCCTTCGCCGCGCTGGCGGCCGTGGGGTTGTCGCTGTTCCGGCCGACGGCGTGGGCCGCGGCGCGCGGAGGAGGCGGATGAGGAAGTCCCGACAACGCGGTCCGAGTCCGCAGCCGGTGGCGGCGATGCGACCGGCAGAGGTTCCTCAGGAACCCCGAGCCGACCTGTTGGTGAGGGCGAGGAACGCGAACCTGTTGACCGCGCTCGAGCAGAAGCTGTCCCGGCCACCGGTGTACAATTGCCGAGAACCGGCCCTTCCTGGTTCCCAGATTCCATAGAACTCCTGCCTTACGATGGACAGGGCTGTCCAATCGTGGTTGGCTGAACATGAGCGACTCGGCTCGCCGGCCTATGGCACTTAGGTTCTCACGCTGGCGTCAATTGGGTGCTGCCGTGGGCCTGATTGTTGGCGTCGTCGCATGCGTGCCTGCCGCCATGGTGGGAGCCGGCATTGCGAATGAATTCATACCTTAGGCAGGAACAATAGGCGGCGTTGTCACGTTCGTTCTCACGCCTCTGGTTGGTCTTGTCTTGGGAGCTACCATCGGATCCGGCCTGGAAGCGCTCTACCGGGTGCTCGGTCGGGCTTTGGGAAAGCCAGAGTAGCCCAGCAGGTAGGCACCTTCTTACTGCCCGTAGCTGCGGGCGCGCCGCGAGCGCGTGGTCGCCGAACGGATCGCCGTCGCTAACCTGGTCACCTCATGAAGACGACCCTCGCCTACCAGGTGGCGATCGCCGCGCCGCGGGCGCTGGTCTGGGAGCTGATGCTCGGCCCCGAGAGCTATCGGCGCTGGACCGCCCCCTTCTGCGCCGGCACCTACTACGAAGGTTCCTGGGAGCAGGGAGCCCGGATCCGATTTCTCGACCCGAAGGGCGACGGCATGGTGGCCGAGATCGCCGAGAACCGCCTCCACGAATTCGTCTCGATCCGCCACTTGGGCGAGATCCGCGACGGCCGGGAGGACACCACCAGCGAAGCGGTGCGCGCCTGGGCGCCGGCCTACGAGAACTACCACTTCGCCGACGCGCCCGGCGGCGGCACCGAGGTGAAGGTGGAGGTCGAGTCCCTGCCGGACTTCGTCGCCTACTTGGACAAGCTCTACCCGCGGGCGCTGGCCATCCTCAAGGCGATGTGCGAGGCCACGCCCGCCCACGTCCCGCACGCGATCGACTACATCGAGATCCCGGTCACCGACCTGGCGGCGGCCAAGCGCTTCTACGCCGCCGCCTTCGGCTGGGAGTTCAACGACTACGGGCCCGACTACGCCGGCATCCGCCGCGGCTCCGGCGAGGCCGGCGGGTTGCGGCCGGCCGCCGAGGTGAGCCGCGGCGGCCCGCTCGTGATCCTCTACTCCGAAGACCTCGAGGCCTCCCTCGCGGCGGTCCGCGCCGCCGGGGGGGAGATCGTGGTCGAGCCCTTCTCCTTCCCCGGCGGCCGCCGCTTCCACTTCCTCGACCCGAGCGGCAACGAACTGGCGGTCTGGGCCGAGGAGCCCGGCACAGCCGGTCCGGGCGCTTGAAACCCGGGCCGGAGAAATCCTGTCAGGATCGCGTGGCCGCCTCCCTAGCAGAGGTATGGGCTTCCATTCTCTGGCCATGGCGCTGATCGTCGGTCTTCTCCTCGGCCCTTTTCTGCTTGCGCAGACCGTCGCTCCCGGATCGCCGGCGCAGGAGCCTGCGTCCGAGATCCCCGAGATCTCGAGGGTGGTCGTGGACCGTCCCGTGTGGTTCCCACGGGATCAGGATTGGTTGCCGCCTCTGCCGGAGGTGGGCGGCACTCCCTATCGGGTGATGGTCGTCGGTTCCCTGATGGACATGTCGGGCGGCCATCCGGCGCCGGATCCCAGGGAGCAGGCCCTCATCGCCCAACTGGGCCCGCTGCTGGGTCGGGCGGTTCCGCTCTTCCTGGTCGAGAGATTCCGACTCCGGACCAGCGTCCGGTTGAGCGCGTGCCTCCTTCGCGTGGGGCGGAGGGGCTGGGCCACTTTCGCCGACATCGACGAGGAACCGTTCTTGAACATCCTCCGGAAATCCGGCGAAGAGGTGGACCTGGTGGTGATCCTGACGGTCCTTCGGCAAGGTCCCGATCGCTGGCTCCTGTCCGCTCGGCTCATCGACCCGAACGGGAAGGAGAAGGCCGAGGAGGTGAAGGTGGAGTTCGACCCTCTCCAGGCGGACCTCGCCTCGGTGAAACTCTCCGCCGAATTGGCGGGGATCTTCTTCGAGGGGCGCCGGCTGAAGTTGCAAGATGCCCCGGACTGGTACCTTCACCTACCTTTCCAGAACTACCCGATTTATCTGGTCGCACTCGATCAGTGCCTTACCCTGGAGACGTCCGTGACCGAAGGGAGCGACCGGTCGGCTCTCTACGGCCTCGACGACTTCCTGGCCACGGCGATGACCCTCGTCCAGGCCGAACCGCCGAGCCTGAACGCCCGGCTGATGCTGCTGGGCACGGTTCGGAACCTGGGCGTGATCGCCCCCGATGTCCTGGCCGAACATCGAGCGACCCTCGAGGATCTCTTGACGGAATGCCCCGGCCGGTCGGAGGCCGGCCGCGAGGCGGATCGCCGGATTCGCCGGATCCTGGCCGATTTGAAGGAACGAGGCTGATCCAGCGGGGGCCTCCCGCGCCGATTCCCGGCCGGCAGGGGGAGGTCAGCCGGTCGCTCGGCGGAGTGCCGCGGGCCGGCCCGACCTACTGGATCGGCCCGGCGCGGCCGGTTGGGCCGGGGGTCCGCGGCGGGGACGGCTCCGGCCGGGGCCGCCCGTGGGGCCCGGAAAGGGCGGTTTCTTCTGGTTTTCAGGGAATTTTGCGTGTTTTATTTGTCGTGACTAAACTCGACTAAACCCGCTATCATCCTCGCGTGGACCCGGTCACCAACCCCTTCGCCCCGGGCGCGGGCGCCCCGCCGCCCGAACTCGCCGGCCGCGACCCGCTGCGCGAGCAGGTGCGGGTGGCGCTCGAGCGCGTCCGACGCGGCCGGCCGGCCAAGTCGGTGCTGATGGTCGGGCTGCGCGGGGTGGGGAAGACGGTCCTGCTCGACCGGATCCGGCTCGACGCCGAAGCGGCCGGGATCCAGACCGTCCGCATCGAGGCCCCCGAGCACCGCTCGCTGCCGGCGATCCTGGCGCCGGAGCTGCGGCTAGCGCTGCTGCGGCTGTCGCGGATCGCGGCGGCCAAGGACCACGCCCGGCGCGCGCTGCAGGCCCTGGCCGGCTTCGTCCAGGGGATGAAGATGAAGTTCCAGGACATCGAGGTCGGCCTCGACCTGCCGCCCGAGCCTGGACTGGCCGACAACGGCGACCTCGAGCACGACCTACAGGTTCTGCTCGAGACGGTCGGCGCCGCCGCCGGCCGCGCCGGCACCGCGCTGGCGCTGTTCGTGGACGAACTCCAGTACGTCAAGGAGGAGGAACTCGCCGCCCTGATCACCGCGCTGCACCGCTGCGCCCAGCGGCAGCTGCCGGTGGTGCTGGCCGGGGCCGGTCTGCCGCTCCTGCGCGGCCGGATGGGCCAGGCCAAATCCTACGCCGAGCGGCTGTTCGACTTTCCCGAGATCGGGCCGCTGCCGCCGCCGGCGGCCGCCCGCGCCATCGTCAAGCCGATCGAGGACGAGGGCGAGTCGATCGAGCCCGCCGCGCTCGAACGGATCCTGGAGCGCACCGCCTGCTACCCCTACTTCCTGCAGGAATGGGGCAAGCACGCCTGGGACGTGGCCGAGCGCTCGCCGATCACTCTGGCCGACGTCGAGGCGGCCTCGGAACTGGCGGTGGCGGCGCTGGACGAGAGTTTCTTCCGCGTCCGCTTCGACCGGCTCACCCCGATCGAGAAGCGCTATCTTCGCGGTATGGCCGAGCTGGGACCCGGCCCGCACCGCTCCGGCGACATCGCCGAGGCGCTGGGGCGGAAGGTCACCTCGCTCGCGCCGACCCGCAGCCAGCTCATCGCCAAGGGGATGATCTGGAGCCCCAGCCACGGCGACACCGCCTTCACCGTGCCGCTGTTCGACGAGTTCATGCGCCGGATCCTGCCCGGCGAGGAGTGGAAGCGATGATCGAGGAGAGGAAGGACGGCTGGTTCGTCAAGAACGTAGCCGAGGCGATGTGGGTGGATTCCGAGCACTTCGGCCGGGCGGCGGCCTTCGACGTGGCCGACCCCTTCCCGCAGACCGGCATCCACCTGTTCGTGCTCGCGCCCGGCAAGCCGAACTGCCGCTACCACCGCGAGAACGCCCAGGAGGACTTCCTGGTCCTGTCCGGCCGCTGCACCCTGCTCGTGAACGACGAGGAGCGCGAGCTGAAGGCGTGGGACTTCGTCCACCTGCCCGCGGGGGTGACGCACGTCTTCGTCGGCGGCGGGGACGGCCCCTGCGCGCTGCTCGCGATCGGCCACCGGCCCGGCGAGGGGAAGCACGAGGTCTTCTACCCGGCCAGCGAGCTGGCGGCGCGGTACGGCGCCCAGGCCCCCGAGCCGACCGCCGATCCGAAGCTCGCCTACGCCGACGCCGGCCGCCGCACGCCCTGCGAGCCGCCGGCCTGGCCGCCGGAATAACGGTGCCGCCCTCCCGTCCCGGCCTCACCAGGCGGTGAAGCCGCCGTCCACGCTCAGATCCACGCCGGTGATCCAGCGGGCGTCGTCGCTGCACAGGAAGAAGATCGCGGCGGCGGCGTCCTCCGGCCGGCCGAGACCGAGCGGGTGCTTGGCGACCAGCGCGGCGTACTCCTCCCGCGGCAGCGCGGCGAGCGAGGCGCGGTTGATGTCGGTCTCGATGAAGCCGGGGCAGACGGCGTTGGCGCGGATGCCGTGGGGGGCGTAGTCGATGGCCAGGTTGCGGGTGTAGCCGATCACGCCGGCCTTGCTCGGGCCGTAGCTGCCGCGCCGGGCCATGCCGACCTGGCCGGCGATCGAGGCCACGGTCACGATCGCCCCGGCGCCGCGCGCGATCATGTGCGGCAGCACCGCGGTGCAGGAGCGGTGCACCCCGGTCAGGTTGATGCGCAGGGTCTCGTTCCAGTCCTCGTCGGTGGTCTCGAGCGCCGCCTCGCGGGCGTAGGCGATGCCGGCGTTGGCGACCAGGGCGTCGATCCGACCGTGCTCGGCCGCCACCCGCGTCGCCAGCTCGGCCATCGCGCCCGGCTCGGCCACGTCGAGCGGCGCCGTCTCGCAGAGGCCGCCGGCGGCGGTGAGCGCGGCCGCCGTCTCCGCCAGCTTGCCGGCCCGACGGCCGATCGCCACCACCCGCCAACCCTCGCGGGCGAAGCGCTCGGCGGTGGCGCGGCCGATGCCGCTGCCGGCACCGGTGACCAGGACGATCCGCTGCTCGGTCATGGTCAGTGCGCGACCGGCAGGGCGAAGCGGTAGCTCATGCCCAGCTGAACCGTGTAGGCGCCGAAGCCGCCGTTGTAGGCGTCGGTGTAGCCGAGCGTCAGCTCGAGCGCCGAACTCGGCGACAGCAGCCAGCCGAGACCGGCCCGGCCGTTGAAGAGCAGCCCGTCGCCGACGTCGACCCCGCCGCCGCCGCCGGCGCCGACCGCGACGCCCAGGATCCCCTCGGTGCCGGGCAGGCGCCGGAAGCCATGACGCAGCCGCAACCCGAACCAACCCTCGGCGTAGCCGCCGATGTCGCCGGCCCAGGCGCCGAAGCCCTCGCCGGTGAAGTCGAGGTCCCAGGCCAGCGGGTAGGCCAGGCCGAGGCCGAGGGCGTGGACCGTCTTCATGCCCTGGCCGCTTTTCAGGGTGGTCCCGGCGGCCGGGAAGTAGGTGCGGTTCTTCACCTCGACCTGCCACAAGGAAAGCGGCGTGCCGTCCGGGACACGCAGCCCCGGGATGCCCGGCGAGTAGCTGATCGTGTTCGTGGTGAAGCCCAGCTCGGCGGTGATCACCTCGGCGTCGAAGGTGCCGTTGAGCGAGTAGAGGCGGCCGCCCTGGATCGCGAAGCTGGTGGTCGGGTTGAAGTTGGCGCGCAGGCCGAGGGTGGGCTGGGCGAGGAAACCGCCGCCGGTGTCCACCCCGCCGCCGCCGCCGGCACCGAGCCGCAGCGCGCCCTCGAGGTCGATGCCCCAGCCGAGCGGCAGAGCGTAGCCGAGGCCGCCGAACAGCTGGGCGTAGCCGTCGACGTCGCCGGTCAGGGCGCCGTGCACGGACATCGTGACGAAGAAGCGCCGGTCGAGGAACCAGTCGCCGCGCACGCCGATCAGGCCGATGTCGTCCGTCAGCCGGCGGCCGTTCGTGCGCCGGGCTTGGTTGAAGGGCTGGTAGCTGGTGCCGGACAGGCTGGCCCGGATCCGGCTCGGCTCGGGCGCCGGGGTCGCCGGATAGGCGCGGACCGCGTCGATGTCGTTGCGGGCGATCCACGGCCGTCCCTTCCAGCTCAGCCCGGCGACGACCTGGCGGCCGCCGATGTCGCCGTCCGGAAACTCGATGTTGGCCGCCTCGACCCGCAGCCCCAGCCGCTGGTTGACCGCGTACTCCAGCCCGAGCGCCTCGCGCACCATCAGGCCGCTGCCCTGGGGCGCGTTGCCGCCGCCGCCGGCGCCGAAGAACAGGTTGGCGTCGAGCTCGAGGTCGTCGCCCAGGTCGTAGCGCCAGCCGAGGCCGAAGCCGCCGGTGAAGAGACCGCCGCGGCCGCCGCCGGCGGCGCCGTAGCCGCCGACGTGGGCATAGAGACCGGGGATCGCGCTCCAGATGTCGAGCAGGTCGAAGTGGAGGCCGAACAGCCCCAGCCGCTCCCGGTCGTTGACCTTGGTGCCCTCGTAGCTCATCCGCACCCGGACCGACACCGGATCGGCGACCCATGCGCGATTGGCGGGACCGGCGCCCGGGTCCTGCGGGTCGATCGCCGGTCCACCGGCGAGCGCCTGGAGACCGTCACCCTGCTGCGCCGGCAAGGCCGCGGCCGCGGCGACCAGGAAGGCGAGAACGGACGGGCGGAGACGCGGAAGAGGCTGCATCGAGGAGCGAGGGCGGCACCGCCCCGCCCCCGGGCCGAGTGTAGCCTCAGCCCTGGGCGATCGGCAGGCCGAAGTGCCAGTTCAGGCCGAACTGGAACGACCAGGCCTCGAACAGGCCGTCCACCGCGGCGGTGCGGCCGAGGCTGAGGTCGAGCCCGATGGTCGGCGACAGAATGAAACCGAGCCCGCCGCGCAGATCCCACATGGCGCCGTCGCCGTTGTTGATGCCGCCGCCGCCGGCGCCGCCGAGAGCGCCGGAGAGGACCACCTGATACTGCGGGGCGCTCGGGTGGCCGGCGAAGAGGTGGCGGTAGCGGGCGCCCAACCAGCCCTCGGCGTAGCCGCCGGGCAGGCCGTCGTAGCCGCCGAAGGCCTGGGCCGTGACCTCCATCTCCGGAGTCAGCGGGAAGGCCAGGCCGGCGCCCATGGTGTTGAAGGTGTCCGGCATCAGCCGGCCGTTGTCGAGCCGCACCCCGGAATCGACGATATAAGTCCGGTGCACCACCTCCAGGCCCCAGAGGCTCAGCGGCGTCTGGTCCGGAAGCAGCACGCCGCGGGTCGCCGGACGGTAGTCCGGCAGGCCGGTGGTGAAGGCCAGGTTGACCCCGATGCCGGTGGCGTCGAAGTCGGCGTCGCCGTCCAGCGCCATCAGCCGGGACAGGGTGAGGCCGGCGCTGACCTGCGGCGCCAGCCCGATCCGGGCCGCGATCGCCGGCTGCATCAGCAGGCCGCCGCCGGTCTGGACGCCGCCGCCGCCGCCGCCGCCGAACTGGAGGGTGCCCTCGAAGGCGAAGCGGGGATCGGTGAGCGGCAGCACGTAGCCGACGCCGGCCAAGACCTGGGCGTAGCCCTTGCTCTCGCCCTGGGGGACGCCGCCGCCGCTGAAGGTGAGGAACAGGTTGGGATCGACGAACAGGTCGGCCCGGGCGAAGGGCAGGGCGATGTCCTCGCCGAAGGCGGCCCCGTTCGTACGTCGTGAGCCGGAGTCCACCAACAGGCCGGTGACACCGGCGCCGAAGCGCATCCGCTCGAGCATGGAGGTCTCGGTCGCCGGATAGGCGCGGCGGTCACGGAGTTCGTTCCGCGCCACCCACGGCCGCATCATCCAGGCCAGGCCGGCCGAGAGCTGGACGTCGCCGCCGTTGCCGGTCGGGAAGTCGATGTTCGACACCTCCAGGCGCAGGCCGAGGTCGTTGTCGAGCTGGTACTGGGCGCCGAAGTGCTGACGCAGCACCAACCCGTCGCCGGTCGGGACGCTGCGGCCCTTGCCGACCCCGGCGAAGAGACCGGCGTCAAACGACAAGGTGTCACTGGCGGCGAAGCGCAGGCCGCCTTCGAGGCCGCCGGCCAGGAAGCCGCCGCGGTTGCCGGTCACGGCGGTGAAGCCGCCGGCGCCGAGATAGATGCCCGGCCAGGTCTGGAACGGCTCGAGGAAATCGACGTGCAGACCGAGCAGACCGAGATCCTCGGAGGCGCCGATGGTGGTCTCCTGGAAATCCAGCCGGAAGCGGACCGGAGTCGGATCGGCCACCCGGTTCCGGGTGTTCCAGGGCAGCAGGACCGGCTCCTGGGCGGGGGCGGGATCCTGGGCGACGGCCGGGGCGGCCAGCAGGAGCGGCAGCAGCAGGGAGGCGGGGGAGCGCATGATCGGGAGGACGCGGTCGGAAACGGCCGCTAAGTGTAACCCTCGCGGGGAGATAGGGGGGAATCCCCGGACCTCCCCGCGGACATGTCCTCCGGCTTGTACCGGCGCCCGTGGGCGGCCTTCAACCCTTTCGAATCGTGTTCAGGGCGCTGCCGGCCCGCCACCAGCCGATCTGTTCCTCGTTCAGGGTGTGCCGGAGTTCGACCCGGTCGCTGCCGCCGTCGGCGTGGCGGAAGACCGCCCAGACGGTGCTGCCGGGGGCCAGCTCTTCCAGGCCTTCGAGATCGACCCGATCCTCCTCCTGCACTTTCTCGTAGTCGGCCGGGTCGACGAAGGTGAACGGCAGGACGCCTTGCTTCTTCAGGTTGGTCTGGTGGATGCGGGCGAAGCTGCGCACGATCACCGCCGCGGCCCCGAGATGGCGCGGGCACATCGCGGCGTGCTCGCGGCTCGATCCCTCGCCGTAGTTCTCGTCGCCGACCACCACCCAAGGCTGGCCCTTGGCCTTGTAGTACCGGGCCACCTTCGGCACCTCGACGTCGCTCTCGCCGGTGTCGAGGTTCCGGGTCCTGCCGCGGGCGCCGGTGAAGGCGTTGATCGCGCCGGTGAACATGTTGTTCGAGATGTTGTCGAGGTGGCCGCGGAAGCGCAGCCACGGTCCGGCCGGGCTGATGTGGTCGGTGGTGGTCTTGCCCTTGGTCTTGAGCAGCAGCGGCATGCCCCGATACTTCTCGAGCGGGATCGGCTCGAACGGGGTCAGGATCTGCAACCGCTCGCTGGCCGGATCGACCTTCACCTCGACCGCCGAGCGGTCGGCCGGCGGCGGTTGGTAGCCCGCGCCGGTGCCGATGAAGCCCTCGGCCGGAATGTCGGGCGCCGGACCCGGCGGCTCGAGCTTCCAGCGGGCGCCGTCCGGGCCCTCGAGTTCGTCGGTCAGCGGGTTGAAGTCGAGGCGGCCGGCCAGGCCGAGGGCGACGGCGATCTCCGGGCTGCCGATGAAGGCCAGGGTCTCCGGGTTGGCGTCGTTGCGGGCCGGGAAGTTGCGGTTGAAGGTGGTGACGATCGAGTTCGGGGTTCCCTTCTCGATGTCGTCGCGTTGCCACTGGCCGATGCACGGGCCGCAGGCGTTGGCCAGCACGGTGGCGCCGACCCGCTCCAGGACCTCGGCCTGGCCGTCGCGGCGAATGGTGGCCAGGACCATCTCCGAGCCGGGCGAGATCATCAGCCTGGCCTTGCTGCGAGCGCCGTGCGCCGCCGCCTGGCGGGCGACGTCCACCGCTCGGCCGACGTCCTCGTAGGAGGAGTTGGTGCAGGAGCCGATCATGGCCGCGGTGATCTCGGCCGGGTAGCCCTCCTTCTTCACCGCCTCGGCCATGGCCGAGATCGGCCGGGCCAGGTCCGGCGTGTGCGGCCCGACCAGGTGCGGCTCGAGGGCGTCGAGGTCGATCTCGATCACCCGGTGGTAGTACTTCTCGGGCTCGGCGGCGGTCTCGGGGTCGGCGGTGACCAGGTCGAGGTTCTCCTCGGCCAGCGCCGCCAGCTCGGCCCGCCCGGTCGCCCGCAGGTAGGCGGCCATGCGTTCGTCGAACGGGAAGGTCGAGGTGGTGGCGCCGTGCTCGGCCCCCATGTTGCAGACCGTGGCCTTGCCGGTGCAGGAGAGCGAGGCGCAGCCGGGCCCGAAGAACTCGACGATGTGGTTGGTGCCGCCCTTGACGGTGAGGATGCCGCAGAGCTTGAGGATGACGTCCTTCGGCGCCGCCCAGCCCTGCAGGCTGCCGGTCAGCTTGACCCCGATCAGCTTCGGCTGCAGCACCTCCCAGGGGAAGCCGGCCATCACATCGACCGCGTCGGCGCCGCCGACCCCGACCGCCAGCATGCCCAGGCCGCCGGCGTTCACGGTGTGGCTGTCGGTGCCGATCATCATGCCCCCCGGGAAGGCGTAGTTCTCGAGCACGACCTGGTGGATGATGCCGCTGCCCGGCTTCCAGAAACCGATGCCGTAGCGGGCGCTGACCGACTCGAGGAAGTCGTAGACCTCCCGGTTCTCCTCGTTCGCAGTCGCCAGGTCTTGCTCGCTGCCGACGTGGGCCCGGATCAGGTGGTCGCAGTGGACGGTCGAGGGCACCGCCACCTCGTCGCGGCCGGCCGACATGAACTGGAGCAGCGCCATTTGGGCGGTCGCGTCCTGCATCGCCACCCGGTCGGGCCGGAGCATCAGGTAGGCCTTGCCGGGATCGAGATCGGCGCCGGCCGGGTCGTCGAGGTGGCCGAAGAGGATCTTCTCGGCCAGGGTGAGGGGCCGGTTCAGGCGGCCGCGGACGACCTCCAGGCGCTCCCGCATCCGGGTGTAGATCGAGCGGACGAAGTCGGGGGTGGATTCGATGGTGGGCATGGGTGGAGGGTGGCCGGATCGGGGTTTCTGGCGGGGGGATGGGGCGGCGGCGGCC
>RFGR01000037.1 GCA_003696625.1 Planctomycetota bacterium
CCCCCTCGCCGGCCGGCTCGAAGCGGGCGGTCGGGAAACCGAGCCGCTGCTGGAGGGCTTCGGCCAGCCCGGGCACGTCGGCCCCGAGCAGGTGGATGCGGCTGACCGTCGGGCCGCCGAGGGCGGCCAGGCCGCGCCGGACCTCCGCCGAGAGCCGGCGGAGGAAGGAGGCCCGCGCCTCGTCCGGGCAGCGGTCGAGGACCTCGTCCAGGCCCAGCCGCAGCGGCAGACCGGCGTCGGCGCCGAACAGCGGCCGGGGCGCCTCCTCGGCCGGCTCCTCGGCCTCGACCGGCGCCGCCGGCCCGCCGGCCGCGGCCTCCTCGTCGGCCGTCTGCACCTCGAGGGCCGCCGTCTCCGGCTCGCCCGCGGCCGCGGCCGCTTCCTCGACCAGTCCCCGGCCGAGTTCCCGCCAGCCGAGCGGGATCTTCCGCGCCGCCCGCAGCCCTTCGGGCGCGTGGACCAGGAGCAGGCTGGCGAAGGAGTCCACGTAGAGCGAGGCCTGCAGGGCCTCCGGCTGCTCCGGATCCGGCGGGATCGTGCCGACGGCGACGGCAAGGGCGCCGAGGTCGAGGTCGAGCACCGGCGGGTCCAGGCCGGCCTCCTGGGCCACCTCGAGCGCGACGCCGATCCGACTCTTGGGCTGGGCGGCGACCAGGAGGGTGGCGGTGGCGCGGTCGTCGGCCAGTTCGAGGTAGTCGCAAACCACCTCGTCGATGTCGAGGTGGTAGAGATCCGACTCGACCTCGAACTTGAGGACCTGGTGGATCTTGTCGCGGTCGCTGAAAGGCAGGCTCAGCTCGCGCAGGACCGCGTCGTTCGAGGGCAGGGTCAGGACGACCTGGTCGTTCCGACGCAGACCGGCCCCTTTCAGTCCCTGCTCGAGCGAGGCGGCCAGGGCGGCGGCGGGATCGGCCTCGTCGGGGTCCAGCCCTCCCTCGCCCCGGCCGAGCAGCGACCACTTGCGGGCGCTGCCGTCGAGCAGCACGTAGGAAAAGCCGTCGGGCCGGAGATGGATGCCGAGGGAGCGGGCCATCGTGTGCTGGGGCTCAGGTTAGCGGGGGCCGGGGCCGGCGGGAAGCGAAGCCGCCGTCGGCTCGCCGGCCGGCTCGGCCAGGGCGGCCGCCCGCGCCCGCTGATCGTCGTCGAGCACGCGGGTCAGGATGTGACGTTCGACCCTCGCGTCCAGGTCGGCCAGCTCCGGTTCCAGCTCGGCCCGATGGGAGTCGAGGATGACCCGTCGCTGCTCGGCGTAATGGTAGAGGAGGGTCCGGAGATCGGCCCGCTGCTGCGGCCGGAGGTCGAGGACCCGACTCAAGCCGGCCTCGTAGGCGGCCAGGTCCGGATCGAGCGGCACCATCGGGGCGCGACCCAGACCCCGACCGGCGGCGAAGCCGAACACCAGGCCGGCGGCGAAGGTGAGCAAGGCCGGCACCAGGACCCGCATGCTCAGCGGCGGCCCTCCGAAGCCTCCGCCGGCGCCGGCTCCGGCCGATTCAAGATCTCACTCACGGCCCGGTCCAGGTCGCGCGGCGGCGAGGCGGCCACCTCCCGGGGCAGGAGCCCGTTGCGGCCGGCCAGCAGCAGCCCGAGGCCGGCCAGCAGCAGCACGGCCGCGGCGGCGGTCCAGAGCCGGAGCGCCCGGTCGAGGCCGCGGACTTCGGCGGCCAGACCGGCCTCGAAGCGGAGCGCCATCCGTTCGACCAGACCGTCCGGAACCGGACCGGGTTGAAGCAGCCCGAGATCCTCCCGCTGGCGGCGCCAAGCCGCGACCTGGGCCCGACAGCCGGGGCAGTCGATCAGGTGGGCTCGGACCTCCGCCGCCTCGAGCGGCGACACCTCGCCGTCGAACCAGGCGCCGAGGCGGTCCTGCCAGCGGCGGCAGGCGCTCATTCCAGATCCTCCCGAAGCCGACGCAGCTCGCGCCCGAGGCGGGCCCGGCCACGGAAGATGCGGGATTCGACCGTGCCCTGGGCGACGCCGAGGATGCGGGCGATGTCCCGGTAGCTGAGCCCCTCCAGTTCGCGCAGGATCAAGACCTCACGGAACTTCCGCGGCAGCCGGTCGAGGGCGGCGCGGACCAGGCGCCGGCGCTCCTCGATCGCCGCCGCCTCTTCGGGCCCTTCCCCGGGCGCGCGGGCGGCGATTTCGCCGGTCTCGTCGGCGAGGACCCCGAGCGGGACCGGCCGGGTCTGCCGGGAGACCCGCCGACGGTGATCGAGCAGGGTGTGCAGGGCCACCTGGTAGAGCCAGGTGGAGAGCCGGGCCTCGCCGCGGAAGGTGTCGATCCGCCTCTGGACCTTCAGGAAGACCTCCTGGACCCCGTCCTCGGCCTCCTCCGGATCCAGGCCGCACCTCCGGGCCAGACCGTAGACGCGGGCCCCGTAGTCCCGGAACAGGGCCAGCAGACGGCTGTCCGGCCCCGCTTCCCCGGACGGGGAGGGCGGCGGCTGCGGTCGGCGGCGGCTCATGGCGGCGCGGGCCACGGGGTTGGGACGCCGCGGCGGCGGCGCTCCTTCCCGCGGAGCCTTCGGGATCTAGTCGAAGTGGGGCAGCAGGTGGCCCAGTTTGTCCCTTTTCGTCCGCAGGTAGCGGGCGTTGTGCTCGCCGGGCGGCGTCGGGATCGGCAGGTGTTCCTCGATCTCCAGGCCGTACCCTTTCAGGCCGGCCATCTTGCGCGGGTTGTTGGTCAGGAGCCGCATCCGGCGGACGCCGAGGTCGTTCAGGATCTGGGCGCCGATCCCGTACTCCCGCATGTCGGCCGGGAAGCCCAGCCGCTCGTTGGCCTCGACCGTGTCCGCCCCCTGCTCCTGAAGCTTGTAGGCCTTGAGCTTGTTGGCCAGCCCGATCCCCCGGCCCTCCTGGCGGATGTAGAGCAGCACGCCCCGCCCGGCCTCGACGATCCGCTGCAGAGCCGAGTGGAGCTGCTGGCCGCAATCGCAGCGCAGACTGCCGAACAGGTCGCCGGTCAGGCACTCGCTATGGACCCGGGTGACGACCGGCTCTTCGAGACGGGGAAACTTCTCCTCGGCGTCGTCCGGGGCCGGACTCCAGCCGTAGGTCAGGGCGACGTGCTCCTTGCCGTCGGTCCGGGAACGGTAGAGGTGGAGCCGGAACTCGCCGAAGCGGGTCGGCAGGCGGACGTCGGCCACCACCCGCTCGATCAGCTTCTCGCGGCGGCGGCGGTACTCGATCAGGGCCTCGATGGTCAGGATCCGCAGCCCGTGCCGCTCGGCGAAGGCCTCGAGTTCCGGCAGCCGGGCCATGGAGCCGTCGTCGTTCATGATCTCGCAAATCACGCCGGCCGGGCGCAGGCCGGCGAGGCGGGCGAGATCGACCGAGCCCTCGGTCTGTCCCGGACGGACCAGGACGCCCCCGTCCCGGGCCCGAAGCGGGAAGACGTGGCCCGGCCGGGCCAGATCGCTCGGCCGGGTCTCGGGATCCACCGCGACCTGGATCGTCCGGGCCCGGTCGCCGGCCGAGATGCCGGTCGTGACCCCTTCGCGGGCCTCGATCGATTCCAGAAAGGCGGTCCCCATCCGGGAGGTGTTCTCGGCCACCTGCGGCCGGAGACCGAGCGAGTCGCAGATGGCACCGTCGAGGGCGAGGCAGATCAGGCCTCCTCCCTCCTTGCGCATGAAGTTGATCGCCTCCGGGGTGACCTTCTCGGCGGCGATGACGAGGTCGCCCTCGTTCTCGCGCCGCGGATCGTCCACCAGGATGACCATCCGGCCCTGCCGGATGTCCTCGATCGCCTCTTCGACGGTGGCGTAGACCATGGACGGTGCGCCGGTGACCGGCGGAACGGAAGATTCTACCGGCCGGGGTGTGGACGGATTCCCGGTTTTCCGCTTAAGTCCCTTGCTGGACAAGGGTTTGCGTTGCCCGGAAAGGTTTTTGGACGAAGCCCGGAAAGGAGCGGGTCCCGCTCAATTCCAACATCCTATCGGACGATAGAGGCCCGTGGCCAATTTCCGTGTTCCTAACAAAGCCTCCAGATCAAAAGGATTCTCCAGGATCCTCGGGCTGCTGGCCCTGGCTGGCGCCGGGGCCGTCTGGGCTCCGGTCGGGCCGGAGCTGGCCACCCTGGAGCGCCTGGTCCAGGCCCAGGCCTCCTCCCTGGACGCCCTGCGCAGCGAGGAGCGGCGACGGGCAGCCGCGGCGGAGGGCCTGGCCGTCGGGCAGGCCGAACTCCTGACCGGGCAGGAGGCGCTGCGCTCCACCTTGGCCGGGCTCGAGAGCCGGATGCGGAGCCAGGACGGCCGTCTCGGCGAGCTGGCCGAGGCCGTACGCCGGGCGGATGAGCGTCAGGGCACCCTGAACCGGGAGATGGCCGGCCTCCGCAGCGAGGTCCAAGCCCGAACCGCCTCCCTCGACCGCCGGGAGAAAGTGGTCGACGAGGAGGCCGTGGCGGCCGAACGCCGGGCCCGGCTGCGCCGCGAGATCCTCGAGCCGGTGTTCCAGCTCGCCGGGCGGGACGCGGTCGGCAGCGCGGTGCTGGTCGGCGAGGAAGAGGACCAGGATGGCGTCCACCAGCTCGCGCTGACGAGCTGGCACGTCGTCCGCGACCTGCTCGAGGAGCAGGAAGCGGCAGCCGATCCGGTGGTGGCCGGCTATCTCGAGACCGCCGACGGCGAGACCAGCGTCCGCTGCCGCCTGCTGGCCCGGGACGAGGAGCACGACCTGGCCCTGCTCCGCGTGGACGGCGCCGGCCGCCTGGACCGCTGCGCCCGGATCGCGCCGCTCAGCCGGTTGGCCGAGATCGAACCCTTCAGCCCGATCTACACCGCCGGCTGCCCGCTCGGCATCGCCGCCCAGGCCACCCACGGCGAGATCACCAGAACCGAGTGGAGCCTCGGCGCCGAGCGGCTCTGGATGATCTCGACCCCGGCCTACTTTGGAAACTCCGGCGGCGGTGTGTTTCTCGAACGGACGCGGGAGCTGATCGGCATCTTCGCCAAGATCTACACCCACGGCAGCTACCGGCCGCAGGTCATCACCCACATGGGCCTGGCGGTGCCGCTGCCGGTCCTCCACACCTGGCTGCGATCGATCGGCTACGAACGGCTGCTGCCGGCGGAGTGACGGCGCCGGGCGGGCGTCGGCGGCCGGCTATACTCGCCGTTCGCCGACGCCATGCGCCTGATCCTTCCGCTTTTTATCCTCGCCCCCGCCCTTCTTCCCGCACCGCCGGGTCCGGCAGTCTCCGCCCCGCTCCCGATCCTGGTCCAGGATCAGCGGCCGCCGCTCGCAGAGGCCCGCTTCGCCGCCGCCCGCGAGATGCTCGACGCCGGCAAGCCCGCCGAAGCTGCGGTCGAGGCCCTCGCCGGCCTCGCCTTCGCCCCCTACGACGTCCGCGGCTACGAGCTGATGCTCGAGTGCGCCCGGGCCGGAGACGACCGAGCCGACGAGCTGCGCTGGCGCAAGTGGCTCTACTGGGCCGACAAGTATGCTGGGCGGGAAGATGAGGCGGCGGCGCGGGCGGCCGAGCTCGAGGCCCTCGAGCCGAACTGGGACCTCGACGAACCGCTGATCGACGCCTGGACCGACGCCGCCTTGGAGGCGGCCCGGGTCGCGGTCAAGAACAAGCAGTACCGCCTCGCCGGCCACCTCTACGACAAGGTCCTCAACCTCCGCCAGGGCGATGAACGGCTCCTAGCCGAGTTCGACAAGCTGGCGAAGAAGGCCGGCGAACAGCTCTCCGGCGGCGCCTTCGTCGCCGCCACGGTGCGGCGGCGTTCGCCGGCCTGGATCCGGCGCCAGAACGAGAAGCACGCCGACTGGGAACACGCCTTCGAGCGCCGGACCCGCCACCTCGAAGTGAAGACGACGATCTCCTACGAGCTGTTCGAAACGGTCTCGGTGGTGATGGAGGACATGTTCGACTTTTACCGGGACATCTACGACTTCCACAAGAAGGCGCCGCGGATGACCCTGGCCCTCCACCGCTCGCGGGCGGACTTCGACCGCTTCAACCACGAGGAGCTGGGCTGGAGCCTGCCGCTCGGCGTCCTCGGCTGGTTCTTCCCCAAGGACCGGTTGGTCGCCGCCTTCGTCGACGATGTCGTCTACGACATCAACGAGGCCGACCTCTTCAATACCCTGTTCCACGAATGCAGCCACTACTTCATGCACCTGCTGACCGAGCGGGCGGGGGTGCCGATCCCCGGTTGGCTCAACGAGGGCACCGCCTCCTACTTCGAGGGCTGCGAGCTGAAGGCGGACGGGACGATCGTCAAAAACAAGCCGGCGCTGTCGCGGGTACGGAGCTGGGAGGCGCTCGAGTCCGGCTCGAACCGGCTGTCGCTGAAGGAGCTGGTCAGCTTCCAAGAACCCGGCTCCTATCCCGGGCACTACTACCCCTACGGCTGGTCCTTCGTCTACTTCCTTCTCAACTACGAGAAGGACGACCCGCGCGTGACCGGCGCCCAGCCCGTGCCCGGCCCGGACGGCAAGCCGGTGCTGCCGGTCGGACCGCTCGTCTACCGCGATGCCTACCTGAAGGCGCTCAAGTCGTACACGGTCAAGCAGAAGAAGAACGGCGAGAGTTCCTACGAGCGCTGCGTCCGGATCTTCGTCGACGAGGTGGACGACCCCGAGGTACCGGACTGGGACGCCTTCGAGGAGCGCTGGCGTCGATTCATCCGCGCCGTCGTCCGCGAAACCAAGGCCGGCCCCGAGTTCGCCGACACCCTCCAGGCCCGGTGCCGCGGCTACCTGCTGGCCGGCGATTTCGAGCGCGCCCTGATCGCCGCCGAGCAGGCCGACGACAAGCGGCCGAACGACGCCGAGACCTACCGCCTCACCGCCCTCGCCCAGGAAGGCCTCGGCCGGGACGAGGAGGCGATCTACTGGATGCTGCGCCACTGGGAGCAGGCCATCGCCGACGGTGACGAGGCGGCGGCGGCGGCGGCCGAGTCCTGGCTGGAGGAACGCCGACACCAGGATTTGGTCGCGGGCTATTGCCGACCGACCCGGGAAGCCCTGGCCGGAATCCTCGCCGCCATGGCCGCCGCCGACGAGGCCGGACAGCCCTACCTGGGCCAGCTCTTCGCGGCCCACTTCGTCCAGGCCGCGGGCATCGATCCAGCCGAACTCGGCCGCAAACGAGCCGAACTGGCCGAGAAGTCCGGCCGCGACCTGCGGCTGTGGCAGCGGGCGTTCCCGGAAGGTTCGGTCGCCGAACGCAAGGGCCGGATCGCCCAGGAGGCCGACGGCTCGGTGCTGCTGTTCGCGCCGGAGAACGCCGCCCAGCCCAGCCTCTGGGTCACGGCGCCGAACCTGCGCTGGCTCGAGCCGCCCTACGACATTCGCGGCCGGATCCAGATCGACGGCCGCAACGCCGCCGAGATCCTGATCGGGCGCGGCCCCAACGGTCTACCGCAGCGCGTGGTCGAGATCGAGAACGGCGCCACGGTCAGCTTCGTCGAGGTCGAGCAGCGCTTCGAGGAGGAAAGCGCCTCCGGGAACGGCGTCACCACCTACTCCTACGTCAAGCGGCAGAGCCTGCCCTCGGCCCAGAACTACGACTTCGTCTTGTCGCTCGGAGACGAGGAGGGCGAAGGCGAGATCCGGATCGGCGACGAGTTCCGGGCCACGGTGCCGGCCGACTGGACGCCGGCGGACTTCACTGGCGTGGCCGGGATCTCGGTCGGCGACGACACCGCGGCGATGTTCCAGGATCTCGAGATCCGACCGCGGGAGGCCTTCTGGCCGGTGGCTCCGCGCCAGGACGACCAGGATTGAATCCGGTCCCACCGCCCGGCTCCCCTTGTCGGGATCCGGCGTCCCCCGCGGTGGCCGGCGGCCGCCGGCTCCGGTCGGGCCCGGGTTGCGGGTGGCGGTCGGGCCGGGGACGACCGAGAATGCCTCTTCCATCCGCCCCCGCACCGCCCTAGGAGACGCGCCATGCTCCGAGTCCTTGCCTTCCTTCTCCTCTCCTCCGCCCTGGTCGCCCAGGAGCCGGCCGGCGAGGAATCCTCCAACTGGTCCGGCGCCGCCAGCGCCGGTCTGATCTTCGTCACCGGCAACAACGAGAGCACGATCTCGTCGGCCGATCTCAGCACCAAGTGGGAAGTGCCCGGCCAACGCTGGATCTTCTCGGCCAAGTACGCCGCCGTCCGCCAGACCGATCCGGTCACCAGTGACGCCAGCACCTCGAGTCGACTCTACCGCGGCGCCGTCGAACACCACCGCTTCCTCGACGACGAGAACAACCTGTACCTCTACGGCAAGGGTTCCGCCTTCCGCAACGTTCCGACCGGCCTCCAGGTCCGGGAGGACCTCGGCCTGGGCGCCGGCTACACCTGGCGCTGGAAGGACGGCGACGCCCAGTTCTCGCTCGAGGGCGGTCCCTCCGCTCTGAAGGAGAACCTGGTCCTGCTTCCGGCCGGCGACACCGCGCTGAACGGCCGGGCCGCCTGCGGCTACGAGAACAAGATCAGCGACGACCTGAAGGCCACCTTCAAGGCCGAGTTCTTCCAGAGCTTCGACGTCAGCGCCGACCGCTCGGCCACGGCCGAGGCCAAGCTGCGCTGGCAGATGACCGAGGCGGCTTGGTACCTCGAGGCCGGCGTCGCCACCGCCTGGGACAACACCCCGGCTCCCGGCTTCGAGAAGACCGACTGGATCTACACCCTCCAGGTCGGCACGAGCTGGTAGTCAGCGTCGTTCCGCCAGCACGAGGTCGCCGCCGGCCAGGCGCAGCCCGAGTCCGGGCCGCAGGCCGGCGGCGCCGCGTTGGAGGAGGGCCCGTTCGAGGTCGTCCAGGCGGCGCGGCGACGGCGTCTCCCCGGCCTCGCGCAGGCGCTCGGCGATCTCGAGCCGGCGCAGAGCCGACGGCAGCTCGCGCCAGTCGCCGACCCGCTCCCGGACCGCGGGCGCCGCCTCGATCCAGGCCCGGGCCTCGGCCGCCAGCCGCAGCAGGCCGGCGACCGGGTCGCCGGCGCCGACCCCGGTCAGCGCCGGCAGAGCCTCGGCGCGCAGGCGGTTGCGGGCGGCCGCCCGAAGGTCGTCGTTGGTCGGGTCCTCCTGCCAGCCGATCCCCTCGGCCCGCAACCAGGACCGGATCTCGTCCCGGCGCAGCTCGAGGAGCGGCCGGCGCAGCTCCCGCCCCGGCCCGAGCGGACGGCGCGCCGGCATTCCGGCCAAGCCGCGCAGCCCGCTCCCCCGGAG
>RFGR01000038.1 GCA_003696625.1 Planctomycetota bacterium
GCCAGGAGGGCGGCCCCTCCCCCGGCCCAGGCCGCGCCCCGGCGCCGGCCGGCGGCGCCGACCAGGGCGGCCAGGCCGGCGCCGAGCCCCGGGTAGAGACCGAGCGGCAACAGCAGGAGCAGCGCCCGCAGCTCGGCCGAGGCGAGTTCCGGCCAGCGCGCCGGGAAGGCCAGGGCGATCTCGCCCAGGGCCAGGGCCAGGCCGGCGCGAAGACCGCGCGCGGCGTCGAGGCGCAGCCCCGAGCTCACCCGGCCCGGCCCGCAGCGCCCAGGCCGGCGCCGCAGCGCTCGAGCACGGCCGCGACCAGCTTTTCGATCCCGTCGGCGACGGCCGAGATTGGGGAATCGAGCATGTACGCCGGCGTGCTGACGATCTTCCTCCCCGGGTCGACGTGGATCTCGCCGGCCGGGCAGACGACGTGCTTGGCCCCCATCTTCGCGAGGGCCTCGGCGGTCCCGGCGTCGCAGCCGATGGTCAGTTCGACCGGCGGCTCGGCGCCTCGGAACACCGCCGCGCAGACGGCCGGGGCGATGCAGATCACGCCGATCGGCTTGCCGGCCTCGGCCGTCTCCCGAATCACCCGGGCGACGTCGGCCTGGACCTCACACTCGGCCCCGCGCACGGCGAAATCGGACAGATTCTTGGCCACGCCGTAGCCGCCGGGGAAGATCAACGCGTCCCAGTCGCCGGCCCCGACCTCAGCGGCGGGCCGGATGTTGCCGCGGGCGATCCGGGCCGCTTCGACCAGGACGTTGCGCCGCTCGCCCTCCACCACCTCGCCGCTGCGGTGGTCGACGACGTGCATCTGCTCCACGTCGGGGGCGAAGCAGACCGCTTCGGCGCCGGCCCGGTCGAGGGCCAGCAGCGTGATCACGGATTCGTGGATCTCGGCTCCATCGAGGAAGCCGCAGCCGGAGAGACAGACGCCGACGCGCACCATGGATTCACCTCCTTCACTTGCGGAGCGGCGGCGACCGGCCGCCGCCGGAGGCCATCCTAGACCCGCGCCGCCACCCTGCCCCGCGCGGCGAAGCGTTCCCGCAGCCGCAGGACCTGAGTGACGTACTCCCACGGCGAGGGCTTCCGCCGCCGCAGCCGCTCGAGCCAGGCGTCCCGGCCGCCGGCCAGCTCGATCTCGCGCCGCACCGCGGCCGGACCGAGCCGGTAGGAGAGCAAGGCGAGCCGCAGGTCGCCGTTCCAGGCCTCGAGCTGCTCCTCGAGGTAGGCGGCGCCCAGGCGCAGGTTCGCGGCCGGCTCCGCCGGGTCGTCGATGCCGAAACGGTCGGCCAGCTCGGCGGCGGTGCCCGGCAGGAGCTGGCAGAGGCCGAAGGCGCCGGCCCGGGAGCGGGCGTCGGCCCGGCCGCGGCTCTCGGCGTAGACCAGCCCGGCCAGCAGGGCCGGGTCGTCGAGGCCGGCGGCGGCGGCGGCGGCGTGGATCTCCTCCGCCCAGCCCTCGACCCGAAGGACGGAGTCGAATGGCCGTTGGGCCAGGACTCCGATCAGCGTCAGACCGAAGACCGCGGCCAGGAAACGGCTCAACCGCCGGCGGTCACTGGAGACCATGCCCGCCAGGCAGCGGCCGCCCGCCGCACCTCGTCGAAGGGAGTGTCCGGCCGGAAAGCCGGCTGGTCCAGCCCGGTGATCCGCGCCAGATGGAGGGCGGTCATCGGCCGCAGCTCCGGCGGACCGCCCTCGAGCAGGGAGGTCAGCGCCGCCACCGCCTCGACCGGCGACACCCGGTCGGGATCCGCAAAGCCCTCCGGCAGGGTCAGACCCGCGTTGGCGGCCGCCCGCTCGAGCCAGGTGGAGGGATCGTCAGGTCCACTCTCGCTCCACCAGGCGGCGTAGACCCCGGCCGGGTCGGGGGTCGAGCGGAAGTCCAGGCCGCAGCAGCGGACCATCGCGTCGAGCAGCTCCGGATCGTGCGGCGAGTCGGCGAGGAGCCGGACCAGCGGACCGGCCGCGGCCGGTTCGCCCAGCCGGCCGGCGAGCACCGCCGCCCGCGCCGCCACGATCGGGTCAGGATCGTCCAGGAAGGGCCGCAGGATCCCGGCCGCGGCAGCCGCCCCGCGCTCGCCGAGGGCCCGGCTCCAGCTCAGCTCGAGTTCTCCGCCGGCAAACGCGGGGAAGAGCGGACCGAAGGAGCGGGTGGCCTCCGCACCCGGCAACCGGCCGAGGGCGCGGATCGCCGCCAGCCGGACCTGGACCGGCTGTTCGACGCCGCAGCAGGCGACCACCGCGTCCAGGGCCTCGGGCTCGGCCAACTGCCCGAGGGCCCAGAGAGCCTCGGAACGCACCCCTCGGGAGTGTTCGGGGCCGACCAGGGGCAGGATCCGTTCGGCCACGCCGTCGCCGCCGACCTGGCCGAGAGAGCGGGCCGCCATCTGCACGACCAAGGCGTTCGGGTCGTCGAGGGCGGCGAGCAGCGCCGTCCGGCCCGCATCGCCGAACCGACCGAGAGCGCGGGCCGCGGCGACCCGGACGGCCAGGCGCTCGTCCCGCAGGGCGCCGGCGGCGGCTTCCGCGCCGAGGGCGACCAAGGCGTGCTGGAGCAGTTCGGATCGCAGGGGTTCGGACATCCCGGCCAGGGTGTCCACGACCGGCCCGACGTCCTCGGGCCGCGGGCGGAGCAGGGCCAGATCGAGCAACCGGCGGCTCAGCTCCGGGGTGGCGGCGTGGACCGGGACCAGGTCGAGCAGGATTCGGGCCAGGTCGGCCGGCCAGATCTCCTTCAGGTCGGGCTCGGCGGCCAGACTCCCGCACCAGGCCAGGAGCCGGTCGGCGTCGAGAGCGGCGGCGCGCTCCCGGGAAACGTCGATCAGGAACTGGAGCCGCTCCTCCCGCTCGGCGCCGTCCCAGCGCGGCAGCCGCTCGAGCACGAAGCTGCGCTCCTCGCCGGGAGGGGCGAGCGCCTGCCAGGCGAGTTCGTCGTACCAGCGGTCGAGGTCGGCAAGCAGGCCGGGCAGCCAGTCGGCCCCGGCCTCGCCGCGGAAGCTCAGCGGCTTGCGCTTGAGTCCGGCCTCGATCTCGACCCGGCAGCGGACCTCGGCCCCGACCGGTCCGTACACCCCGGGCAGGATGCGGGTGTCGAGCAGCCCCTCCTGCTCCAGCCGGGAGAGCAGCCGGACCAGGCCGAGCTGTCCAAGCAGGCGCTCGCCCTCCCCGGCGGGAGCGGCCCCGGCGCCGGCCAGAGAGCGTTCCCGGCCGTCCTCCAGCCACCGCAGCCGCAGGCGGGGCAGGTCGGCCTCGGTGACCTGGAGCTGCCCCCGCACCAGCCGGAAGCCGTCGGCGTTCCCGGCGTACCAGGCGAGCCAGGAGTTGCGCTCACGGCCGGAGAAGTCCTGACCGGTGACCCGGGCCAGGCTGCGCTCCCCGAGTTCGGCGAAGCGGGCGTACTGCGGGTAGAAGGTCATGCCGCCGACCGCCTTGACCAGGGCGTGGAGGATCTCGCCCTCCAGGGCGGGATCCAGGCTCGACTCCGGGGCGCGGAAGACGTATTCGGCCAGGCAGGCGGCGGCCGCTCCACTCACGAAGAGATCCGGCGAGCGCAGCGCGTCGCGAAGAGGCGGCAGCAACTCCTCGTCGACCAGCAGCCGGCCGAGCAGCTCCTGCTGGTCGAGCAGGGCGCAGAGGAGATAGCCGAGGCTCTGGCCGGGCTCGGCGGCGAGGATGTCCTGCCGAAGCAGGGCGACGGATTCCTCGTCGCCTTCACCGGCGAGGGTCGCACAGGCCTCGAAGGCGACCGGCACGGCGGGATCGGCCAGGGTCCGGTGCAGCGCCCGGCGCACCTCGGGACGGGCCCGGAAGGCCCGCAGCAGGCGGGCCGCTCGGAGGCGGGCGTCCGGATCGCGGCCGGTCTGCAGCTTCTGCAGCAGCGGCTTCACGAAGCCCTCGTCGGGGAGGTCGGCGAGCCGGGCCTCGACCGCGGCCCGCACCCCGCGCTCGGGGTGATCGAGCAACCGGACGGCGCGGGGCGGCAGCCAGCCGCCGTTCAGGCGCATCGCGGTCTCCAGGCAGGCGGCGGCCACCGGCACCTCGCCGACGCCGGCCGCGGTGCTGACCAAGGTCTCGGCGTCCTCGACCTCGCCCACGAACTCGAGGAGTTCGGCCGCCAGGCGGACGGTGGCGAGGTCCGGCGAGGTGAGGGCGTACAGCGCCGCCTGCCGGGGGCGGTCCAGGCCGAAGCCGCGCAGGCGGCCGAGGTAGCGGTGCCGGGTCTCGGTGCCCTTGCTCTCCTCCGCCTCGTAGGCGCGCAGGACCTCCACTACCCGCGGGTCCAGCCCGGCGGCGGCGGGTTGGTCCCAGAATCCGGGCTCCGCCGGCGGCGTCGTCTCGGGCTCCTGGCTCGGGCCGGGCGGAGCCTCCTCGCCGCCGTCACCGGCCTGCTGTCGGTCCCGGTCGGCGGGTCGTTCGGGGGCCCGGATCGGCTTCGGAAAGTCGATCTTCTGGGGGGCGGCGGCCGGCGCCGAAGCGAGCACCAGGGAGCAGAGCGTCAGGATGGGAAGCAAACCGAGGTCCTCGTCCGGGGCGGAGGGAGGGGCGATTCTACCCGCCGGAGGGATCGCCGGGGTTCCTCCCTAGTCGCACCGCTCCAGCCAGGAACGGACTTTCGGCCGGCGCAGCAGGTCGAGGAGGTCGGCGTCGCGGAGGGGATCGAAGACCTGGAAGTCGGCCCGGCCGTGCTGGCTTGTGCCGCGCAGGGCCCCGGGGCCGCGCCGAGCCAGGTCGGCCTCGGCGACGGCGAAGCCGTCGGACCGCTCGACCAGGATCCGAAGGCGGTCGTGGGCCTCGACGGCGGCGAACAGCACGCACTCGCCGGGGCCGGCCTGAGGGCCGCGGGCGAGGCGGCCGCGGAGCTGGTGGAGGCTGGCCAGACCGAGCCGCTCGGCGCCGAGGACCGCCATCCGCGGCACTCCTGGCACGTCCAGGCCGACCTCGACCACGGTCGTGCCGAGCAGGACCGGCGCCTCGCCGGCGGCGAAGCGGGCGACCCGCCGCTCGACCTCGGCGCCCGGCAGGCGGCCGTGGACCACCGCCGCCGGCAGGCCTCGCCAGGGCCCGGCGAGGAGATCGGCCGCCCGGGCCAGGAGGCCGTCCGGGCCGTCCACCCTGGGTACGACCACGAACATCCGCTCGCCGCGCTCCAGGGCCGGACGCAGGCCGGCCGCGAACTCCGGCCACTCCCCCGGCGGCGCCAGCCGGGTCCGGACCCCGCCGCCGGTCCCCGGCCGCGAGCGCAGCACGCAGGGCTCGAGGGCGCCGTACCGGGCCCAGGCCAGCGTGCGGGGGATCGGTGTGGCGGTCATGGTCAGGACGTGCGGTCGCCGGCCCTTGCCGATCAGGGCCGCCTTCTGACGAACCCCGAACCGGTGCTGCTCGTCGAACACCACCAGGCCGAGATCGCGGAAGGCCACCGCCGGTCCGAACAGCGCGTGGGTGCCGATCGCGATCGAGGCGCGGCCCTCGGCCAGGGCCGCGAGGGCGGCGCGGCGGTCGGCGGCGCCGTCGTCTCCGAGCAGCCCGACCAGTTCGACCCGGGAACCGGCCAGCCAGGCCCGGAAGGTGGCCAGGTGCTGGCGGGCGAGGATCTCGGTCGGGGCGAGGAGGGCGGCCTGCCGGCCCTCGGCGACCACCGCCAGCATCAGGGCGAAGGCGACCGCCGTCTTGCCGCTGCCCACCTCGCCGTGCAGGAGCCGGGTCAGGCGGCGGCCGGCGGCGAGGTCGGCGCGGAGGACGGCGAGGACCCGCCGCTGGTCCTCACTGAGCGGAAACGGCAGCCGGGCCTCGATCCGGCGCCAGACTTCCGGGTCGGCCGCCCGTCCCGGCGGCGCCGCCGGACCGGCGAGGGAGCGGAGGCGCCGCCGTTCCAGGGTCAGGACCTCCTCCCAAGCCAGCCGCCGGCGGGCCGCCTCGACCGGCGCCGACGACGACGGCGCGTGCAGGTCGGCCAGGGCTCGGTCGAGGTCCGGCACACCGGCTTCCCGCCGCAGCCAGGCCGGCAGCGGATCGGGAATCGGCCGCAGCCGCTCCAGCGCCTCGGCCACCCAGCGCCGGAGGAGGTGGGGCCCGACGCCGGGCGCCTCCGGATAGACCGGGCGCAGGCCGCCGCCGCCGGCCGCCTCCTCGGCCGGGACGATCCGTGGGCCGTAGATCCGCCGGCCGCGGCGCACCGAGGCCCGACCCTCGAGAATCAGGCGCCGCCCGGCCGGCAGGGAGTCCCGCAGCCAGGGCATGTTGAACCAGACCGCCGTCGCCTCGCCGCTCCGGTCGGCGATCCGTGCCTGGAGAGTGCTGCGGCCGCCGCGCCGCCAGAGCGAGACGGATCGGACCTCGACCCGCACCCGCACCCGCTCGCCTTCGCCGACCTCGGCCAGCAGGCGATCGCCGGCCGGCTCCTGGTAGCGGAGCGGCAGAAACCGGACCAGGTCGCCGAGGGTGCGCAGGCCGAACTCGCGCGCGAGGACTCCCGCCCGCTTCGGACCGAGCCCGCGCAGCACGGTCAGCGGCGTCTCCGCGTCGGGCGCAATCCCGCTCCTCGCCTCCACCCGGACAGGCTACCGCGCCGGCCTACAATCGGCGTCCGAGCCATGTCCTCCCGCCGCAAGAAGTCCTCCCGGCGCCCCTCTCCGGCCGCTCCGCCGCGCGGCTACGATCGCCAGTCCTTCCTGATCCACGGCCACGCCCGGACCCGGCACTGGGACTATTCCCACCACGTCGTGCCGCCGCTCAGTTCTTCGAGCACCTTCCGGCTCGAGAGCCACGAGCGGGGCGAGGCCGGCTTCTGCGGCTTCGCCGATCCCGAGAAGAGCGACTTCCGCAAGCCGCAGATCTTCATCTACGAGCGCCTGGACGAACCGGTCCGGGCCTTGCTCGAGGAGCGGCTGGCGGCCGCCGAAGGAGCGGAGATGGGGGCCTGTTTCGCCAGCGGCATGGCCGCGATCTCGACCGCCCTCCTTCACCGGCTCCAGGCCGGCGATGAGATCGTCGCCCACCCGACCCTCTACGGCTGCACCTACTCCCTGCTCGCCAACTGGGCGCCCCGCTTCGGGATCAAGGTCCGCTACCACGACCTGGCCGAGGACCTCGGCCGGCTGCGCCTGAACAAGCGCACCCGAGCGGTCTACTGCGAATCGCCGGCCAACCCGACCCTGCAGATCGTGGACCTGGCGGCGGTGGCGGAGAAGGTCGCCGCCGTCAACCGCGGCCGCCGACCGGAGGAGGAGATCCGCTTCGTGGTCGACAACACCTTCGCCACGCCGGCCTGTCAGCGCCCGCTCGAGCTGGGGGCCGACGTGGTCTGCGGCTCGCTCACCAAGGGCATCAACGGCTTCGGAACCGACATGGGCGGCTACATCGCCACCGCCAAGCGGGACGAGTCCTCGATCCTGGTCTTCCGCAAGGACTTCGGCCAGCCGCTGTCGCCGACCCCGGCCTGGCGGATCCTGAACTTCGGCCTGCCGACCCTCACCCTGCGCACCCGCCGGCAGGAGGAGACCGCCTGCGAGATCGCGGAGTGGCTGGCCGCCCATCCGAAGGTGGCGCGGGTCCGCTATCCGGGCCTGCCCTCCAGTCCCGGCTACGAGATCGCCCGCCGCCAGATGCGGGACTTCCACGGCGAGTTCGCGCCCGGCAGCCTGCTCTACTTCGAGGTCGCCGGCCGCAGCGTGAAGCAGGCCGCGGCCCGCGCCGACGCCCTGGTCGACTACATCGCCCGCCGCTCCTACGTGATCACCCTGGCCGTCTCCCTCGGCCAGATCCGCACCTTGATCGAACGGCCCGGAGGCATGACCCACTCGGTGCTGCCGCCCGAGGTGGCCCGGACCGCCGGCATCGGCGCCGGCGGCATCCGGCTCGCGTTCGGGATCGAGGACCCGCGCGACATCCGGCGCGACCTCGAAAAGGCCCTGGCCGCCGTCTGACCTTGTCCCGTCCCCGCCCGGCGGTGGTCGCGCTGCTCGTGGCGGCGTTGGGCGTGGCCGCCTACCTGCCCGGGATCGGCCGCCAGGAGTGGGTCGGCACCGAGGACTTCCGGGTCCGGATCGCCGCCGAGTGCGTCGAGCGCGGCGACTTCCTGGTTCCGACCTTCTACGGGCGGCCGATCCTGACCAAGCCGCCGCTCTACTACCTGGCCCTGGCGACCGTCCTCGACCTGGCCGGCGGCCGCAGCCCGGCCGAGGCGCGGCTGCTCTCGCTCCTCGCCCTCGCCGCCACCGCCGCCGCCATCGCCTGGGTCGGCGCCCGGCGGGGCGGTCCGCGCTGCGGCATGGTCGCCGGCTTCGGCTACCTGCTGGCGTTGAACACGATCAAGAACGGGGTCAACGCCGAGATCGACCCCTTCTACGCCGCCCTGGCGGTGGCGGCGTTGCTGGCCTGGTGGCGGAGCCTGGACCTCGACCGAACCGGCTGGGCGTTGGCGGCCGGCCTGCTGGGCGCGGCGGCGGCCCTGACCAAGGGGCTGGCAGTCCTGCCGCTGGTCGCGGCCGGTGCGGCCGGCGCCGCCGTCCTGCCGGGCCGACCCCGCCCCCGAGCGGCGATCGCGGCCCTCCTTCCGGTCGCGGCCGGCCTGCTCGCCTGGCCGCTCGCCCTCCGCGCCCTGCCGGCGGAGCGCCTGGCCGGAGCGATCCAGGAGAGTGAGGGGTTCTTCTCCGCCTGGAGCGGGGAATCGGTGATCGAGACCCTTCTCTTTCCCTTCGCCCTGGTCGTCGCGGCCCTGCCGTTCTCGCTCCCGGCTCTGCTGCGGCTGCGCGCCGCCGGCCGGCCGGCCCTCGACCGCTTCCTGGTCGCGGCCGTGGTCGGGGCGGTGGTGGCGATGCTCCCCTCGGCGACGAAGGCGACGCGCTACCTCCTGCCCTACCTGCCGCTGCTCGTCCTGGCCGGCGTGCTGCGCTTGGAGCGCTTCGCCGCCACCTCCCGCTTCGTCGCCGGCCTCGGGGCGGCGGCCCTGGTGGTCGCCGCCGCGGCCGTGCCGGTGGTCCGGACCACCCTGGACCCGGTCGGGGCTCTCGTCCTGGCCGGCTTGGCTCTGGCCGGCCTGGCCTGCTGGCGCCTGGCCGCCCGCCGACCGGAATGGGCCCTGGCGTTTCTCCTGGTTCCCGCCCGCGGACTGTTCACCCAGGTCTACGTACCGGCTTGGGAAGCCGCCGGCCAGCGGGTCGAACCAGCGGTTGAACGGCTGCGGCAACTGACCACCGGCGCCCGGACTCTCGCCGTCGTGCGCACCGAGAGCCCCCGGTTGACCGACCCGCTCGCCCTCGACACGCGTTTCTACTGGGACCCAAAGGACTTGCGCGATGAGGTGGAAGCCGGCCGGCGGTTCGACGCGATCCTGGTCGGGATCAAGCGGGAGGAGTTCGAGTTCCCGGGCTACCACGAGGTTGGTCTACTCCCGTTCGAGGGGAAGCACCTGCGGGTGCTCCGGCCGGATCGGCCCTGATTCCGGCACGCCCGTTGCACAGGAGCGGGCATGGCCCCGATCCTGACCCTCCTTCTCGCCGCCCTGCCGGCCCCGGCGCAAGCCTATCGCCTGGAGCCCGGCGACGTCGTGATCGCGGACTCCACCGACCCGCTCTCGCAGCGCCACGGCGAGATCCGCATTCTCCGGCGCCGGGGAGGAGTCCACACCGTTCCCACCAGCGCCCCGCTCCGCTTCCCCGGCGACGTGATCGTCGATCGGGACGGCTGGCTGGCGGTGACCGAGTGGGGCGTCTTCTTCTCCGGGGTCTATCGGATCGACCCCGCCACCGGCGATCTGGTCGCGGCCAACCTCCAGTCCCTCGAGGAGCCGTTCCAGCTCTGCCGCGACGCCGCCGGCGACTTCCTGGTCGCCGACAGCTACCACGGCGTGGTCCGGATCGACGAGAGCGGGCAGGCGACGGTGTTCTCGCCCGCGGCCGATCCCGGCGACATCGCCATCGGCATCCTCCTGGCGCCGAGCGGCTCGCCGGTGGTCAGCGAGGCGCCCCAGGCCGGCAGCAGCCGGCCCGGCCAGATCTTCCGGCTCGACCCGGCCGGAAACCGAACCCTGCTCGTCCAAGATCCGCTCCTGCCGTTCCCGAACGGAATCGCCCTGGCCGCCGACGGCAGCCTGCTGGCCACCGACCTGGACCCCTACCCGAGCCCGCACGCCCACCACGGGCTGGTCCGGGTCGACCGGAGCGGCCGCGCCGCCCGGATCGCCTGGAACAGCTTGCGGGCGCCCAAAGACGTCGAGCTGCTCCTGCCCGGCCTCGCCCTGGTCAGCGACGTGGACGACGAATCGGTCCTGGCCGTCCGCCCGGACGGTTCCGCCCGGCGGGTCGTCGCCGAGCAGCAGGACGGCGACCCCGGCAACGGCCTGCCGGTGGATCGGCCCTTCGGGCTGGCGGTGGTGCCCTGGCTGTGGCTGACGACCCCGCTCATCGCCGCCGCCGGGTCCCCGGCCTCGATCACCGTCCGGACCCTGCCCGAGTTCGCCGGCACGATGCTCGTCCTGGCGGTCTCGACCCACCGCGAGGCCTTCCCGCTCGACCGGATCTGGCCGGGGGACCCGCAAACCGCCGCCGTGGACCCGCTGCGCTCCGTCCTCTACCGCCAGCGGCTGCCCGCGACCGGAGAGGCGCGATTCCCGATCCCGGTGCCGGCATCCCTGGCCGGTCGCACGCTTCAGCTTCAGGCCTTCCTGGCCGGTCGCCGCCTGCTCAGCAACGCGGTCTCGCTGCCGGTGCGCTGAGTCCGACGGATTTTTTCCTGCCGTCTCCGGTCCCCGATCCGTAACCAACAGAGACCGATTCGTCTGGTATCGATGAGGGGACCCACCCCCTCCCCGCTTGGGGGGGAATTCGGGGAGGGGGCGCTGCGTCGGGGGGACGCGGCGCCCCTGTTTCCTTCGCCCCGCGGGCGCCGCCCGTAGGATGCCGGTGATGGACTTCGCTGCCCGTTACGGCCCTTGGGCCTTGGTCACCGGCGCCTCCTCCGGCCTCGGCGCCTGCTTCGCCCGCGACCTCGCCGGCCGCGGTCTGGACCTGGTGCTGGTCGCGCGGCGGGCCGACCGCCTCGAGGCGCTGGCCGCCGAACTCGAGCGGGAGCACGGCCGATCGGTCCGCTCCCTGCCGATGGACCTCTGCGCCGAGGACGCGGCCGAGGCCCTCCACCGCGGCTGCGACGGGCTCGAGATCGGCCTACTCGTGAACAACGCCGGCTTCGGCGCCACCGGGGCCTTCCTCGCGGACGACCCGGACCGGGACGCACGGATGGTCCGGCTGAACTGCGAGGCGGTCGTCCGGACCAGCCACCTCTTCCTTCCGGCCATGGCCGAGCGGGGCCGGGGCGGGATGGTCGTCGTGGCCTCCACCGCCTCCTTCCAGCCCTGCCCCTGGATGGCCGTCTACGGCGCCACCAAGGCCTTCGACCTCCACCTGGCCGAAGCCCTAGCCGTCGAGCTGGAGCCGCGCGGGGTGGACGTGCTCGCCGTCTGTCCCGGGCACACGGACACCGAGTTCCACGCCATCGCCGGCGTCAAGGGGCCGGTGGCGGGAGGCAGCGCCGATCCGGCCGCGGTGGTGAAGGGGGCCCTCGACCGACTCGGCCGGCGCCAGACCTGGGTGCCGGGCTGGTTGAACCGCTGCATGTCGTGGGCGCCCCGCTTCGGACCCCGACGCCTGACCGCCCGCCTCACCGGCCGGCTCCTGGCCAGCCGGATGATCGCCTAGCCCCGACCGGCCAGCCGCCGACGGGCCCAGGCCAGGGCCTCCTCCCGATCGGTGATCTCGCCGTCCAGTTGCAGCTCGAAGGCCCGGGCGATCCAGCGCCCGATTTCCGGTCCCGGTTCGAGTCCGAGTTCGATCAGGTCCCGGCCGCGCAGCAAGGGCCGGGGCCGGTCCTCCTCCACTCCGAGCGCGGAAGCCCGCTCGAGCAGCCACCGGCCCGGCACCCAGTCCTCCGGCCGGCCCGGGAAGTCGGCTTCGCCGCGACCGGCGCCGTCCGACCAGGCCACCCGGACCAGGGCGGGCAGATCCACCCGGGTGGCCAGGCGGCGGATGGCGCCGTCCGAGACCCGCTCCCGGGCGTGGTAGAGCTGGGTCGGCCTCAGGTGCTCGCGGACCAGCGGCCAGACCCGGTCGAACAGGCTCGGCCGGCGGCTGAGGCGGCCGAGCAGGGCACGGACCGCCGGCTCGGCGCCGGCGTCGTGGTTCGGGCTCCGCCAGCGGCCGCGCTCGAAGCGGGTGGTGACCGCCTTGCCGAGGTCGTGGCAGAGGACGCCGAGCATCTCGACCCAGGGATCCTCCATCCACGGCCGGATCCGGGCCGCGGCGTCGAGGCAGAGGGCGGTGTGGCGGAGCACGTCCCCTTCCGGGTGCCAGACCGGATCCTGGGGTACCCCGCGCAGGGCCGCCAGCTCCGGAAAGAAGCGCAGCGCCCCGACGTCTTCCAGCGCCAGCAGCCCGGCGCCGGGGCGGCGGCCGCGGAGGAGGATCTGGCGCCACTCCAGCTCGATCCGCTCCACCGGCAGTTCAGACAGGTCGAGGCTGCGGCAGAGGGCGATCGTCTCGGGGGCCACCCGCCAGCCGAAGCGGGCGACGAAACGGGCCGCGCGCAGCGCCCGCAGGGGATCCTCGGTGAAGGCCGGCGAAACGTGCCGGAGGAGGCCACGCTCGAGGTCGGCCCGCCCGCCCCAGAAGTCGAGCAGCTCACCGTCGAGCGGGTCGAGCAGCATCGCGTTGACCGTGAAGTCGCGCCGGCGGCAGGCCTCGCGCGGCGGCAGGTCGGGGTCGGCGGCGACGGCGAAGCCCTTGTGGCCCGGACCGGTCTTCGACTCGGTCCGCGGCAGGCTCAGTTCGACCTGTCCTTGCGGCGCCGCCAGGTGGAGGACGGCGAAGCGCCGGCCGACCAGGTGGACCCGGCCGAAGCGCCCGGCCAGTTCCTCGAGCGCGGCGGGCGTGAGGCCGTAGACCTCGAGGTCGGCGTCCTCGGCCGGCAGTCCGAGGAGATGGTCGCGGACGGCGCCACCGACCAGGAAGGCCCGGCCGCCGGCGGACCGCACCGCCGCCGCCAGGCTCCGCACCAGCGGGCCGAGAGGATGGTCCGCGAGCGGGATCGGCGGCTCGGTCATTCCCCTCCAAGGTAGCCCAGCTCGGCCAGCGCCCGGCGCACCTCGGGCGGCACCCCCGGCTGCGGTTCGCCGTCCGGGCGCAAGCCGGCCAGGAGTTCGCGGGCCTGCGCCGACGCCGCCGCGGCTCCGGGCGCCTCGGGGGCGAAGAGGTTGTTCTGTTCCAGGGGATCCGCGGCGAGGTCGTAGACCTCCACCGGCCCGAACCAGGGCAGGTCGTCCGGCGGTCGCCGCCACGGCACCGGCTTGCGGCGCATCGCCTCCGGGGAGATCCGGGCGTGGGCGACCAACTTTCGTCCCTCCTCGATCCAGGCCACGTTCCGGAAATCGCCGTGGTCGGTCTCAACCCGGATCGGCTCGCCGCCGTCGCCGTCGCCGCGCAGGACGGCGGTGAAGGCGTTGCCCGGTCCGCTCTCCGGCGCCAGCCAGGAGGCCAGGCCGAGGCCGACCGAGGTCAGCGACCAGGGTGAGTCGTCCTCGCCCGGCTCGAGCCCGGGCGCACGGATCCAGAGCGGCACCCGGATTCCTTCTTCGTAGGGAAGGTCGCCGTGGTCGCTGGCGCCGTGCTCGCCGAGCGCCTCGCCGTGGTCGGCGGTGAGCACGACCACCAGCCTGCGACCGCGGGCCGCCGAATCGGCCTCGAGGGCGTCCAGGAACGGCGCCAGCATCCGGCGCACGTCTCGGATCTCGCCGTCGTAGAGCCGGCGGAGTTCGGCGATCCGATCGCGGTCGAACCCGGGCAGGGGCGCCTCCGGCCACGGCGGCCCGGCCATGGCCCCGCCCTCGGGGCGATAGGGCCAGTGCGGCTCGAACAGGTGCACCCAGAGGAAGCGCGGTCGTGCCGCCGGCGCCGCCAGCCACAGCCGGCGGGCCGCGGCGAGGGTCTCCCGGCCGGGCCGGACCGGCCGACCGGCGCCGAGCAGGCGGAGGAGGGCCTTCGCCAACAGGGCCGGCCGCGCCGGTCGGAGCCAGGCGCGGAGGCCGCCCTCGCAGGAGGCGAAATGGTCGAAGCCGGCGCCGAAGCCGAAACCGGGATCGAGATGGAGGACGGACGGGGCGGCCAGGGTGGTATAGCCCGCCCGCCGGAGCCGCGCCGCCAGGGTGTCGCCGCGGGCGAGGACGCCGCCGTTGTTGCGTAGGCCGTGCTCCGAAGGCGGCAAGCCGGTGAACAGGCTGGCGTGGGCCGGTGCGGTCAGGCCGGCGGCGGTGCGCACGGCGGTGAATCGGCGCGAACCCCGCTCGAGGTCCGTCGCCCGGTCGGCGGCGGCGACCGCCCAGTAGCGATCGGCCCGGGTGGTGTCCAGGGTGACCAGGACGAGGTCGGGCCGATCGGCCGGGGCCGACCGCCGAGGCGTCGGCAAGCCGCCGGTCTCGCCGAGGACGACGACCAGCAGCAGCACGGATCCCAGGAGCGCGGCCGCCGGTCGGCTCCGGCTGCCGCCGGCGATTCGGAGCGGCCCGGCCAGGAGCGCGCCGACCGACCCCGCCAGGATCGAGTCGAGGAGCAGCGAGCGGCCGAAGCCGGCCGGGCCGACGCCGGGATGGAGCAGCCACTCGCCGGCGCACCAGACGAAGCCGGCCAGCAGACCGACGGCGAGACCGGCCGCCGGCGAGCCGCGGCGCCGGCTAGCCGCCGTCCCCGGCATAGCCCAGCTCCTCGAGCAGCGCCGCCTGGACGTCGGGGTCGACCGCGCCGTCGCCCCGCTCCAGGGTCCGGGCCGCGGCCAGCTCCGCCCGGGCGAGTTCGGCCAGCCGGTCGGCCGTCGCCGGTTGCTCGTGGAGAAGGTTGCGGCTCTCGACCGGATCCTGGTCGACCCGGTAGAGCTCGACCGGCTCCACCTCGCGGCCGTGGAAACGGGCGATGAGCTTCCAGGGTCCCTCGCGGTAGGAAAGCCAAGCCTGGTAGCGCTCCAGATGCGGCGCCGGCGCCGGCTCGCCTCGGGTCAGGTCGCGGCCGCGCAGGGTCGGATCCGGCGGCAGGCCGGCCAGGCTGCGCAGGGTCGGCACCACGTCCTCGAGGTGCGGCGGCGAGGAGAGCCGGCGCACCGGGACGCCGGGGCCGGCCAGGATGAACGGCACCCGCACGAGTTCCTCGTAGAGCGAGCAGGAGTGGAGGACGAGGCCATGCTCGCCGAAGTGCTCGCCGTGGTCGGAGGTGAACAAGACCACGGTCGGCCGGCCGGAGCGCTCCACCGCCGCCAGCAACCGACCGAGCTCCCGGTCGATGAAGAGGATCTCCTCGTCGTAGAGGGATTCCAGCGCCCGCGCCGCCCGCAACGCCCGCTCGCGGACGGCCGGATCGGCGGCGGCGAGTTCGTCCCGCAGCCGGAACATCATCTCGTTGTCGGCCAGCGGGCCGCCGCGGTATTCGGGCGGCAGTTCCTCGGGGTCGAACAGGGTGCCGGCGGTCTCCGCGGGCGGCCGGTAGGGATGATGCGGATCGAGGTAGTGGACGAACAGGAAGAACGGCTGCGGCCGGGTAACCAGCTCGGCCAGGAAGTGCAGCGCCCGGTCGGTGGTCCGTCGGCCGGCTCCGCTCGGCCCGGCTCGGTCCTCCGGCCGCGGCAGCAGCCAGGGCACCAGGGTCTGGAAGACGAAGCGACTCGAGCCGAGCCAGCCGACCCAGGTGTCCTTCTTCACCATCCGTCGGAAGGCGAGCTTGATCCCGGTCGGGGCGACCTCACTGTCGTCGAAGGCGTCGAAGCCGCGGGCGAAGCCCATCACGCCGCGGAGAAGCCCGTTGCTGACCACCGCGGCCGTGTTCCAACCCGCCTCCTGGAGATCCTGCCCGAGCAGCCGGACGCCTTCGCCCATCACGTCGTGGTTGTGTCGGACGCCGTGCTCGAGGGCGCCGAGCCCACTCAGCAGGGTGACGTGGGCGGGGACCGTCTGGTTGGTCGAGCTGAGCCCGTATTCGGCCCAGGTGCCCCGTTCACGCAAGGCGGTGAGGTTCGGCAGCCGATCGGCCAAGGCCAGGACCCGGTCCGCCCGCAGGGTGTCGACCGAGACCAACACCAGGTCCGGCGGCCGGTCCGATCCGAACGCCGGGGCGTCGGCTTCGGCCGGCGGCAGTTCCGGGGCCCGGACCGCGTAGACGTCGGTCGGTGGCAGCAGCAGGGCCGCCACCAGCGCCACGGGCGCCGGCAGGGCGAGCACCGCGAAAGCCCGGCCCGGCCGGGGCAGCAGCCGGTCGGCGCCCCGGGCCAGGATCGGCAACGCCACCAGGGCGACCAGCCCGAACGGTTCGACCGGCAGCAGCGAGCCGAGCAGAGGAGCGCCGGCGACGCCGGCCCCGAGCCCGAAGGCCGACCAGGTCCGCAGGCCGGAGCGGCGCCGGGTCGATACGAGCAGGCAGACGGCCAAGGCGAGCAGCAGGTCGCCGCCGAGGACGACCAGAGCGGTCTCGCGCCAGAGGCCGGCGTCGGGCAGCTTCAAGCGCAGGGCGCTGTCGAGCAGGCCGACCAGGCCAGCGCCGGCGAGGATTCCCCAGGGCATGGCCGGGATCCTAGCAGGGACCGGGCCCGAGGCCGGGCTATCCTGACCGGCCATGCGCGGCGTCGCCCGCCTCTTGCTCCTCCTGGCCGCGCCGGCGCTCGGCGCCTGCGGCGGCGGCGGGGACGGTCGCCCGAACGTCATCCTGTTCCTGATCGACACCCTGCGCGCCGACCACCTCTCCTGCTACGGTCATGCGGCGAACACCACGCCGAACCTCGACGCCTTCGCCCGCGAGGGGATCCTGTTCGAGAACTGCTGGGCGCAGGCGCCGCAGACGGCGCCCTCCCACGCCACCCTCTTCACCTCGACCGAACCGGCGGCGCACGGGATCTGGAACGACGTCCCGTCTCCGTCCGGCGAGGTCCTGCACCCGGCGCTGGCTGACGGGGCCGTCACCCTGGCCGAGGTGCTGCGGGACGCCGGCTGGCGAACGGCGGCGATTGCCGACGGCGGCTGGCTGATTCCCGAGCGCGGTCTCGACCAGGGATTCGAGCACTTCGAGTCCCGGACCCGCGGCGTCGTCGATCGGGTCCAGCGCGGCCTCGAGTGGCTGGAGGACAACGCCGACCGCGGCCGGCCCTTCTTCCTCTTCCTGCACACCTACGAGGTCCACACCCCCTACCTGCCGCCACCCGGCTACGAGGACCGCTTCGCCGCCGACTATCGCGGCCCGATGCGGGAGGTCCTGGCCCGGGCCCGCGCCTACGCGGCCTCGCCGGAGATCGCGAATCCGCTCACCGACGTCCAGAAGAAGATCGTCAACCCGGCCCTGGCCGAGGCCGACGAAGCCGACACCGCCTTCGTCGCCGCCCTCTACGACGCCGAGCTGTCCCTGGTTGACGAGCAGTTCGCGCTGCTGATCGGCTGGCTGCGGGTGCACGACCTGCTCGACCGGACGATCTTGATCGTCACCTCCGACCACGGCGAGGAGTTCGCCGAGCACGGTGAGTTCGGCCACAAACAGGTCTACGAAGAGTGCCTACGGGTGCCGCTGCTGATCCGTCTTCCCGGCGGCCCGCGCGGGCTCCGGCGCCGCGACCCCGCCCGCCTGCTCGACCTGGCCCCGAGCCTTCTGGCCGAGCTCGGCCTCGAGCCGCCGGCGGCGATGGCCGGCCGCGATCTGGCCTGGCGCGGCGGCGACCTCGGCCTCGACGCCGACGGCTTCGTCGCCGAGACCAACCACCCGCGACGCCAAGCCGCCTGGCGCTCCGGCGGCCGCAAGGTCGTTTTGCGCCTCGGACCGGACCGTGGCGGGCAGGTCTTCGACCTCGCCGCCGACCCGGACGAGAAGCGGCCCATGGACGAGCCGGACTGGATCGGCCGGGCCCGGACCGCCCTCGAGGCCTACCACGAGCTGGCGACCGACCGGCGGGAGAAGTTCGGCCTGCAGCCGCGGCTGCAGGGACTCGAGGACCTCGATCCAGAGCAGCGCGCCGAGCTGGCCCAGCTCGGCTACGTGGATCAGTGAGCGCCGCCGGCTCCGAGGTCGCGGTCCTGATCGCCACCCGCGGCGAGTCGGATCTGCTCGAGGCCACCCTGGCCGAAGTCCGCCGGCAAAGCGAGGCCCTCGGCGCCGAGTTGGTCCTGGTCGTGAATCGGCCGGCCGAGGCGCTGCCGGTCGAGCGGATCGAAGGCTGGCGCCGGCTCTGCCACCGCCTGCTGTTCGAGCCCCGGCCGGGGAAGTCCTTGGCCTTGAACACCGGTCTTGCCGCCATCTCCTCCCCGATCGTCGCCTTCTGCGACGACGACGCCCTGCCCTGGCGGCACTGGTTGGAGCGGCTGACCGCCCCGCTGCGCGACCGCCGCCGAGGCCTGGCCGGAACCGGCGGCCGAGTGATCCCGGTCTACCCGACCGGGGGGCCGCCGCGCTGGTACCGACAGCTCATCGGCGGCCGCGAGAGCAGCTTCCTCGGCCCTCTGCACGACCTCGGGCCCGAGGAGCGGGACTACCCCGCCGCCGGCAACACTTCCATCCTGCCCTTCGGCGCCAACTGCGCCTATCGTCGGGACGCCCTGCCCCCTCAGGGTTACCATCCCGATCTGGGGCCGTCGCCCCGAACCGGCTTGCGCGGCGGCGAGGACACCCTGGTCGCGATCCAGGTTCAGGCCACCGGCGGCCGCCTCCGGTACCTGCCCGATGCGGTGGTCCACCACCCGGTGCCGCCCGAGCGCTTGCGGGAAGAATTCGTGGCCGCCGGCTTCCGCAAACAAGGGATCGAGGTGATCCGATTCCACCGCGCCGCCGGCTTGCCGATGCGGTCCCTGACCGAGGCCCGCCGCCGGGCCCGCCGCTACCACCGCCGGGCGCTCCTGAACCGCTGGCTGCGGCCCCGCCGGGCCCTGCTGGCCCACTACCGGGCGCTGGCCTACGAGGGCATGGTCGAGGAGCTGGCCGGAGGAGTGAAGCCGGGATGAGCCGGCGTCCTCCGCTGCTGAGCGGCGTCGTCGTCGCGCAGGACAACGAGCGGACCCTGCCGGCGGTGCTCCACCAGCTCGGCCGGGTGGCCGACGAGATCGTGCTGGTCGACGGCGGCAGCCGGGACGCCACCCCGGACCTGGCCCTGGCCACGCCCGGCCTGAGGTTCTTCCACCGGCCCTTCACCGGCAACATCGCCGAGCAGAAGAACTTCGCCCTCGACCAGGCGCTCGGCGACTGGATCCTGATCCTCGACACCGACGAACTGCTCAGCGACCCGGCGCTGCGCGTAGTGCCGTGGCTGGTGCGAACGCCGGGCCTCTCCTGGGTCAAGTTCAGCCGCTGCTGGCTGGTCGAGGATGACCAACGGATCGGCCACCTCGTTTCGCGCCTCCACTTCCCCGACTTCCAGCTCCGGCTGTTCCGCAACCGGCGGCCGTTCCGCTACGATCTCGCCCGTTCCCCGGTCCATCACAACTTCCCGAAGGCCGGCCGCGGGATCGGACTCAAGCTCCGCCGACGCCCGATCATGCACTTCGATTTCCTGCTCAACGACCGGGCCGCCCGCGAGGCCAAGGTCGAGCGCTACCGCCTACTCGATTCGGACTCCGAGTCGACCCACGCGATGTACCTGTGGGAAGATTTTCCCGGCGCCGAGCTGCGACCGCTGCCGGCGGCGTCCGACCATCTGCTCGGCGGTCGCCTCGAGCGGCACCGAGGATGAGCCCCGCCCTCGTCTTCGGTCTCGGCACGGGCCGCTGCGGCACGACCTCACTGGCCCGTCTGCTCGACCTCCAGCCGGGCTGGGAGGTGTTCCACGAGTACTTCGCCTACGACCTGCCGGCCGACCCCGAGGCGGCGCGGCCCTTCGTCGATGCCTTCCTGGCCCGCGCCGCCCGTTCGCGCCACGAAGTCGTCGGCGACGTCTTCTCGGCCTGGCTCTACTCGCTGGACCGGATCCTGGATCGGGCGCCGGAGGCCCGCTTCGTCTGCCTGAAACGGGACCGCACCGGTACCGTCCGCAGCTTCGATCGCTGGTCCGGTCCACGCAACTTCTGGGTCGCCCACGACGGCCGGCGCTGGCAGTCCGATCCCTGGGACCACTGCTTCCCGAAGTTCGCAGCCGTCGACAAGGCGGAGGCGATCGGGCTTTATTGGGACGACTACTACGACCGCGCCGAGACCTTCGCCGCCGAGATGCCGGACCGCTTCCGGATCTTCCCGATGGCCGCTCTGAACCACGAGGATGGGCAGCGGGAGATCACCTCCTTCTGCGGCCTGCCGGCCGACCGTTTCCGACCTCTGCTCCGCCCCCGCCACAACCAGAGCGCCGGCGCCAGACACCTGCAGCGACCGTGACCACCGCCGACGCCGGTTTCTCGATCGTGCTCCGCTCCGGCGATCCGGAGGACCGGCGGCGGTTCGCGGAGGCAGCCGCCGGTCGGGCCGAGGTCCTGCTCGTGCGCGACTTCGCCGCCGGTCTGGAATCGGCCGCGAACGAGGTGGTCCTCTTCCTCGCCGCCGGCGCCCGGCCCTTGCCCGGCTGGTTCGAGGCCTTCGAGGCCGCCTTCTCCGATCCCGACCTGGCCGCCGCCGCCGGCCGCACCTTCCCCAGCCTGCCGCCGACCGCCTCGGACTGGGCCCGGGTCGTCCAGGGCGAGAACCTCGGACCGTTCGGCCGTTTCGACCTCGGCCACTTCGCCCGCCGGATCCTCCCCGCGGAGCGCTCCTTCGCCCCGGCCGAGAACTTCGCCGTGCGTCGCTGCTCGGCTCTGCTTCGCGGCGGCTTCGGCGGCCGGCTGCCCCTGCTCCGGCGGCTCCTGCTGGCCGGGGATGCGGTGGCCTACGCCCCGGACGCGACCATCCTGCGCCCGATTCCCGCCGGATTCCCGCTCGAAGAACGCTTTGCCGAGTGGTGGCAGGAGCACGGCCGGCTGATCGCCCGCAGCGAAGAGCAGGCGACCGGTTTCCTCGGCAGACGGCTGCAGGCCTGGCGGGCGGGACGGAAGAGCCGGCGGTATCGCCGGAGGATGGCGGACTGGCCGGAGCGCGGGCCGGAGTGGACGCGCTTGGTGGCCAAGTGCCACCTCCATCGTGGCCGTGCCCTCGAACTGAAACTGGCCCCACCCCCTGGATCACAATCCTGACTTACAGCGTCACCCGCCACCGCAGAAAATCCGCCACCGCCCACCTCCGCTCGGCCGCCCCGACGATCACCCCCGGCGTCGGCACCCCGGCCGCCACCGTCA
>RFGR01000039.1 GCA_003696625.1 Planctomycetota bacterium
CCGCCGCCGTCGCTGAGCCCGAAGGCGGTCTGGCCGGGGTCGCCGCGCGGGGTCAGGGCGGTGGTGATCCGGCTGGCCATGCCGCCCTGGCCGCCGCCGCAGGCGCCGACGATCGGCCCCTCCGGGTATTGGGGCGAGTTGAGGCTGGTCGGCCAGTAGGAGTCGTGGCCGCTGACGTCGATCACCCCTTCGATCAAGGCGCTGCCCTGGACGTAGATGATCAGGGGATTCTGGCCCTCGCCACGCAGGGTGGCGCCGGGGCCGATGTGCAGGTCGTCCACCCGGAGGACGCCGTCCTGGGCCAGGAACAGGCGGTTGTTGGCGTCGTAGAAGAAGAACTGCCCCTCGGTCCGCAGTTCGAGATCCTCGAGCAGCTCCAGGTCGGCGGAGCTGCTGATGCCGGAGGTGAAGGCGAATCCGGCCTCGAGAGCGCCGTCGCGCACCACCGCCGGCGGCACCCGCAGGGCCGCGGCGGGGTCGAGGCCGGAGCCGTCGAGGAAGTCCTCCCGGAACTCGTCGATGGTTTCCTGGTCCTCATTCCAGCCGAGCAGGGCGGCGCCGTACACCTCGCTCAGGGTCGGGGTCGGATGCGGCTCCGACCGCCACTCGGTGGCTCGGGTCTGGCCGGCGATGTCGCGGAAGTCGTTGCCGAGCACGACCTGCAGCCAGCGGTCCTCCGGCAGCAGACCGGAGAACTCGAACCGGACCGCGGCCCCTTCGCCGGTACAGTTCTCGGCCAGCACGGCCCGCCCGGGCAGGTCGTGAAGAAACACCGGGTCGCCGCCGATCGACGCCGGCTGCTCCGAATAGCGGACCCGGATCCGGTCGGGGCCCAGGTTCGAGGCGCGGCCGTCGATCGGCTGGTCGAAGTGGATGGTGAGAAAGGGCTCCGGGTCGGTGTAGAGGTTGAGGCCGCGCGGCCAGTCGATCGCCACCACCTCGGCCGGACCCGGCCGCGGATCCAGGAAGAGGGGCTCGGTGCCGAGCGGGGTCCGGAAGGTCCGCTCCAGGCCGCGGGCCAGCGGCCGCCCGGCCAGGTCGCGCAGGACGGTGGCCCCGAAATGGGAGGCGGTCGGCAGGCTGAGTCGGTAGCGATGGCCGCCCGGCAGCAGGCCGCCGTCGTCATAGTTCTCGCCGGTCGGACAGGTGGGTTGGAAGACCAGGATCCGTCCGCCGCTGCCGGCCTCGATCTCGAAGGAACCGGTCACCGGCCGACCGGCGGCGGCCCCGCTCGTCCCCTCGATCCGGACCGACCCGAACGAGATCGAGGACGGGTCGAGGGGGTGGTTGAACTCGATCCGGATCGGGCGGTTCAGCTCCCAGACCGCCCCCTCGGCGACATCGGTCGCCAGGGCCAGGAAGGCGCCGGTCCCGGCCGGGCCGACCGTGTTCGAACCGCCGCCGCAGCCGGCGGCCAGGCCGGCGGCGAGAAGGACGGCGGCGGTCAGGGCGGCGGGGCGGGAGCGGGGGCGGAGCACGGGCCGGCCTGCGGGGAGCCCGGTGGAATGAGCGCCGCAGGCCAACCCGAACTCTACCACCGAAGCCCGGTCCTCTCCGCCGTCCCAGGAATCCGGCCCCGTTCCCTGCACCTCGATTCTCGGTAAGTCGTAACCCCGGTCCGTCGTCCCCGTCTGTCCGGGTGGCGGAAGGTCCCGGGCGTGCCCTGGCGCACCGGGGAGTGGCCGGAAGCGGCACCCCGACTGCCGCCGGGTCCGATCGAGGCGGAGATCCCGGCGGAGGGGCCGACCCTTCCCGGCACACATAGCGAACGGACCAGCGGGCCCTGAGCCGACCCGCTCCCACCGGGGGCGGGCCGTGGTGGTGGAAGAACCGCCCGGTTCGGCCGCTTTGGGCCGGGTTTCCCAGAAACGGAGTGGTTACAGGCCGGCCCGAAAGATGGGTCCAGGGAAACGGGCCGGATTCAATAACAGTTGACGCAAACTGGCAATCCGGGTTAGGATCCCCAGGTGGCATCGGCATCGTCCGCCCTCGACATCGCCGACCTCGCCCGCCTGGCCGGAGTCTCGAGTCGCACCATCCGCTACTACGGCGAACTCGGTCTGATCCGCCCGGAGGCCCGCGGCGCCGGCGGCCGGCGCCTGTACGGCCCGGATGCCCTCCAGAGGCTCCGCTTCATCTCCCGCCTCAAGAACCTCGGGCTCACCCTGGAGGAGATCGGCCAACTGAACCGGGCCTTCGACCGCGGCGCCACCCCGCGCATGCTCGAACAGCTCGACCGCCTCCTCGGCCAGCGCCTGGAGGAGATCGCCGCCCGGATCGCCGAGCTGGAGAAACTGGCCGAGGAACTTCGCTCCTACCGCGCCCACACCCGCCGCAAGCTGTCCCGCACCCGATCCTCCTGAAATGAGCCATCGCTCCTCCCCTGCCGCCGCCGCCGCCGACACCGAGGCCGCCACCCGGCCCCGCTTCGTCACCGCTGCCTCGCTCTTCGACGGCCACGACGCCGCGATCAACATCATGCGGCGGATCCTGCAGAAGCAGGGGGCCGAGGTGATCCACCTCGGTCACAATCGCTCGGTCGACGAGATCGTCGAGGCGGCGATTCAGGAGGACGCCGACGGCGTCGCCGTCTCCTCGTACCAGGGCGGCCACATGGAGTTCTTCCGCTACATGGTCGAGCTGCTGGCCGAGCGCGGCGCCGGCCACATCAAGGTCTTCGGAGGCGGCGGCGGCACGATCACCGACGAGGAGATCGAGCAGCTCCAGGCGCTCGGCGTCGAGCGGATCTATTCGGTGGAAGACGGCCGGCTGCTGGGCCTGGACGGCATGATCGCCGACATGCTGACGCGGACCGCGGCGGCGCCGGCCGAGCCGATCGTGGAGCCGCCGGCGGCCTTGTTCCGGCGCGAGCCGCTGGCGGTAGCCCGCCTCCTCTCCTGGGTCGAGGACGCCCACGGCGCCGGCCGCGACCTCGGTCCTCTCCGCCGCGCCCTCGAGGAGCGGGCGGCCGGCGGGCCGCTGGTGGTCGGCATCACCGGCACCGGCGGCGCCGGCAAGTCGTCGCTGACCGACGAGCTGGTCCGTCGACTCCTCGACGGCTTCCCCGACCGCACGGCGGCGATTCTCTCGGTCGATCCGAGCCAGCGCCGCACCGGCGGCGCCCTACTCGGTGACCGCATCCGGATGAACGCAGTGCACGGGCCGCGGGTCTATATGCGCTCGATGGCCACCCGCCGCGCCCACCTGGCCACCGGCGGCGCCGTTCGCGACGCGCTGCTGGTGCTGCGGGCCGCCGGCTACGACTTGGTCGTGCTCGAGACAGCCGGTATCGGTCAGAGCGATTCCGAGGTCGTCGACCTCTGCGACCTATCGCTCTACGTGATGACGCCGGAGTTCGGCGCGCCCACCCAACTCGAGAAGATCGACATGCTCGACTTCGCCGACGGGGTGGTGATCAACAAGGCCGACAAGGCCGGGGCCGAAGACGCGCTGCGGGACGTGCGCAAGACCGTCCAGCGCCACCGCGGCTGGTTCGACCGCCCGGTCGAGGAGCTGCCGGTCTTCCTCTGCGCCGCCAACCACTTCGCCGACGAAGGGGTGGATCGGGTCTTCACCTGGCTGATGGCCGAGGTCGGCCGGCGCAGCGGCCGCGACTGGACGCCGGCGCCGCCGCCGCCGCGCGCCTCCGAGGTCCCGACGGTGGTGCCGCCGGAGCGCAGCCGCTACCTGGCCGAGATCGCCGACACCATCCGCTCCTACAAGCGTCGGGCCGAGCGCCAGTCGGAGATTGCCGCCCGCGCCGACGGCCTGGCCCGGACCCTGCGCGAACTCGGCGACGAGGTGCCGCCGATGGCGACCGACTACCCGCCGGAAGCGCTGACCGACCCGGACGCCGAGCCGACCGTCCGCCTGCTCCGCCAGAGGTACCACGAGGCCCTCGGCGAGCTGGCACCGGATCTCCGGCGGGCCCTGGCCGAGTGGAACGAGCGGCGGGCCTCCTACCAGGCCGAGGAATTCGCCTACGAGGTACGCGGCCGCGAGGTCCGGGTGCCGGTCACCCACACCACCCTCTCCGGCCTGCAGGTGCCCAAGGTGGTGCCGCCGCCGACCCGGGACTGGGGCGAGCTGACCCGTTTCCTGGCCCTCGAGAACCTGCCCGGTTCCTTCCCGTTCACCGCCGGCGTCTTCCCGTTCAAGCGTACGGCCGAGGATCCGACTCGGATGTTCGCCGGTGAAGGCATCGCCGAGCGGACCAACCGCCGCTTCCACTACGTCTCGCGCGACCAGCCGGCGGTGCGGCTGTCGACCGCCTTCGACTCGGTCACCCTCTACGGCGAGGATCCGGCCGAGCGGCCCGACGTCTACGGCAAGATCGGCAACTCGGGGGTCTCGGTCTGCAGCCTGGACGACGCCAAGCGCCTCTACTCCGGCTTCGACCTGTCCTCGCCCCGGACCTCGGTGTCGATGACGATCAACGGCCCGGCGCCGATGATGCTCGCCTTCTTCCTCAACACCGCCATCGACCAGGCGGTCGAACGGCGGCTGCGCGAGACCGGCCGCTGGCCCGAGGCCGAACGCCGCATCCGTGAGCTGTGCGGCGGCGAACCGCCGCGCTACCGCGCCGAGCTGCCGCCCGGTCACGACGGCTCGGGCCTCGGCCTGCTCGGGGTGAGCGGTGACCAGCTGCTGCCGGCCGAGGAGTACGAGGAGATCGCGGCCGAGGTCCTGGGCCGGGTCCGGGGCACCGTCCAGGCCGACATCCTCAAGGAGGATCAGGCCCAAAACACCTGCATTTTCAGCACCGAGTTCGCCCTCAAGATGATGGGCGACGTCCAGCAGTGGTTCATCGACCACGGCGTCCGCAATTTCTACTCGGTGTCGATCTCCGGCTACCACATCGCCGAGGCCGGGGCCAACCCGATCAGCCAGCTCGCCTTCACCCTGGCCAACGGCTTCACCTACGTCGAGTACTACCGGGCCCGGGGTATGGAGGTGGACGCCTTCGCCCCCAACCTGTCCTTCTTCTTCAGCAACGGCCTCGACGCCGAGTACGCGGTCATCGGCCGGGTCGCCCGCCGGATCTGGGCGGTGGCGATGCGCGACCTCTACGGCGCCGGCGAGCGGGCCCAGAAGCTGAAGTACCACATCCAGACCAGCGGCCGCTCCTTGCACGCGCAGGAGATCGACTTCAACGACATCCGCACCACTCTCCAGGCGCTGTACGCGATCAACGACAACTGCCAGAGCCTGCACACCAACGCCTACGACGAGGCCCTGACCACACCGACCGAGGAGTCGGTCCGCCGCGCCCTCGCCATCCAGATGATCATCAACCGCGAACTCGGCCTGGCCCGGAACGAGAACCCGCTCCAGGGCGCCTTCATCATCGACCTCCTGACCGAGCTGGTCGAGGAGGCGGTGCTGGACGAGTTCGTCCGCCTCGCCGAGCGCGGAGGCGTCCTCGGCGCCATGGAGACGATGTACCAGCGCGGCAAGATCCAGGAGGAGAGTCTCCACTACGAGACCCTCAAGCACTCCGGCGAGCTGCCGATCGTCGGCGTCAACACCTTCCGCAATCCGCGGGCCGCCGAGGGACGGCTCGAGAAAACCGAGCTGATCCGCTCGACCGAGGAGGAGAAGCGGGCCCAGGTCGCGCAGGTGACCGAGATCCACCGCCGCAAGGCGGCCGAGGCCGAGGCGGCCCTGGCCGAACTGCGCCGAGCCGCCCTCGCCGGCGGCAACGTCTTCGCCGTCCTGATGCGGGCCGCCCGCTGCTGTACCCTCGGCCAGATGAGCCGCGCCCTCTACGACGTCGGCGGCCAGTATCGCCGCAACATGTGATCAGACCAGGGCCGCGACCAGCGCCGGCAGGATCTCCTCGGCCGGTCCGACCAGGCGATGGTCGACGGCGGCCGCGGTCGGCTCGGGGTTGACTTCGATCGTCACCGCTCCGGCCGAGCGGGCGAGGTCGATCAGGCCGGCCGCGGGCTGCACCACCGCCGAGGTGCCGACGGCCAGGAAGAGCGCGCAGGCGGAGGCGGCGGCCGCCGCCCGCCGCCAGCTCCCGGCCGGAAGACCCTCGCCGAACCAGACCACCGCCGGCCGGGCGAGGCCGCCGCAGTCGGGGCAGCGCGGCGGCAGCTCGGGCAGGCGAGGACGCCGGTCCTCCCACTCGCCACGGCCGCAGCCGCCGGCGCAGCGCAGGCGCCAGATGCTGCCGTGCAGGAGCAGCGGCCGGGCCGGGGGCACCCGCTCCTGGAGGCCGTCGACGTTCTGGCTGATCAGGGTCGTCCCCGGCCGGGACCCGGCCAGGCGGGCGAGGGCGCGATGACCGGCGTTTGGCCGGCAGCCCGCGATCAGGCCGCGGCGCCAGTCGTACCACTCCCAGACCAGCCGCGGATCGCGGGCGAAGGCGGCCGGTGTGGCCAGCTCTTCGGGCCGGTGGCGGCGCCAGAGTCCGGCCGGGCCGCGGAAGGTCGGCACGCCGCTGGCGGCGGCGAGACCGGCGCCGCAGAGGACGGCGACCGGCCCCGCCGGCAGCGGCGGCAACCGCAGCTCACGGCCTACCACTCGAACGGGATCTTGACGTACTCGAGCTGCGGCCGCGGGTTGGCCTGGCTGACGCCCTGGTCGAGGGCGTCGATGTCGAAGGACACCCGGTAGCGCACCGCCCGCTTGCCCTTGAGCAGGGACAGGTCGGTCACCCAAAGCGTGTAGCTGCCCGGATCGTCCGGGTCGTCGGCGCCCTGGAACTCGAAGGTGACGGCGGTCGAGGCCGGCAGGTAGTCCTTGGTGCCGGTGGTCGAAATGCGGAAGAACTTCGGCCGCAGGGCCGAGTTGTTGGGCGGGTTGACCGCGAACAGAAGCGAGCCGTCCTGCGACGAGGTGGTGAGGGTGAGTTCGTCGCTGACCGGGTCGTACTCGGCGCCGGTCACCTCGTAGGACTTGGCCGCCGCCGTCTCGTCCGGCAGCAGGTCGTAGCCGACGAGGAGGCCGGGCACGCGCAGGAACCACTCCTGGCCGGCGAAGATGCCCGCGGCCCCGGAGATGACCACCGACTCGGTCGAGTAGGCGGCGTCGGCCACCGGGAAGCTGACGATGTTGGCCAGGGGCTTGACGTAGGCTCCCTGCTTGCTGACCTTGCCGTTGCTGGTGTTGATGCCGGCGAAGGCGGCCATGGCGCTCGCCCAGTCCGGGTAGGGGCCGGTGCCGTTGGCCGGATCGCGCAGCCCGGCCAGGCCGGTGTCGATCCACTTGCTCTGCACCTGCGACTGCGAGGAGAAGAACGGGATCAAGGCGTAGGGCTTCGGCGTTGCGATCAGGTCGAGCGCCTCCTCCAGCTTGTCGGCGTTGAGCGGGTTGTTGTTGTAGTCGCCGTCGTGAATGTAGTTGCGGATGATGGTCCGCGACGAGATGGGCCAGATGATGTCGTTGGCCGGGTCGGGGATGTGGAACTGAATGACCCCGTTGCCGCCGGCGCCGCCGCGCCCGATCATCAGGTCGCCGTTGCCGTCGTAGGTGTTGCTGGTGCCCCTGATCCGGGAACACCAGGATGCGGCCCAGCCGCGGCGGCCGCCGACGGCCCGCACCAGGTCGCGCGGAGTCAGGTCGCTGAACTGGGAGCCGCTGCCGAGGTAGACCCCGAGCAGGTCGAGCTTGGAGGCGGTGTGAAGGATGATGTGGCCGCCGGAGCCGCCGCCGGAGCCGGAGACCTGGCCGTAGGAGTAGAGCGTCGACTCGCCGCCGTGGCCGATGCCGCCGTCGGCGTCGATCTTGGCGTCGTTGCCGAGGACGATCTTGCCGATGGCCAGGATCTGGAGCTGGCCGCCGCCGCCGCCGCCGGGCGCTCCCTTGCGGTAGTAGCCGCCCGAGGGCGGGAACGGCCGGGCCGGGAAGGCGTCGATCAGCGGCCCCATCTGGCCGTTGACCACCGGCCGCGGAATGACCTGGGAGTCGCCGCTGGCGCCGCCGCCGGAACCGGCCCAGGGGGCGAGCAGCTCGCCCTTGATCACGGTGCCGGTCTTCGGGTCGTAGCGGGAACCGAAGAAGTCGTTGGCGGTGGTACCGTCGTTGCTGAAGACCGAGCCGCCGGCCTTGCCCGGGTCCGGTCCGTCGGTCGGGTGGCCGTAGTCGAACGGGATGGTCGGCGTGTCCCAGTAGGGGTCGAAGGTCGTGGCGCCGGCGTTCGGATCCTGCGGATCGAGCTGGTCGATCATCTCGTCCTCCATGCCGTAGACCCCGTGCGGCATGCTCGGCGGGTTGCGCGGATCGAACGGGTCGCCCTTCTTGGGCGCGCCGGCCGAGCTGCCGCGCATGCCGTCCTCGCCGCCGTAGACCGGGAAGTCGTTGAGATCGACCGTGTCGCGGCGGACGCCGTCCGGCCAGTACGGGCTGCGGCCCGGATCGTGGTCGGGGCCGATGTTGTCGGCACCGTTCGGCCGGTGCTCGCTCCGCGGCCACTGGATGTTGATGGCCAGGTTGGGAGTCTTGGCGAAGGTGCCGCCGCCGCCGCCGCCGGTGATGAGGTTGGCGGTCTCGGCACTGCTCGAGCCGACGTTCTGCGACTGCTGGAAGCCTCCTTCGCCGCCGCCGCCGCCGGCGCCGACGAAGCCGAAGGGACCGTCGCCCGGGTCGCCGCGCAGAGTCTCCTTGAGGCCCTCGCGCGAGGCGATGCCGCCGAGGCCGCCGCCGCACTCGCCGAGGACCGGGCCCTCGGGGAACTGAGGGGAGTTGAGGCTGGTCGGCCAGTGCGAGTCGTTGCCGCTGACGTCGATGGTGCCGTAGATGCGGACGTCGCCGGTGGCGTAGATGATCAGCGGATTGGAGCCGCGGCCGCGCAGGGTGGCGCCGGCGGCGATCTCGAAGTCGTTGACGTAGAGGACCCCGTTCTGGACCGTGAAAGACCGGTTGTTCGAATCGGTGAGGATGGTCTGGCCGTCGGTGCGGACCTCGCCGAAGGACTCGTTCCAGAAGAAGTCCTCGTCCTCGGCCACGTAGCGGCCGGGGAAGTCGAAGCCGGCGCTGACCCCGCCCGGCGACCACTCCGCCGGCGGCAGCGTGAGGTCGGCGTCCGGATCGATCATCGAGCTGTCGGCGAAGAAGTCCGAGAACTCGTCGAGGGTCGGATCGGCCTCGGTGAATCCGAGGGCGGCGGCGCCGTAGACCGTCTCCAGGGTCGGGGTGACGTGGACCGGCGAGTACCAGGTCTCGATCTGGCTCTGGCCGGCGATGTCGAGGAAGCCGTTGGTCAGGACCAAACGCAGCGATCGGTCCGGCGGCAGCAGGCCGGAGATCTGGAAGTAGACCGTGGCGCCTTCCTTGGTGCAGTTCTGGGCCAGGACCACCGTACCCGGAACCCGGTTGGTGTCCGGGAAGGTCGGGGTGCCGCCGGCGGAGGCGAGTTCGTCGGAATATTGGACGTAGAGCCGGGAGGTGTTCAGGTTGCTCGACCGGCCGTCGATCGGCTGATCGAAGTGGACCGCGATCACCGGCTCGGGGTCGGTGAACATGTTCAGGCGTTCCGGCCAGTCGATGCCGGTGATCGCGGCCGGCAGCGGACTGACGTCCAAGAACAGCGGCTCGACCGGCGGCGTCGGCGTCCGGAAGGTGCGCGACAGCCCCTGCTTGAGCTGGTGGCCGGCGGTGTCGCGCAGAACCGTCGAGCCGAAGCTGCCCCTGGTCGGCAGCTCGATCCGGTAAGTGTGGCCGCCGGGCAGGAAGGCGCCGTTGTCGTTGGCGTCGTTGGTCGGGCAGGAGGGGCGGAAAACCAGGACGCGGTCGTCGGACCCGGCCTCGATCTCGAACGAGCCCGTCACCGGCCGGCCGGTCACGCCGGGCGAGATCCCGGTGATCGTCACCGAGCTGTAGCTGATCGACTGGGGATCGATCGGGTGGTTGAACTCGATCCGGATCGGGCGGTTCAGCTCCCAGACCTCGCCCTCGCGGATGTTGATGTCCATCGCCAGGAACTCGCCGGCGGTCCGGGCCTGCTGGTCGGTCAGGGCGCCGCCGCCGCCGCAGGAGGCGGCGACCAGGGCGGCCAGGACGACCGGAACGGCCAGCAAGGGGAGACGAGCGACGAGGATGCGCATCACGGTTCCAGTCTAAGGGATCGGGCGAGGTCCGGGCCTCCCGGCGAAGGCCGGCCGGGATGCTTCTGAGCAAACCCTGTACCAGGTCGAGCGGGGCAGGAGGGGAATCTCCGGCCACCGCTTTTCGCTCCCACGTGTTCGAAATCGCACAACCCGAGCGCCGGCCTCCTCCCCCCACCCCCCGCTAGGATGGGCAGGCCATGTTCCTGGCCATCCCCGCCACCCTGCTCCTGGCTGCTCCGGCGCCACCCCAGGAGCCCTTCCTCACCCTCTCCGGGCCTTCCCCGGGGAGTGAATTCGGCGCCAGCGTCGCGGTCGTCGGCGACCTGGACGGCGACGGCACCCCCGACCTCTTGGCTGGAGCGCCACGGGAGGCGGCCGGCGGCAGCCGGGCCGGAGCCACGTTGGTCCTCTCCGGCGCCGACGGCTCTCAGATCCGTCGCCACGACGGCGCCGCGGACCAGCGCCTTGGATTCCGAGTCCTCGGCCTCCCCGACCTGGACGGCGACGGCACTGCCGACTACGCGGTCTCCGCACAACGGGACAACCCGGCGGGCCTGCTCTCCGGCCTGGTTCGGCTTTTCTCCGGTGCGACCGGATCCCTGATCCGGGAGTTCCGCTCCGCCTCGACCTGGGACCGCTTCGGCGAGTGCCTCGCCGCCCCCGGCGATCTCGACGGCGACGGCGTCGCCGACCTCCTGATCGGAGCGCCGAACGACGACTGGCAGGGCCCGGGGGCCGGCGCGGTCTACGTCTTCTCCGGGGCCACCGGAGCCCGGCTCCAGGTTCAGTTCGGCACGGACCCCTGGGACCTTTTCGGCACCTCCGCCTGCGGGGTCGGCGATCTGGACGGAGACGGCCGCGACGATTTCGCGGTCGGCGCCCCCCGCGCCGACGCCGGCGGCACCGACGCCGGGGCGGTCCGGGTGGTTTCCGGGCGCACCGGCGCCGTCCTGCTCCGCCTCGACGGCCAAGCGGGCCAGGTGCTCGGCCTGGCTCTCGGCGGCCCGGCCGATTTCGACGGCGACGGCCTGCCCGACCTCGCTGTCGGTGGGGTCGAGGAACTCGTCAGCCTCACCCAGCGCCCGGGCGGCGTCTCGGTCTTCCGGCTGACCGACGGTGCCCGGATCGCCCGCTTCGAGCCCGACGACCCCGATGAGGGGTTCGGCCAGGCGGTCGCCCTGCTCGGCGACGGCGACGGCGACGGCTTCGGCGACCTGCTGGCCGGCGCCCCTTTCGCCGGAGAGATCGGCGGTACCGGGCTGGCCGCGGGCGCCGCCCGAATCTTCGGCGGCCTCACCGGCCGCCGCTCCTTCGAGTGGACCGGCGACGCCAACCAGGACCGGTTGGGCGCCGCCCTGGTCGCCGCCGGCGACCTGAACGGCGACGGTCTGGACGACTTCCTGGTCGGCGAACCGGGCGCCAATCCGGCCGGCGCGGTCTGGGTCTTCCATTCCCGGCGCCGGCCCGGGATCGCGATCACCGGCCTGGTCGCCGGCGGCGTCGCCGAGGTGGTCAGCAGCGGCGGCCGGCCCGGCGACCTCGCGATCTTCTTCTTCGGCCGCCAGGGCTTCGGGGAAACCACCTTCGCCACCGGGATCTCCCTCGACCTGGCTTCGCCGGTGACCGAGGCCGGGCGCGCCCCGGTGGACGCGGCCGGCGTCGCCCGCCTGCTGGTCGCGGTGCCGCCCGGCGCCGCCGGCCTCCGCATCTGGCTCCAGGCCTGGCATGCCGGCTCCGCCGGCGGCCTGCCGAGCCTGCCGATCACCGCCGCCGTCGGCTGAGCATGGACCCGGTCGCCCTCGCCCGGCGCCTGCGCCGGGACCTCGCTCCGCTCCGCTTCGGCCCGCCGGTGACCCACGTCTACCGGCCGCTCGACTACGCCTGGGAGCCGCACCGCCGCTACCTCGAACGCTACGCCCGGCCGGGGGTGGAGGCGGTCCTGCTCGGGATGAACCCGGGCCCCTGGGGCATGGCCCAGACCGGGGTGCCGTTCGGCGAGGTGGGGCTCGTCCGCGACTGGCTCGGCCTCGAGGCGCCGGTCGGCCGGCCGGATTCGGAGCATCCGAAACGAGTGGTCGAGGGCTTCTCCTGCCGGCGCAGCGAGGTCTCGGGGCGTCGGCTGTGGGGCTGGGCCAAGGAACGCTTCCGGACCCCGGCGTCGTTCTTCGCCCGCTTCTTCGTCCTCAACTACTGCCCGCTCTGCTTTCTCGAGGAGAGCGGCCGCAACCGCACGCCCGACAAGCTGCCGGCGGCCGAGCGGGAGCCGCTGGAGGCGATCTGCGACCAGGCACTCCGCGACGCGGTGGCCTGGCTGCGGCCGCGCTGGGTGATCGGCGTCGGCCGCTTCGCCGAGACCCGGGCGCGCCGCGCCCTGGGCGACGAGGGCCCCAGGATCGGCACCATCCTCCACCCCAGTCCGGCCAGCCCGGCCGCCAACCGGGGCTGGGCGGCGCAGGCCTCGACCCGGCTCGCCGAGCTGCTCGACGACCCTTCCCTGGCCGCTCCGGTCCGCGCCTGATCCCTCTCGATGCGGGTCGTCAGCATGAACCTGAACGGGCTGCGGTCCGCCGCCGACAAGGGCTTCCTGGCCTGGCTGGCGGAGCAGGAGCCGGACCTGGTCTGCGTCCAGGAGATCCGGATCCAGGAGCACCAGCTCACCCCGGCCCTGCGCCGCCCGGCCGGGCTGCACGCGAGCTGGGCCTTCGCCGACCGGCCCGGCTACAGCGGCGTGGGGATCTGGTCCCGGCGGCCGCCGGACCGCGTCCGGACCGGTTTCGGTTGGGAACCGGGCGACCGGGAGGGCCGCTTCCTCCAGGCGGACTTCGGCCGCCTGAGCGTGGTCTCGCTCTATCTGCCGTCGGGCTCCGCACGCGAGGACCGGCAGGAGTTCAAGTACCGGTTCATGCGCCGCTTCGAGTCCTGGCTGGTCCGGGCTCGGCGGAGCCGGCGGCACGTGCTCGTGTGCGGGGATTGGAACATCGCCCACCGGCCGATCGACCTGAAGAACTGGCGCGCCAACCAGGACCGGTCCGGGTTCCTGCCCGAGGAACGGGCCTGGCTCGACCGGGTGTTCGGCCCCCTCGGCTGGATCGACGTGCACCGGCGGCTGGCCCCGGAGGCCACCGGCGAGGCCTATACCTGGTGGTCGAACCGGGGCCGGGCGCGGGCGAACAACACCGGCTGGCGGATCGACTACCAGGTGGCCACCCCGGGCCTGGGCCGCCGGGCCCGGGCCGTTCGGGTCCACCGCCTGCCCCGCTTCTCCGACCACGGGCCGCTGGTGATCGACTACGAGGGGCCTGTGTTGGCGAAGGCGCCGGCCGCCGGCTAGGGTGGAGGGACCGGGCCGCCGGCCCGGTTCCCTTCCGTCCCTCACCCCCCAGCACCGTGATGAGACTCGCTTCCGCCCTCGCCGCCTCGCTCCTCCTGGCCGCCGCCGCCGCCGCCCAGGTCCCGTATTCCCTCGACATCGACCCGGCCGGGTCCAACGCCTCCTGGTGGGCGAACACCAGCCTCGGCAACGTGGTCGGCGCTCCCACCCTGAACTTCCAGTTCGACGGCACGATCGACGTCTCGCTCGGGGCCGCCGGCGCCCCGTTCGGCAGCGGCCAATTCACCGGCGGCGACGCCTTCACCATCCCGCCCGTCCTCGCCGGCAAGATTCCGAACCCGATCCCGTTCACGCCGCCGCTGGCCCGGATCGAGATCCGCAACCTCCACGCCGGCCTGCACAGCGGCAGCTTCGCGATCGCCGCCAACGGCTCCTTCAGCACCCAGGTCTACATGACCGCTCTGTCGGGCGAGATCTTCGTCGATCCCTGGGTCGGCTCGACCACGATCACGCCGGTCGCCGGCCTCAACTCGGACCCCTTCCTGCTCTCGGGCACCTTCAGCGAAGCCGCCGGCCAGGTCGTCCTCGACGCGCCGCTCGACCCGGTCTTTCCGATCACCGGCGGCATCAGCGGCAGCTTCGGCGTCAACGGCGACCTGCACGCCTCGGCCCCGGTGGCGAACTACAACATGGTCCTGACCGTCTCTCCGCTCACCGGCGGCCAGACCGGCAGCTTCGACGTCACCGGCGGCCTGCCGAACAGCCCCGCCTGGCTCGCCTACAGCCTGACCGGCCTCGGCGCGACGCCGATCGGAGCCCTCGGCATCACCCTCGACCTGGACGCCCCGGCCGCCGCCGCCGGGCCCACCCCGACCGACCCCGCCGGCGCCGTCGGCTGGAGCCTGCCGATCCCGGCCGTCCACGGTCTCGCGGTCTGGTTCCAGGCCTGCCAGGCCGGGCTGACCAGCAACGTCGTCGCCACGACGATCCAGTAGTCCGGATCGCTCGCCGGCCCCCGGCGGCCGCGGCAGCCGCGGCCGCCTCAGGTCGGGTTTTCGTCCGGCGCCCTGGAGCCCTCGCGCAGCGAGGCGCACAACCGGGAGCAGGCCTGCCCGACTTCGGGGGAGGCGAGGGCGACGAAGAGGTAGCGGCCTTCCCGACGGGTCCGAACCAGCCCGGCCGCCGCCATCTTCCCCAGGTGCTGGGAGAGGGCCGCCTTGGTCGCTCCAGTCCGGCGGAGAAGATCGGCGCAGGAAAGCTCGCCGCCGCTCTGCTCGAGCAGGTGGAGCAGGAAGAGCCGAACCGGATGCCCCAGGACCCGGAAGGACTCGGCCAGGCGACCGAACGGGGCGATCCCGGCGCTCCAACGGGCGGATTCCATCGAGAACAAGGCTCTCCTCCCCTCGTCTTCTAGACCCGGTTCCTCGCCGACCAAGGCCGGATCCCCGGTTCCTTCCGGTGCCGCCTCCCGCCGGCCGGGACCGGGTCCGCGGATTGCTAACCTTCCCGGTAACGAACCTCCGTCCACCCCATCCGATCATGCGCCCCCATCACCTGCTGCCGTTCCTCCTTGCCCTCCTGCCGTCCTGCCAAACTTCCAGCGGACCGATCTTCGAGGAGGGCACTGCCCGCAGCTCCTTCGCCGGCTCCTGGTCGAAGGTGACCACCTCGCCGCCGAAGGGCGCGGACCAGGACACGACCACCCTCGAGACCGCCTTCACGGCCGGTGCCTTCGCCACGCCGCAGATCGAGACCGGCCTCAAGGGCAGCTTCTTCGACCAGGACGCCGGCAAGACCTCCCTCCGGGCCTGGGACGCCGGCCTCTACGGCCGCTACTGGTTCCAGGATCGTGGCTCCCTCCGCACCTGGGTGGAGGGCGACCTCGGCTACGCCCAGGGCCGCAGCCAGGGCATCAGCGACCGCAACGTTTTCTGGGGCCTCGGCGCCGGCATGACCCAGTTCCTGACCGAGTCCACCGCGGTCGAACTCGGGCTGGTCTTCGATCACCGCAGCTTCCGTTTCCGCGGCGGCGGCGACACCACGATCAGCACCCTGGCGGTGCAGATCGCCTACGCGATCTTCCTCTAGGCCTTGGCCCTACCAGCCGCCGGTGCCGACCACACACCGCAGGCGGACCGGCCGGCTGCCCTCAGGGCTGTAGAAGGTGAAGGTCCGCCGCTCGCGCGGCCGCAGGTCGAAATCGCGGCTGCGCGGGTCGGTCTCCATCGAATCCTCGATCAGGAAGCCGTCGGCGTCGAACCACTCCAGGGTGATGTGGACCCGGACGCTGGTCTCGGCCTCGTTGACCAGGAAGAACTGGGCGGTGGCCCGCCCGTCCTTGAGGCGAACCTTCAAATCCTGGATCGAGACCTCGTCGAGGGAGGACTCCACCTGGAGCGCGACCGGGCCGCCTTCGTTCTGGACGATCTCCGGCCCGGCCGAGCAGGCCGCGGCCAGCACCGGCAGGGCGGCGAGAAGGAGGGGTCGGAGGCTGCGCATCTCCCCCCTTCATCGGCCTCGGCCGGACCGGCCTTGAGTCGGGCCGAATCGCCTAGAGTGAGGAGGTGATCGATCTCCGTCCCCGGGTCCGCGGAGGCGTCGGCGCTCCGCTGGTGGCTCTGGAGACCGCCGTCCTCACGCACGGGCTTCCCGGGGCGCAGGCCTTGGAGGCCGTGCGCCGGATGACGGCGGCGGTCCGGGCGGCCGAAGCGGTGCCGGCGGTGGTCGGCTGCCTCCGCGGACGCCTGGTCGTCGGCCTGGAGGACGACGAACTGGCCGAACTGGCCGCCGATCCGGAGCGGGAGAAGGTCGCCGCCCGCGACCTGGCGCCGGTCCTGGCCGCCGGGCGCAGCGGCGGCACCACAGTCTCGGCCACCCTCGCCGCCTGCCGGTTGGCGGGGATCCCGGTCTTCGCCACCGGCGGCATCGGCGGCGTCCACCGCGGCTGGAACGAACACCGAGACGTCTCCTCCGATCTGGAGGAACTCGCCCGCACCCCCTGCTGCGTGGTCAGTTCCGGGGCGAAGTCGGTGCTCGACCTGCCGGCGACCCTCGAATCCCTCGAGTCCCTCGGCATCCCGGTCCTCGGTCTCGGCTGCAGCGGCTTCCCGCGCTTCCATTGCGGGCCGGACCCGGCGCTGCCGATCCGGCCGGTGGCGGACGTCGAGGAAGCGGCCAGGATCTGCCGCCTGCGCTGGCGGGAACTCGGCCAGAGCGGCGGCGTGTTGCTCGCCAATCCGGTCCCCGCGGCGGCGGCGCTGCCGGCGGAGACGATCGAGGAGGCGGTGGATCGAGCGGTGGCGGAAGCCGGTAGGCGCGGCATCGCCGGCCCCGCCTTGACGCCTTTCCTCCTCGAATCCCTGGCGTCGGCTACCGGCGGCGCCGCCCTGGCCTGCAACCTCGCACTGCTCGAAAACAATGCCGCCGCGGCCGGTCGCCTGGCCGTCGCCCTCGCTTCCGGATGAGCCGCCGCCCCCGCCTCCTCCTCCTCCTGCTCCTCCTCGGGGCCGTCGCCGCCGGCGCCTGGGGGCTGCGCTTCCTCCACCGCCTGCACCGCTCCGGTCTGCCGGTCCGCTCCGGTCGCCTGGCGGTCCGGGGGCTGCTCGAGCCGGTCCGGATCCGCTACGACGCCTGGGGCGTGCCCCACGTCCGAGCCGGCAACCCGCGGGATCTCGCCTTCGCCGCCGGCTGGGTCCAAGCCAACGACCGCCTCGGCCAGCTCGAACTGGTCCGGCGGGCGGCCTTCGGCCGGCTGGCCGAGCTGTTCGGGACCGACCTCGTCGCGCGCGATCGGAGGATGCGCTCCCTCGGCCTCGACCGCCTGGCCCGCCGGCTGGCGGCGGCGGCCGACGACGAATCCCGCCGCTGGGCGACCGGCTTCGCGGACGGCGTCAACGCCTGGGTGGAGCAGCACCGTGCCGACCTGCCGCCGCTGTTCGTCCTGACCGGTACGCACCCGGAGCCCTGGACTCCGGCCGATTCGATGGCGGTGCCGCTCCTGATGGGGCTGGAACTCTCCTTCGCCTTCGGCCCCTCCGACGAAAACCGGTTCCTCGCCCTGTGCGGTCTGGACCCAGAGGAGTTCGCCGACCTCTGGCCCGGGATCGAGCCGCCCTCCTCCCTGGCGCCGTTCCTGGCCGCCGGCGCCGGCGAGCCCGGCCCGGCCCCTTCGGCCCGGGCCGGCGGCAGCAACAACTGGGCGCTGGCGCCCACGCGCACGGCGACCGGGGCGCCGCTGTTCGCGAACGACCCCCATCTCGATCTTCGTCTGCCCTCGCTCTGGTACGAACTCGACCTGCGCTGCCCGGGCTATGAGGCCGTCGGCATGGCCCTGGTCGGCGTCCCCTGCGTGGTGATCGGACACAACGCCGATCTGGCCTGGGGCTTCACCAATCTCATGCTCGATGACCACGACCTTCTGTTCGAGGAGGTCGACGAGAGCGGCGGCCGGGTTCGGCGGCGGGGCGGCTGGGCCGAGATCGAGGAGGAGGAGTGCGTGATCCAGGTCCGCGGCGGCGAGCCGACGGTGTTCCGCCGCCGCTTCACCCCCGAAGGCCCGCTGCTGCCGGCCGACGAGACGCGCGGCCTGCCGCCGCGCACCCTCCTCTGGACCGGGGCGATTCCGGGCGATCCGCTGGCCGCCTTCCTCGGCCTCGGCCGCGCCCGCAGCCTCGAGGAGGCCCGGCGCGCGGCCGGTCTCTTCACCTGCCCGGCCCAGAACCTGGTCGCGGTGGACCGCGCCGGCGGCCTGCTGCACACCGTCCTCGGCCGCCTGCCGCGGCGCCGCGCCGGCGACGGCCGGCTGCCGGCCGCCGGCGCCGATCCGGCGGCGCTCTGGGACGGGCTGGAGGACCCGGCCGCCGCCTTCGTCGTCCGCGATCCGCCGGAGGGGATCCTGGTCACCGCCAACCACGACGTCCGGCCGCCCGGCTGGAACGGACGGCTGAGCGCCGACTTCGACCTTCCCTTTCGGGCCGAGCGGATCCGGACTCGACTGCGGGAACGCACCGACTGGACCGCCGCCGACCTGACCTCGATCCAGACCGACGTCCGCGACCTCTACGCCCTCGAGGTCGTGCGCCGGATCGGCGATCCGGAGCTGGACGGCGACGCCGCCCGCGCTCTGGCCGCGCTCCGGTCCTGGAACGGCGAGCGCCGGGACGGCACCGCGGCGGCGCTGTTCCTGTTCTTCGAACGCGAGCTGGCGGAGATCCTGTTCGCGGACCGCGAGCGGCAGGCCGGCCTGCCCGCGATCTCCTTCTTCTTTCGGCGGCCCCAACTCCTGCGGGCGCTGGCCGGCGAGGTCGGCGCCGACTGGTGGGACGATCTCCGGACCGAGGAGCGCGAAGACCGCGATCGAGCCTTGGCTCGGGCCCTCGACCGGGCCTGGCGGCGCCTGGCCGAGGCCGGCGAGGATCCCGCCGCCGCTTCCTGGGGCGACCGCCATCGGCTGGTTCTCCACCACCCGCTCGGCGCGGCGCCGCTGATCGGCGGCTGGTTCGACCGCGGGCCCTTCCCGCTGCCCGGATCCGCCACCACCGTCGCCGCCTTCGGCGGCGAGTTCACCGGCGACGGCATCGAGGTGAGCTACGGCCCCTCCTTCCGCTTCGTCGCCGACCCGGCCGACTGGGACCGCAGCCGGATCGTCCTGCCCGGCGGCCAGTCCGGCCATCCCGCCGACCCCCACTACGACGACCAGATCGACCTCTACCTGGCCGGACGCACCCGGGCCATGCCCTGGAGCGAGGCGGCCGTCGCCGCCGCCACGACCAGCGAGGTCCTGCTCGAGCCACGGCCATGATCCTCGCCATCGACCAGGGCACCACCAGCACCCGCGCCATCCTCTTCGACCCGGACGGCCGGCCGCGCGGCCGGGCCCAGCGGGAACTCCGCCAGTCCTTCCCCGCCCCGGGCCGGGTCGAGCACGATCCGGAGGAGATCTGGGCGGCTACGGTCGAAGTCTGCCGGGGCGCGGTCGCCGACGCCGAGGTCCGGCCCGACCAGGTGGCGGGAATCGGCATCACGAACCAGCGCGAGACGGTCGTCCTCTGGGAACGGGAGGGCGGCCGGCCGCTCCACCCCGCCCTGGTCTGGCAAGACCGCCGCACCGCCGACCTCTGCGCCCGGCTGCGCGCCGACGGCGCCGAGGAACTCGTGCGCGAGCGGACCGGGTTGCTCCTCGACCCGTACTTCTCCGCCACCAAGCTGGCCTGGCTGCTGGATGAGCTGCCCGGCGCCCGGGCCGCGGCCGAACGCGGCGACCTCTGCGCCGGCACGATCGACTGCTTCCTGCTCTGGCGGTTGACCGGCGGCCGGGTCCACGCCACCGACGCCAGCAACGCCTCGCGGACCCTCCTCTTCGACCTCCGTCGCCAGGAGTGGGACCCGGAGCTGCTCGAGTTGTTCCGAATCCCGGCCGCGGTCCTGCCCGAAGTGCGCGACAACGCCGCCGAGTTCGGCTCCGCCGACGACCTCCTCGACCGGCCGCTGCCGGTCGCCGGAATGGCCGGCGACCAGCAGGCGGCCGCCTTCGGGCAGGCCTGCCACGCCCCCGGCACGATCAAGAGCACCTACGGCACCGGCTGTTTCGTGCTGCTCAACACCGGCGGCGAACCGCTCCGGTCCTCCCATCGGCTGCTCACCACCGTCGCCTGGCGGCTGGCCGGCGAGACCACCTACGCCCTCGAAGGCAGCGTCTTCTCGGCCGGCGCGACGATCCAGTGGCTCCGGGACGGCCTCGGCCTGATCGAACACGCCGCCGAGACCGAGGCCCTGGCGGCGGCCGCCGACCCGGCGCAACGAGTCCACCTGGTGCCGGCCTTCACCGGTCTCGGCGCCCCCTGGTGGGATCCCCACGCGCGCGGGGCCCTGCTCGGCCTGACCCGAGGCTGCGGCCGGGCCGAGATCGCCCGAGCCGCGCTCGAGTCGGTCGCCTGGCAGACCCGCGACCTGATGGCGGCCATGGCCGCCGACGGCGCCGCGGCCCCGCCCTCCCTGCGGGTGGACGGCGGCCTGAGCGCCAACGACTGGGCGATGCAGTTCCTGGCCGACGCCCTCGGCCTGCCGGTCGAGCGGCCGACGGTCACCGAGACGACCGCCCTCGGGGCCGCCGCCCTGGCCGGTCTCCAGCTCGGGCTGTTCGCCGATCCCGAGGAAGCCGCCCGGACCTGGACCCTCGCCCGACGGTTCCGCCCGGAGATGCCGGAGACCGAACGCGAGGAACGCTACCGGGCCTGGGGCGAGGCGGTCCGCCGGGTGCTGACCGCCGGCTAGCCGCGGTCGCCCTCGAGCAGCGGCAGCGCCGCCTCGGGCGGCCGGGCGATCACCGCCCGTCGGCCGCGTTCCAAGATCGGCCGCTCGAGCAGCTCGGGCCGCCGGACCAGCGCCTCGAGCAGCTCCTCCCGCCCCGCCTGCGCCAGTTCGAGTTCGGCGAAGGCGGCCTCCTTGCGCCGGACCAGCGGCGACGGATCGTCCAGTCCGAGGCGCTGCAGGAGGTCCTCCAGTTCCGGCCGGGTCGGCGGCTGCTCGAGGTAGTGCCGGTATTCGGCGACGAACCCCCGCCGCTCGAGCAGCTCCTTGAGGGAGCGACACTTCGAGCAGCGGGGGTTGTACCAGACGCGCAGGGTCATGGCGGCAGCATAGCCGCGACCGCGCGCACCTCCGTTCAGCTCAGGACGATGCGGGCGCGGACGACCTGCCCGGGCACGATCCGGCCGCGGACGACGCCGGAGCCGACGCCCCGCTTGCGGGCCCGAACCGCACCGGGACCGGCCGGGATGCGCCGGAACTCGAAGCGGCCGCGCCGATCGGTCCGGGTCCGGGCGTGGAAGCGGTCGCCGTTCGGCAGCTGGACCTGGACCTCGACCACGGCGGCGGGGACGGGGTTGCCGGCCTGGTCCAGCACGACGCCGACCAGATCCCCCTTCGGCGGCGGCGGCGGCCCGCCGTTGGCCTGGGCCAGCGGGGCCAGCAGCAGGCCGGCGGCAACGATCAGGGCGAGAACGAAGTATTTCTTCATCGGGAATCCTCCGGGATGGGATGGGTGGGTTCTGAACCAGGGGGGACGGAACAGGGACCAGGAACCCGCCCGACCTAGGATGGTTCCGGTCCGATCCATGCTTCTCCTCCTGCCGCTCCTCCTGCCCCAGGCCGACGGCGCCTGGCCCCTCGAACGACCGCTCGACCGGATCCTGCTGGTTTCGGTCGACGGCCTGCGCAGCGACGCCCTCTTGGCCGCCCGGCCGGAGGAGCTGCCGGCCTTCCGCCGCATCCTCGCCGGCACCTCCACCCTGAACGCCCGGCCGGATCCGGACCTCACCCTGACCCTGCCCAACCACACCGGGATCCTCACCACCCTGCCCGCCCTGGGCCCGGGCGGGCACGGCTGGACCCGGAACGACGAGCCGCCGGCCGGAGCCACCCTGCACGACGGGGCCGGCCGCTACCTGCCGGGGATCTTCGATCGCGCCCACGACCACGGCCTCGCCACCGGCCTGTTCGCCGGCAAGTCCAAGTTCGTCCTCTTCGACCGGAGCTGGGACGCTGAACACGGCGCCGCCGACCGAACCGGGACCGACGACGGCCGCGACAAGATCGACGAATTCCTGGTCGACCGCGACCCCGAGGTCCTCGTCGAACGGGCTCTGGCCGCTCTCCGCCGCCGGCCCCGGGCCCTGGTCCTGCTCCACCTCCGGCAGCCGGACGACGCCGGCCACCGCGACGGCTGGGACCTGAGCGACGACTCGCCCTACCGGCGGGCGGTCGCGGCGGTGGACCGGCTCCTCGGCCGCGTCCTGGCCGACCTCGAGGAGCAGGCCGGCGAGGGTCGCCGGGTCGGCCTGATCCTGACCGCCGACCACGGCGGCGGCGCGCCGTTCCGCGGTCACTCGGCCCGGCGGGAGCTGTGGATCAACGCGGTGATCCCGCTCGCGGTCTGGTCCCCGTGCCTGCCGGAAGGGCGCGACCTCTACCGGTCCGGAGGCGGCCGCTGGACCGAGCCGGGCATCCGCGTGCCCGGACGCTCCGAGCCGCCGCCGGCGCGCAACCTCGACGCCGGCCGGATCGCCCTGGAGCTTCTCGGTCTGCCACCGATCCATCCGGTCGCCTTCCGACCGCGGGAATCCGGAACCACCGAGGATCCGCTACCATCGAACCCGGAGACACCCGGCGTCGAGCGAGGCCCGCCGTCACCGGGCCGTGGATCCACATGAAGCGTACGATCACTCTCCTCACCCTGCTGGCCGGCGCCTTCGCCTTCGCCAGCGCCCCGGCGGTCGCCGCCCCGCAATGATGTCCCGGCGGCTCGGGGGGCGGTGCCCCCTACAGCGGACCGGGTGATACCGCGGGCGCCGGAGCGGGATCGGTCGGCCCCGCCACACCGACCGGGCCCGCCACCGGCGCGGTTCCGGGCGCTCCGGCCCTGCCGGCGCCGGGGCCCGGGCTCGCCGTCACCCCGGGCGGCGTGCCGATCCGGGTCGAACGGCAGCGGACCAGCAAGTCGCGGCTGCAGATGCACTGGGACTTCCCGGTCTACGTCGCGCCGGAAGAGAAGGCGCTCGAGGAATCGGACGCCGAGACCGTCGCCGCCTGGCAGCGCCGAGCCCTGCCGCGCGAGCAGGCCTTGGCCTGGATCGCCGGAGACGATCCGCGACCCTTGCTCGTCCTGCGCGAGTGCAAGTGGTGCAACGGCACCGACTGGGCGCTGCTCAGCTCGAGCCAGGACAACGAGAAGACCCTCCTCCTGGCCCAATGGTTCCACTGCGTCAAGCTGCCGAACGACGTCCTCGAGCCGGACCACCCCTTCACCCGGCTGTTCCCGGAAGGGCAGCCGCCTCACCTCTTCGTCTGCTCGCGCGACGGTTCGAACTACGTGCCGCTCCAGGGCGACCAGTCCCGGACCGAGCTGTGGCAGGCGATGGAGTCGGTCTTGAAGAAGGAGTACCGGAAGAATCCGAGCCGCGCCGTCCAGGACTACCTCAAACTCCTAGCCGAGTTCGACACCATCGACTCGATGATCGACTGGCGCCAGGAGCAGCTCGACGAAGTCATCGAGCGGGACGGTCCGGACTCGCGCAAGGCGAGGAAGATCCGCAAGCAGCTCGAGGAACTCGGCCGCCGGCGGGAGAAGGCCTTGGCCAAGGAGAAGGAGCTGCGCGATCTCGGTCTCAGGCGGCCGCTGCCGAAGGCGACCGCCGGAGCCGAGTGAGGCCGGCGGTTCCGGGCCTGTTCGCGGCGGCCTGCGCCCTGCTCCTGGCGCTGGCTGCCGCGACGCCGCTGCCGGCCCAGCACCCGGGAACCGGTGGGAGCCGGCCGCGGCGCGAGCAAGCCGAACCGCCGCCGCCGGATCCCTACGCCGGCGACGACGCCGAGGCGAAGGCGCGGGCCGGCATCGTTCGCTACGGCCCCTTCCCCTTCGCCGACCGGCACGGCACGAGCAAGATCGAGGAGGTCCTCGGCGACGTCCCGATCCGCTGGGTCGAAACCGCCCACTTCAAGATCGGCTCCGCCCTCGGCCCCTACCGGATCCCGGTCACCGACAAGAAGCAGCGGGCCCGGCTCCGGGCCGAGCTGGCCGAACTGGCCGAGATCCTGCCCGGGATCGACCCGAAGACCCAGGTGATCGACCCCTGGCTGCGCCTGCACCTCTTCGTCCGCCGGCTCGAGCAGCAGTACGCGGACACCTGTGAGCTGCTCGGGGTCACGGACGAGGACTTCCCTTCCGGCCCCGGCCAGTTGGTCGCCGGCCGCTACATGGGCGAGGGCCCCTACCTCGGCATGCCGAACAAGTTCGCCGTCCTGCTGCTCGAGAAGGAGAGCGACCTCGGCCGCTACACCCTGCGCTTCATCGGCCGCCAAAGACAGACGACCACCCGCCACCTCTTCGCCCGTGACATCGAATCCGCGACCTTGTTTCTCGGGGTCGCCACCGAGGCCTTCGACGGCTTCTATTCCGACGACACCCGGCTCTACTGCCACGTCGCCTTCAACACCGCCCACAATCTGCTGCACGGCTACAAGTTCTTCTGGTACGGCCTGCCCTGCTGGGTGGCCGAGGGCTTCGCCCACTGGTACTCGCGTCAAATCTCGGTCGAGAACAACAACTGGTCCGGGATCGTCGAAACCTCCCCCGGCCTGCGCAACGAGTGGAACTGGGTGCCGAAGATCTACGCCCGGGTCAAGCAGGACTACTACCCGTCGGCGGCGGAGCTGTGCACGATCACCGACTATCAACGGCTGCACTTCTCCGACCACATGATGATCTGGTCTCGGATCGAGTACCTCCTCAGCCAAGAGGATCGGGCCCGCTTCGCGGCCTTCCTCGACGCCCTCGAGGGCCGGATCGAGGAGGCGCCGCCGGGCACGATCCCGACCGCGGAGATGGTCCTGGCCCGACAGGAGGAGGCCTTCACCCGCGCCTACGGCATGGACTGGGCCGAGTTCGACCGACGCTGGCGGGCCTGGGTCCTGAAGGAGTTCAAGCGCAGAAAGCGGTAGTCCCGGCCCCGGGCCGGTCGATCGGCGGGTAGACTTGACGGATCCCCCGTCGATCAACCATGAAGCTCAGCTCCCTCCTCCTCCTCACGGCGCTGCTGGCACCGCCGCTGGCGGCCCAGGATCCCGCCCTCCTCTCCCCCACCTGGCTGCCCGGCGAGCCCGGGGTCGGCACCGACCTGGTGACCGTGCGCAGCCGCCTGGTCGAGATCGACACCGACCTGCTGCGCCACACCCTCGGCCGCACCGGCGGCAGCGGCGTGATCGAGGTCGCCCTGTTCGACGACCTGGTTCTGACCGCGGTCTTCGACCGGGCCGAGTCCGCCTACGGCGGCGGCCTGATCTGGCGCGGCCACGTCGTCGGCGATCCCGAGTCGGAGCTGCTGTTCTCGCTGGTCGACGAGGCCGTCTGCGCCTCGATCCACTGGGCCGGCCGTCTCTACCGGCTGGCCCCGGCCGGCAACGGCGTGCACCGGGTCAGTTTGGTCGACGAGCAGGCCTTCATGCCCTGCGCCACCGACGACCGCTTCGCCGTCCAGTCCCCGCCCGCCGCGGCCGGCGGCGCCGGCGCCCGGGCCGGCAACCCGGACATCGACGTCATGGTCCCGTACACCACCGAGGCCAAGAACGTCTCCGGCGGCGTCAGCGGCATCACCGCCAAGATCAACCTGGCGATCACGGAGACCAACGACGCCTACCAGTTCTCCCAGGTCAGCCAGCGGCTCGTCCTGGTCCACATCGAGGAAATGGTGGGCTACACCGAGCCGAGCAGCTTCTCGCAGATTCTGACCGACCTGCGTGGCAAGCACGACGGCAAGATGGACAACGTCCATTCGCTGCGCGACCAGTACGCCGCCGACTGCGTGTCGCTGATCTGCAAGAACAACGCCTACTGCGGCATCGCCTACCTGATGACCAACGTCAGCCCGAGCTTCGAGTCGAGCGCCTTCAGCGTCGTCAACTATTCCTGCGCCACCGGCTACTACAGCTTCGGCCACGAGCTGGGCCACAACATGGGCAGCGCCCACGACCGCCAGAACGCGGGCGGCGCCGCCTACAGCTACAGCTACGGCTACCGCACCTCGAACAACCGTTACCGGACGATCATGGCCTACTCGCCCGGCACGCGGATCAAGCGCTTCTCGAGTCCGCTGGTCACCTACGCCGGCTACACCATGGGCACGGCGACCGAGGACAACGCCCGCTCGCTCAACAACACCGCCGCGACCGTCGCCGACTGGCGGATCGGCGGACCGAGCGCGCCGGTCCTCACCGTGCCGACCCTCTTCGCCGGGGCCTACGCGGTGATCGACGTCGACAACTGCACCGCCGGCGGCACCGTCTACCTCGCCTACAGCCTGACCGGCGGCGGCCCGACCAACACGAACTGGGGCACGGCCTCGCTCAGCGATCCGATCCACTCGCTGCCGCCGCTGACCGCCGACGGCGCCGGCCACGCCGCCTACGCGACCACCGTTCCGGCCAACGCCGCGGGCGTCACCGTCTGGCTGCAGGCCCTCGACCTGACCGGCGGCCTGTTCAGCAACGGCGTCCAGACCACGATCCTCTGATCCGTTCAGGCGGCCGGCCCGAAGCGCAGGCCGCAGTCCGGACAGCGTTCGGCGCCGCCGGGAACGGCGGCGCCGCAGGCCGGGCAGGCGTTCCCATCGGCCTCCAGATCGACCACCGCCTCCGCGGCGATACGCTCCTCCTCGCTCATCCCGCGCCGCTCCAGCTCGCGCAGGTGGGCCACGGCCCGCTCCGCCTCGTCGCCCGCGACCGCGAGCAGGAAGCGGGCGCCTCAAGCGTTGGGGTTGCCGTCCGGGGGCGGCAGGACGGTGGCTTGGAAACCGGCCGCGATCAGCTCCTGGGCGGCGGCGTGCAGGCCCTGGATCGGACCGGTGGCGATGACGACGGGGTTGGGGTCCGCGCTCATGGCGGCGAGGATACCGCCGCAGGAATCCGGCCCGTTTCCCTGGACCCTGATCATCGAAGAACCGTAACCCCGGCCCGTCTTCTTCGTCTTCCCGGGTGGCGGAAGGTCCCGGGCGCGCCCTGGCGCCCCCGGGAGAACCGGGAACTGCGGTCCATCCTTCGCCGGGATCCGATCGAGGCGGGGACCCGGCGGCGGTTGGTTCTCTCTCCCGGACCAGATAGCGACCGAATCGGTCGGCCGGACGCCGACCCATCGCCGGCCCGTCCGGGGCGGTGGTGGGACAGGGTCCGACCTCCCGAGCCGCTTCGGACCGATCCCGGCTGGGTGTGGTTACGCTCCGGCCCCGAAACAGGGTCCAGGGAACCGGGCCGGATTCCGGTGGTGGAATCGGCTGCGGCGCCTTCCCAAGAACCGAAGGTAGCCGCCATGTCCCGACTCGCCGCCCTGCTCCTCTACACGGCCGCCGTCCTCGCCTTCGGCGAGCCGCCGGCGGCGGAGCCGCCCGCGCCGGCGCAGCCGCCGGAAATGGTCGGGGCGAGAGGATTCGAACCTCCGACCTCTGCAACCCCATTGC
>RFGR01000005.1 GCA_003696625.1 Planctomycetota bacterium
CCCAGGAGCCGCCGGCCCGCCGCGGCCGGCAGCGCCGCCGCCAGGGCGCCCAGGTCGGCCTCGCGGGCGAGCGGCGGCGCCCCGCCCGGAGTCCAGCGGGCGTGGCCGAGGTCCAGCGGGCGCAGCCGGCCGTCGGTCCAAGCCAGATCCGCCGGCGCGAGGTCGGGATCGCTGAAGCCACGCTCGTGGAGGTCCCGCAGGCCCGTCCACCAGTCGCCGGGCGGGCCGGGCTCGATCCACGGCCGGGCGAAGAGGCCGAAGTCGAGGGCCAGCTGCTCCGCCCGCCCCTCGCCGCCGAGCCGCCGGTCCAGGTCCGCCTCGCGCAGCGCCGCCGGCGGCCGCAGGAGGCGGCGGAGCCAGGCGCCCCGGCGGCGCGGATGGACGACCTTGACCAGCCAGGAACGGCCGTCGGGTGCGTCTTCGGCAGGAATGCGGAATACGGTCCGGTGGGGGGAGACCCGGAGCGGTTCCGGCGCCGCCGCCAGCGCGCCGGCCAGCGCCGCCAGGACGGGGTCGCGGGGCGGGCGGTCGTGCAGCCGCTCGCGGATCCGGACCAGGTTGTGGCGGACGAGATCGTCCACCGCCGCAGCCTACAATCGGCGTCGTTGCCGCGCTCCGCACCCCGGCTGGTCTGGGCGCGCGCCCAGTTCCGCGAGATCGGCGCGCAGCTCCTGCTCGTGTTCGGCGGCACCCTGCTCCTGGTGGCGCTGGCGGCGATGGTGCGCGTCTCCAGCCAGAGTCAGGGGGCGCCGCTCTGGATGGCTCTGGCTCTGCTGCCGATGGTGGTCGGCAACGCCGTGCCCTATCTGCTGCCGGCCGCCCTGCTCACGGCCGTGGTCCTGGCCTACGGCCGGATGGCCGCCGACGGCGAGGCCACCGCCCTCCGCGCGGCCGGGGTCCACCCCTGGCGGATCCTCGGGCCCGCCCTGGCGATCGGCCTGCTCGCGGGCCTGGTCTCGCTGCCGCTCTCGGCCGAGCTGCTGCCGCGACTCTACAGCGGCATGCGGGAGCTGAGCTATCGCCTGCGCTTCGCCGCGCTCGAGAACCCGGATCCCTCTTCCTCCGAACTGAGCTTCGCCGGCCTCGAGATGAGCTGGGCCGAGCGGCTGCCCGGCGGCGTCTTCCACGACGTGCTCGTGGTCTACCGGCCGGGGGAGGAGCCCCGCGCCCACCCGATCGATCCCGGCCCGGGCGGCGCCGCCGGCGCCGGCCTGCCCGGCGCCCTGCGCCTGCGGGCCGAGCGCTGCCGAATGAGCGTCGAGGGGCGCCGACTCCGCCTCCGCTTTCACGGCCTGCGCTCGCTGGAGGAGGAGCCTTCCGCGATCTCCTGGGGCGGCCGCGGTTCGACCTGGCTGACCATCCCGCTCGACGCCCTCGGCAGCCGCCGGGCCAAGGACCGGAAGGCCGCCGACTACACCACCGGCGAGCTGCGCCGGATGCTGGCCGAGGGGGAGCTGCCGCCGCGGAAGCGGGTCGCCTGGGCCTTCGAGGCCTGGCGCCGTCTGGCGCTGGCCCTGGCGCCGCTGCCGCTGGCGCTCCTGGGGGCGATGCTCGGCTGGCGGCTGCGCCGCTCCGGCATCCTGACCGCCTTCGGCGTCGCCTTCGCCGTCCAGCTCCTCGTCTTCTATCCGCTCTTCAGCCTCGGCCAGACCCTGACCGCCGGCGGGTTGTTGGCCCCGGCCGCCGGCGCCCTGCTGCCGATCGCCGGCCTGGCCCTGGTCCTGGTCGCGGCGGCGCCGCGCGGGAGGTCGGCCTGATGGGGCGCTTCGACCGCTATCTGCTCGCGGTCTTCGGGCGCCACCTCCTGGTGATCGGCGGTGCCGTCCTCGGCACCTTCCTGCTTCTCGATCTGCTCGGGAACAGCGACGAGTTCGCCCAGGTCGAGGCGCCGTCGGCGGCGGTGGCGGCGGACGTGGCCCGCTACCTGGCCCTGAAGCTGCCGGCGGTCTGGCTGGAGTTCGCGCCCTACCTGACCCTTCTCGCCGGACTCACCACCGCCCTCCATCTCGCCCGCCAGCGGGAATGGATCCCGGTGCTCGGCGCCGGCCGTTCGGCGCTGCGGGCGGTCCTGCCGCTGCTGCTGGCGGCGCTGGCGCTGGGCGCCGGCACCGCCGGGATCCGCGAGACCGTCCAGCCTCGGCTGGCGCCGCTTCGGATGGCGCTCGAGTGGCGGCTCGAGGACCAGCGCCCCTGGCAGATGCGGCAGCTGCTCGCCCGCGGTCGGGACGGGACCCGGCTGCTGGCCGGAGTCTTCCGTCCCGCCGCCGGGGAGATCGAGGACTTCGAGGCCTACGGCCGCGGCCCCGGGGGAGAGGACGTCCTCGTCCTGGCCGACCGCGCCCGCTGGGACGGCGGCGGCTGGGTGTTGGCCGGCGGCCGCCGGGTCGTGCCCGGACGGGAGACCCGGCCGGCCGAGCGGTTCGAGGCCGAAGGCCTCGCCCCGGCCGACCTGTTGCGGGCCGCCTTCGCGCGGGTGGCGCCGCTCGAGCTGTCCAGCGCCCAGCTCCGGGAGGTGCTGGCCCGCGACCCCGGCCACCGCCAGGCCGCCACCCTGATCTGGGCCTGGCGGGCGGCGCCGCTGGCCCACCTCGTGCTCCTCCTGCTCGGCTTGCCGTTCGTGCTCCGCTTCGACCGCCGCTCGGCGGTGGAGGGGCTCGGTCTCGGTCTCCTGCTCGGCCTGCTCTACTTCGTGGCCGAGATCGTGCTGCGCGACCTCGCCGGCCGCGGTGCCCTGCCGCCGTTCTGGGGCGGCGCCGGCGCCCTGCTCCTGTTCGGCGCCTGGGCGGTCCTCGGCTGGCGCCCGCCCGGGACCGCTCGACGGAGCGGATGATCCGATGCGTCGGCGGCGTCACAATGGCGCCATGCGCCGGTTCCTGCTGTTCGCCCTCCTCCTGATCCCGGCCTGCGCCGCCGCCGCCTCGCCGCTCGAGGAGGGGGACCGGGCCTTCCGCCTGGGCGACTACGGCGCCGCCCTGGCCAGCTACGAGCAGGCCCAGGCCGAGGCCGCCGGCGACCGAGACCGGGTCGCGGCCCGGATCGAGGCCACCCGCTTCGCGCTGGTCCTCGACAAGGCCCGCCGCCTCCTCCATCTCGAGGAGCCGCACCAGGCCCTCGAGGTCCTGGCCTTGGCCGAGCGAATGCGGCCCGGCTCGCCGCAGGCGGCCGAGCTGCGGGACCGCGCCCGCCGCAAGATCGCCCAGGGCTTCACCGAGTCCGGCTGGGATCTCTACGTCGACGAACAGGCCGACGTCGCCCTGGCCGCCTTCACGCAGGCCCTGGCCTTCGATCCGGACAACGCCTCCGCCGAGGAGGGCCGGGCCCTGGCCCAAGCCCGGCTCGACGCCCGCGAGAAGCTCGGCGAGGACTACTTCTACCTGGGTCTGGAGGAACTCGAGGCCGGGTCCGAGATTCGGGCTTACACCGCCTTCCAGCACGCCGCTTCCTTCTGGGGTGAGGACAGCCGTCCGGCCGAGCTGGTCGAGGAGATCGCCCGGCGGCTGGCCGGCGAGGCCCGGGCCCGGGCCGCCGACTACTTGGCGATGGGGCTGGTCGGCCCGGCCTGGCTCGAACTCCGGGACGCCGAGCATCTTCAGCCCGGGGTGCCCGAGGTCGAAGAACAGCTGGCCGCGATCGAGGCCCGGATGCTGGCCGAACTGGACCTCGACTCGGCCGAACTCGCCTTGCGCGGCGGCCGACCGGACGGGGTGCGGACCGCCGTCGCCGCCGCCCTGGCCCGCGGCGCCGAGGGAATCGAAGGGCGGGCGGCCGAACTCGAGGCCGCCGCCGACGAGGCCGAGCTGGCCCGGCTCTACCGGCGGGCCCGAGTCTGCGAGGCCGACGGTTTGCTGGTCCGGGCCGTCGGCCTGCTCGAGCGGATCGCGGCCGAGGAGCATCCCGGCTACGAGGACGTCGAGCCGCGCCTGGAGGCGGCGCGGGCTCGGATCGCGGCGGCGGCCGGCCACTACCGCGCCGCGCTCGAGGCCGAGAGCGCCGGCGACCGCGAGCGCTACCTGGCCGAACTTCGGGCGGCGGTCCGGGAGGCTCGAGACTACGAGGACGCCGGCCGCCGCCTGCGCCTGCTCGCCCGGGAGGGCGGAGAGGGCTAGGGCGGAAGCGGCGGCCGGGCCGGGCTGGTGGAGACGATGGGACTCGAACCCACGACCTTCGCATTGCGAACGCGACGCTCTCCCAGCTGAGCTACGTCCCCACGCCGTCCCGGCGGCGACAGGCGCCGCGAGGGCGGAATAGGATACGCGGCGGTCCGAGCGCCGTCCATGCCCCAGGCCCCCATTCTCGCCGCCGCCTTGCCCTTCGACGTCCGTCCGGGCGAGGTCGAGCGCAACCTCGAGGCCGCCCTCGCCGGCCTCGAACAGGCCGCCGCCGCCGGCGCCGCGCTGCTGCTCCTGCCCGAGAAGTGGCCGACCTCCTTCCTGCCCCGCTTCGACGCCGCGACCTGCGCCGCCGCCGCCGCCGCGCTCGAGACCGTCCACGCCCGCGCCCGCCGGCTCGGGGTGCGGGTGGTCGGCTCCGGTCCCGGCGGCGGTCCGCCGCGGCCGTTCAACGAACTCCACGTCCTCGGCGGCGCCCGCATCGAGCGGCCCTATCGCAAGCGGGTCCTGTTCTCGCCGACCGGCGAGGGGCGCCAGTGCCGGCCGGGCGGGGAGCTGCCCCCGGTGTTCGAACTCGGCTCGGTCCGGGCGGCTGGCGTGATCTGTTACGACCTGCGCTTCCCCGAGCTGACCCGGCCGCCGTTCCGGCGGGGCGCCGAACTCCTCCTGGTGCCGGCCCAGTGGCCCACCCCGCGGGCGCCGGTGTTCGAGCTGCTGGTGCGGGCGCGGGCGGCGGAGAACCAGTGCTGGGTGCTCGCCTGCAATCGCTCCGGTCGGGCGCCGCTCGGCGACCGGCGCCTGCTCGAGTTCCCGGGCACCGCGCTGCTGGCCGATCCGCTCGGCGGCGTCGCCGTCCGTCGCGACGACGGCGGCCTGCTTCTGGGCGAGATCGATCCGGCCGCGGCGGCCGAGGCCCGCCGGCTCGTCCCCTGCGCCCGCGACGCCCGCCGGGCCGGACTCTGGCCCGAGGATTCGGTCTGAAGCCACCATGGATCCCTACCGAGACACCGTCCTCCTTCTCCAAACTTGGTTCCCGAACCTGGCCGGCGGCGGCGCCGAGACCCTGGCCCGCGGGATCCTGGCCGTCCTGGTCCTGGTCGCCGCCTGGCTGGTCAACGCCCTGGCCAAGCGGGTGATCCTGCGCCTGCTGCGCGGTTTCGTGCTGCGCACCGCGGTCCGCTGGGACGACCTCCTGGTCGAGCACCGGGTCTTCCACCGGCTGTCCCACCTGGCGCCGGCGCTGGTCATCCATTTCTCGGCCGGTCTGCTCTTCCCGGGCGCGGACGCGGCGGCCCAGGCCGGACGCGACTTCGTCACGCGAGTGGCGCTGGCCTACATGGTCGTGGTCGGCGCGCTGGTGCTCGACGCCTTCCTGAACGTCCTCGTCCACCTGGCCCGGGACAGCCGCACCCTGCGCGACAAACCGGTCCGCAGCTACGTCCAGGTGGTCAAGATCCTGCTCTGGATCACCACCGTGATCCTGGCCCTGGCTTTCCTGATGGGGCGGGAGCCCTGGGCCTTCCTCGGCGGCCTCGGCGCGCTGACCGCGGTTCTGCTCCTGGTCTTCAAGGACTCGATCCTCGGCTTGGTCGCCAGCATTCAGATCGCCGCCCTCGACCTGGTCCGGCCCGGTGACTGGATCGAGATGCCGAAGTACGGCGCCGACGGCGACGTGATCGACCTCAGTCTGACCACGGTCAAGGTCCAGAACTGGGACAAGACCGTGACCAGCATTCCGACCTACTCCCTGGTCTCGGACAGCTTCAAGAACTGGCGCGGGATGAGCGAGTCCGGCGGCCGCCGGATCAAGCGGGCGGTCTGGATCGACCTGAACTCGGTCCGCTTCGTCGACGACGCCCTGCTCGAACGGCTGCGCAAGGTGCAGCGGTTGCACGCTTACCTGGCCGCCAAGGCCGAGGAGATCGGGCGCTGGAACGAGGAGAACGGGGTCGATCCGTCCAGCCCGGCCAACGGCCGCCGGCTGACGAACCTCGGGACCTTCCGCGCCTACCTGATCGAATACCTGCGCGGTCAGCCGCTGGTCCATTCGGGCATGACCTTCCTCGTCCGCCAGCTCCCGCCCGGGCCGCAGGGCGTCGGCATCGAGGTCTACTTCTTCTCCCGGGAGCAGCGCTGGGCCGAGTACGAGGCCTTCCAGGCCGACCTCTTCGACCACATCCTGGCCGTGCTGCCGGAGTTCGGGCTGCGCCCGTTTCAGGAGCCGACCGGAGCCGACCTTCGGGCGCTCAGCCGTTCCGCCCGAGCAGACGCTTGACGTCGGCGGACAGCAGTTCGAGATTGAGCGGCTTCTCGATCACCTCGTCGGCGCCGAGGCGGCGGGCGACCTCCAGGTAGAGCTGGTTGGTCGGGGCGCTGAAGACGATCACCGGCAACTCCGGCCACTTCTCGCGGATGGCGACCAGGAGTTCGATGCCGTCGGTCTCGGGCATCACGATGTCGGTCAGGACCAGGTCGATCCGTTCCCGTTCGAGAACCCGCAGAGCCGAGCGCCCGTCCTCGCCCTCGTGGATGGCATAGCCTTCCCCGCCGAAGCGGGTGCGGAGGAGATCCCGCACCAACGGCTCGTCTTCCACGATCAGGAGGGAGGCGGTCATTTGCTCGAGAGCAGCGGCGTTCATTGTTCCACCTTCGGCGAGGAACTTCCAGCGGCGAGCAGGTCCTGGACCCGGCTGAGCAGCTCGGTCGGTCCGAAGGGTTTCTCCAGAACTTGATACGAACCGGAAGGGATTCCCTTTCGGGCCAGCCGGTCGGCGCTGTATCCGGTGATGAACAGGACAGGAGTGCCGGGCAGAACGCGGAGCAGTCGGTCGGCAAGATCCGGCCCGCTCAATCCGGGCAGGAGGATGTCGCTCACCATCAGGTCCGGACCGCGGCCGCCGGCGGCGATCCGATCGAGGGCCTCCTCGGCGCTGGCGGCGGCCACGACCTCGAAGCCGGCCGCTTCCAGCACGGCGGCGGTCAGGGACCGGACGCCGGGGTCGTCCTCCACCAGGAGCACGGAGCGGCCGCGGCCGAACAGGGCCGGGGCCTCTGGTTTCGGAGCGGCCGCGGGCGCGGGCTCGCAGGCCGGAAGCCAGACCTCGAAGAGGGTTCCCCGGCCGACCGCGGATTCGAGCCTGATCCCGCCGCCGAGCGCCCGGGCGGTGCCGAAGACCGTGGCCAGCCCGAGTCCGTGGCCGTGCTCGTTCCCCTTGGTCGAGAAGAAGGGCTCGAAGACTCGGTCCTGGATCTCCTCCGGGATCCCCCGGCCCTCGTCCTCGACCCGCAGGACCAGGTAGGAGCCTGGAGGCAGCGGTTCCGGCCGCAGCGGCGGCGGCTGACCCTCCTCGGCCCGCAACGAGATCTCGAGCCGGCCCCCGTCCGGCATCGCGTCGCGGCCGTTCACGGCCAGGTTGAGCAGGATCTGTTCGAACTGACCTTCGCCGGCCCGGATCCAGGGCAGCCCGTCCGGAATGCTGGCGTCGATTCGGACGTGTTCGCCGAGGAGCCGGTCGAGCAGCTCGCGTGCCTCTTCGAACAGCGCGGCCGGGTCTCGCGGCTCGACCCGCGAGGCGTCGCGCCGTCCGAAGGCGAGAAGCTTGCGGGTCAGCGCGGAGGCGGCGTCGGCGGCGCGCCGGATCTGCTCGAGACTCTCGGCCAGGAAGGCGGTGTCGCCGGCCAGCAGCCGGAGGCGGGGTTCGGCCAGCTCGGCGTAGCCGAGGATCACGGTCAGCAGATTGTCGAAGTCGTGGGCGATGCCGCCGGCGAGCAGGCCGAGAGCCTCCATCTTCCGGCTCAGGGCGAGCTGGCGTTCCATCTCCCGCCGTTCCTGCTCGGCCCGGATCTCGGCCGTCCGCTCGCGGGCGGTGACGACCAGGCCCTGCGGCCGCCCCTCGGCGTCGAACAGCGGCACCTTGGTGACGGCGAAGGTGCGCGGACCGCCACCGTCCGGATCCTCGACCGTTTCGTCGTAGACGAACGGGGCCCGGGACGCCCAGGCCTCGCGGTCGGTGCGGATGCACTCCTGGTGGACCGGGGCCAGCTCCGGGTCGATCCGGGCCAGCTCCTCGTCCGTGCGACCGACCCAGTCCTTGCCGGCCAGGCGGAAGAACTCCTGGGTCGCCCGGTTCGTGACCAGCCAGCGACCCTCCGGGTCCTTCAGGAAGACCGCCTCCGGGATCGCCTCGATCACCGTCCGCAACCGGGCCCGTTCCACCGCCAGCTCCTCCACGGCCCGCCGCCGCTCGTCGACGTCGAGGAGGATGCCGTGCCAGGTCACGCCGCCCTCGCCGTCCGGGACCGGATGGCCGACCGAACGGAACCAGCGCCAGCCGCCGTCCGGGTTGGCCACCCGGAACTCGCGATCGATCTCGGCGCAGCGCAGGGGCTCGACCAGGCAGCCGTCGGTGATCCGGGCGCGGTCGTCCGGGTGGATCCGGGCCAGGAAGGTCTCGGGTTCGCGCAGGAACCGCTCGAGGTCCGGGTCGCCGGTGAAGACCGGGTGGCGGGTGCTCAGGTGGCGGATCTCGCGCCGCCCGTCCGGTCGAACGTGGAGCGAGTAGATCAGCCCGGGCAGGTGGTCGGTCAGCGCCCGGAGCTGGCCGAGAGCCTGCCGCAGGCGCTCGCTCTCCAGCACCCGCTCCACTTCGGCCGCGGTCCGGTCCCGGTAGAGTTCCAGGTCGGCGATCATCGCCGGCGGGTCGGGGAACGGCCGGTCGTGGAGGACGCAGAGGTGGCCGACGGTTTCGCCGCCGACGCGGAGGGCGACGCCGGCGAAGGCCTCGGCGCCCATCCGGCGCAGATCCTCGTCCTCCGGGAAGGCCTCGCGGACCCCGCACGCCACGACCAGGGAGCCGTCCTCGATCACCTTCTGGCAGGGCGCTCCCTCCCAGCCGTACTCGACGTTGTCGAGCAGCCGACCGCGGTCGGCGAAAGCGAGGCTGCCCAGGGTGCGCGGCCGGCCAGGCGCGAGCCGGGTGACCAGCGCCCAGCGTGGCTCGCCGGTGGCGGTCAGGCGGCGGACCAGGGCCGTGAAGTACTCCGGCCCCGCCAGGTCGGCGAGGAGCCGGGCGGAGGCGACGGAAGCGGGAGGGGGGGAAGGATCGGTGCGGTGCGGCATCGCCTGGGCTCTCAACTTAGCAGCCACGGCCGCTGCTACCATCCCCGGCATGGACGAGATCCTCTGGCGGCCGACGGAAGAACTTCGTCAGGATTCCCTGCTCGCCTCCTATCTCCGCTTCCTGCCCGAACTCGGCGGTCCTCGGACGGCCGACTACGCGGATCTCTGGGCCTGGTCGATCCGGGAGCGGGCGGCCTTCTGGGCCTCGGTCTGGGATTTCTGCGGCGTGATCGGCGAGCGCGGAGGGACCGTGCTCGAGAACGGCGAGGCGATGCCGGGCAGCCGCTGGTTCCCGGAAGCCCGCCTGAACTTCGCCGAAAACCTCCTCGCCGGCGCCGCCGCCGGCCCCGGGCCGGCCTTGGTCTTCCGCGGCGAGGACGGCCGCCGGCGCGAGCTGGGAGGAGCCGAGCTGGCCGAACTGACCGCCCGCCTGGCCGCCCGCCTCCGCGCGTGGGGGATCCGACCCGGCGACCGGGTGGCGGCGGTGCTGCCGAACTCCGTCGAGGCGGTGATCGGGATGCTGGCCGCCTCCAGTCTCGGCGCGGTCTGGTCCTCCTGCTCGCCGGACTTCGGCGCCGCCGGGGTGCTCGACCGCTTCGGCCAGATCGAACCCAAGGTGCTGATCGCCTGCGACGGCTACTCCTACAAGGGCCGACGGCTCGACATCCGGGACAAGCTCGAACGGATCCGGGCCGGCCTGCCCGGGCTGGAACAAACCCTCCTGGTTCCCTTCGCCGACCCGGCGGCGGAGCTGGCCGGCGCGGTCCGGTGGCCGGACGCCCTCGGCGACGGTCCGGCCCCGTCGCTCGACTTCGAGCGGCTGCCGTTCGATCACCCGCTCTACGTGATGTTCAGCTCCGGCACCACCGGCAAGCCGAAGTGCATCGTCCACGGCCAGGGCGGCACCCTGCTCCAGCATTTGAAGGAGCATCAGCTCCACTCCGATCTCCGCCCCGGCGACCGCGTCTTCTACTTCACGACCACCGGCTGGATGATGTGGAACTGGCTGGTCAGCGCCCTGGCCAGCCGGGCGACGGTCCTGCTCTTCGACGGCAATCCGTTCCACCCCGGCCCGGAGGCTTTGTGGGACTTCGTCGCCGGCGAACGGGCGACCTTCTTCGGCACCTCGGCCAAGTACCTGGACGCCTGCAAGAAGGCCGGCCTGGAGCCGGCCCGAAGCCACGACCTGGGCGCGTTGCGGACGATCGCCAGCACCGGCTCGCCGCTGGTGCCCGAGTCCTTCGACTGGGTCTACGCCGCGGTCAAGCCGGAGGTCCAGCTCGCCTCGATCTCCGGCGGCACCGACCTGATCTCCTGCTTCGCCCTCGGCTGTCCACTGCTGCCGGTGCGGCGCGGCGAGCTGCAGTGCCGCGGCCTCGGCATGGCGGTCGAGGTCTGGTCGCCGGATGGTCGGCCGCTGATCGGCGAGCCCGGCGAGCTGGTCTGCACCCGGTCCTTCCCGAGCATGCCGACCGGGTTCTGGAACGACCCCGACGGCAGCCGCTACCGGGCGGCCTACTTCGAGCACTTCCCGGGCGTCTGGCGGCACGGCGACTGGGCCGAGCTGCGGCCCAGCGGCGGCATGGTGATCTACGGCCGCTCCGACGCCACCCTGAATCCCGGCGGGGTCCGGATCGGCACCGCCGAGATCTACCGCCAGGTCGAGCAGATCGAGGCGGTCGAGGAGGCGATCGTGGTCGGCCAGGACACCGGCGACGGCGATCAGCGGGTGGTCCTGTTCGTCCGGCTGGCGGCGGGCCGCGAACTCGACGACGCCCTGGAGGACGAGATCCGGGCCCGGATCCGGGCCAACGCCAGCCCGCGCCACGTGCCGGCGGTGATCGCCCGGGTGACCGACATTCCCCGCACCCGCTCCGGCAAGATCTCCGAGATCGCGGTGCGGGACGTGATCCACGGCCGGCCGGTGGCGAACACCGAGGCCCTGGCCAACCCGGAGGCGCTCGAGCAGTACCGGAACCGGCCCGAGTTGGCTCTGGACTGAGCCGCCGGAGCGGGGAATCCTCCGCGGAGGCCGGGGAATCGGTCGCAGGACGACGGCGGCCGCACGTTGGTCGAAGCGCGTTTCCGGATGGAATCCGGTTTTTGGGGTCGGGGATGACGTTCTCGTGACGCTGCCGGCTGGTCCGGGTCGATCCTTCCCTCGAAGGAGAGTTCGCCATGGATCGCTTCGGACTCGTCGGCATCAGTCATCGTCGCGCCTCGGTGGAAGAGATCGGCCGTTTCACCCGCGGCCTCGGCGACCCGGCCGAGATGCGCCGGGCCCTCGGCGTCGACGAGTTGGTGGTCCTGAACACCTGCAACCGGGTCGAGCTCTACTGGGTCAGCAAGGGCCGTCGGAACGCCGACGAGGTCCTGCGCGACTTCGCCCGGCTGCTGTTCCCCGTCGATCCGGAGGCCCGTCGGATGGCGACCTCGGCCTGCTACGCGCTGACCGGCGAGGCGGTGGTGAAGCACCTCTACTCGGTCCTGGCCGGGCTGGACTCGCTGGTCCTGGGGGACGAGCAGATCGTCGGCCAGTTCCGCCGCGCCCTGGTCGCCGCGCGCGAGGCCCGCACCTGCGGCCCCTGGCTCGGCCTCCTCGGCGACGAGGCCCTGAAGGCCTCCCGGAAGGTCCGGGCGGCGATCGACTTCTCGAAGCGGCCGACCTCGATCGCCGAGGTGGCGGCGCAGCAGCTCAAGGCCCGCCACCGGGAACTCGGCGGCCTGCGCGTGGTCCTGGTCGGCTGCGGCGAGATGATCCGCACCACCGCCGCCCGCCTCAAGGGCTGGCAGGGGGTCGAGCTGCACTTCGTCAACCGCACCCTGACCGGCGCGGAGGCGCTGGCCGAGGTCCACGGCGGCAGCTGCGAGAGCCTGGCCTCCTTCCAGGCCGGCGCCGGCGAGTTCGACGCCCTGGTCGCCGCCACCGGCGCCACCGAGCCGGTCCTCGGGCCGGAACACCTCGCCGCCCTGGCGCCGGCCGAGCGGCCGCGCCTGCTGCTCGACCTCGGGGTGCCGGCCGACCTCGATCCGGCCCTGGGTGAAGATCCGCGCTTCGAGCGCTACGACGTGATGGAGCTTGGCGCCCAGGCCGAGGCCGGCCGCCGCGAGGCCGAGTTGCTCGTGCGCGAGGCCCGGCCGGTGCTGCGTCAGGCGATCGCCCGGCTGCGCGAGAAGTTGTTCCAGAAGGACCTGGGCCCGGTCGCCCAAGAACTCCGGCAGGCGGTCGAGGCGCGGGCCGAGGCCGAGCTGCGCCGCTTCCTCGACGGCCCGCTGGCTCACCTGGCCGAGGAGGACCGGGCGGTGGTCGAGCAGCTCGTCGCCCGCCTGGCCGCGCAGACGGTCCAGGTGCCGCTCAGCGCCATGCGCAAGAGCCTGCGCGAGCTTCCCCTCGGCGAGGACGTACTCCTCAACCTGCGGCTCGACGCTCAGTCCGAGTACAACCTGTTCGCATGAACTCTCTGCGCCTCGCCACGCGGGGCAGCGATCTCGCCCGGACCCAGTCCGGTGCCTTCGCCGCCGCCCTTCTCTCCGCCACCGGCCGATCGTCCGAGTTGGTGATCGTCCGCACCCAGGGCGATCGGGTCCAGGACGTCGCCCTGGCCGAGGCCGGAGCCACCGGCCTGTTCACGGCCGAGGTCCAGAAGGCGGTTCTCGACCGCCGGGCCGACTACGCCGTCCATTCGCTCAAGGATCTGCCGGCCGAACAGGTCGCCGGTCTGCGCCTGGGCGCGATCCCCAGCCGCGAGGACGGCCGCGACGTGCTGCTCGTCCGGCCCGAGGCGCACGAACCCGGCCGCGAGCCGCTGCCGCTGAAGCCGGGCGCCCAAGTCGGCACCTCGGCCGCCCGGCGCGGGGCCTTCCTGCGGGCGCTCGATCCCCAGGCGCGGCCGGCGCTGCTGCGCGGCAACGTCCCGACCCGGGTCGGTCGGCTCGCGGCCGGGGACTACGACGCGATCCTGCTCGCCGCCGCCGGCCTCAATCGGCTCGGCGCCGATCTGTCCGCCTTCGTGGTCGTCCGGCTGCCGTACGAGGTCTGGCCCGGGGCGCCCGGCCAGGGGGCGCTGGCGGTCGAGTGCCGGGCCGACGACGACACAACCTTCGCCCTGCTCCGCCGCCTGCACGACCCGACCGCGGCCCGGGAAGTCGAGGCCGAACGCGCGCTGCTGCGGGCCCTCGGCGGCGGCTGCGGCCTGCCCCTCGGCGCCCGGGCCGAGACGCTGCCCGACGGCCGCCTGCGGCTCCACGCCGCCTTCGGGCCGACCCCGGACCGCCCGGCGGCGCCGCCGCTGGCGCGGACCAGGGTCGAAGGTGACGATCCCGTCGAGCTGGCGGCCGCCGCCCGCGACCGCCTGCTGGCCGGAGGGGACTGATGGCGCGGATCTGGGTCGGCCGGCCGGAGGCGGAGGCGGAGGCCTGGTGCGAGGAACTCCGCGCCGCCGGGCACGAGGCCGCCGCCCTGCCGTTGATCGCCGTCCGCCGGCTCGCGCCGGGGCCCGAGGACCGGGCGGTCCTGGCCGACCTGGCCTCCTTCGATTGGGCCTTCTTCACCAGCCGCCACGCCGTCGCGGCCCTGTTCGACCTGCTGCCGGAGGGAGCCTGGCCCGAACGCCTGCGGGCGGCCGCGGTCGGCGCCGCCACCGCCGCCGCCCTGCGCGGCCGCGGGGTCGAGCCGGCGCTGTGCGGCGA
>RFGR01000040.1 GCA_003696625.1 Planctomycetota bacterium
GCCTGAGCCTGCCCGGCGGCCTGGGCGCCTGGGTCGGCTGGCCCGGACCGCTCGGCGCGGCGCCGCCGCGGCCGCCGGCCGCCGGCCGCGCCCGGGCTCTGATCCAAGTCTGGCTCTGGGGCGGACCGTCCCACATCGACACCTTCGATCCCAAGCCGGAGGCGGGCAGCGACTACACCGGTCCGCTCACCGGCACCGCCGACGCGCCGGTCGCCGGCATGCGGCTCGGGGAGCTGTTGCCCCGGTTGGCCGGCCAGGGGCGCCGCTTCTCGCTCATCCGGAGCATGAGCCACGGCGTCCAGGCGCACGAGACCGCCTCCTACCTGGTCCAGACCGGCTGGGCCACCGGTGACGGCATCGTCCACCCGGCGGTGGGGGCGGTGACCTCCTGGTTCCTCGGCGGCAACGGCGAGCGCTCGTTGTTGATCCCGCCCTACGTGGTGCTCACCCGACCACTCGGCCGCTTCTCCGAGGCCGGCTTCCTCGGCTCCGGCGCCAAGCCCTTCGCCACCGGCGGCAACCCGGCGGCCGAGCGCTTCGCGGTCGAGGGCATCGTCGTCGAGGGCCTGTCCGACGAGCGTCAGCGCGCCCGCCGCGAACTCCTCCATCGCCTCGATCGGCTGTCGCGCGAGCTGGCCGGCGACCCGCAACTCGCCGCCCTGCGCCGGTGCGAGGAGCAGGCCTACGAGCTGATCCTCGGCGACGCCCGCCGGGTCTTCGATCTCACGCTGGAGCCGGACGAGGTCCGCGAGCGCTACGGCCGCAACACCTTCGGCCAGTCCTGTCTGGCCGCCCGCCGGCTGGTCGAGGCCGGAGTGCCTTCGGTCACGATCAACGCCCAGGGCTGGGACACCCACAAACAGCACTTCCAGGCCATGCGCCGGCTCCTGCCGGAGGTGGACGGCGGCCTGTCGGCGCTGCTCGAGGACCTCGACCAGCGCGGCCTGCTCGAGTCGACCGTGGTTTGGGTCACCGGCGAGTTCGGGCGGACGCCGAAGGTGGCCTGGGAGCCGCCCTGGAACGGCGGCCGCGGCCACCACGGCCACGTCTTCTCCACTCTGGTCGCCGGCGGCGGCTTCCGCGGCGGCGTGGTGGTCGGCGCCTCCGACGCCCGGGCCGAGCGGGTGGCCGAGCGGCCGGTGCACCCGAACGACCTGATGCGGGCGATCTACGAGTTGCTCGGGATCGACCCGGCCGCGCTCCTGCCGCACCCGCAGGGCCTGGAGGTGCCGGTGCTGCCGCAGGGCGACGACTCGCCGGGGCACGGCCGTCTGGAGGAGATCCTGTGATGCGGGTCGGCCGGCCGGCGACCATCGCCCTGGCGGCGGCCCTGCTGGCCGCCGGCGCCGCCGCCCAGGCCAACCGCCGCGGCGAGCCGCACGCGGCCTACGCCTTTCCGGCCGGCGCCGCCGCCGGCACCACGGTCGAGGTCTGGGTCGGCGGCCAGTTCCTGCGCGGCGCCGACGGCGTCCGGATCACTGGCGGCGGGGTGCGGGCCGAGGTCCTCGGCCACTATCGGGCTCTGAACAACCAGCAACGCCAGGCCCTGCGGCGCTACCTGCGCGAGCGGTTGCGGCGGCCGGATGGTGGAACGGTCGCCCTGCCCAGCCGGGAGCGGGACGGCGTCGAGATCCCGCCGCTGCCGGGCGTGCCCGACCTCGCCGCCCTGGACCGGGAAGGGATCCAGACCCTGCTGCGGCGCTATTTCGATCCCCGCCAGCAGCCGAATCCGCAGCTCGGCGAGACCGTCGTTCTGCGCCTCAGCGTCGATCCCGAGGCCCGACCCGGCATGCGCGAACTGCGCCTCCTGACCCCGGCCGGGGCGAGCAACCCGCTTCGCTTCGAGATCGGCACCCTGCTCGAGCTGCGGGAGCGGGAACCGAACGACCGCGAGCCGCCGGCGGAGGCCCTGCCCTCGCCGGCGGTCCTGAACGGCCAGATCACCCCCGGCGACATCGACCGCTTCCGCTTCCGGTTCCGGTCCGGACAGCGGGTCGTGGTGGCGGCTCGGGCGCGGGCGCTGATTCCCTACTTGGCCGACGCGGTGCCGGGCTGGTTCCAGGCCGTGGTCGCGGTCTACGGCCCGGACGGGTCCGAGATCGCCTACGACGACGACTTCCTGTTCCATCCCGACCCGGCCCTGGTCTTCGTCGCGCCGGTCGACGGCGACTACCTGATCGAGATTCGTGATGCCATCTGGCGCGGCCGTGAGGACTTCGTCTACCGCCTCGAGGTGGGGGAGCTGCCCTTCCTCGAGGGGGTCTTTCCGCTCGGGGTCCCGGCCGGAGCCCGCAGCGTGGTCCGGACCTTCGGCTGGAATCTGCCCTCCGACTGGCTGGTGCTGGACGGCTCGGCCGGCGAGCCCGGCGGGGCGGCCGAGCTGGCGCCGCTGGCCGGGGCGCTGGCGCCGGGTCCGGCGGTGGTCGAGATCGATCCCGTGCCGGCCGAGACCGAGGTCGAGGCCGGCGACGACGCCGAGGCCCGGGAGCTGGTGCTCCCGGCGCTGATCGACGGCCGCATCGACCGGCCGGGCGACCTCGACCGCTACGCCTTCCGGGGCCGGGCCGGCGACCGGATCGTGGCCGAGATCCTCGCCCGCCGGCTCGGTTCGCCGCTCGACAGTTTCCTCCAGTTGCTCGGTCCGGACGGGCGGGTGATCGCCGGCAACGACGACTTCGAGGATCCGGCCGCGGGACTCCTCACCCACCACGCCGATTCGCGGCTTGCGGCCGAGCTGCCGCGCCGGGGGCGCTACGTTCTGGTCGTCGGCGACACCCAGGGCCAGGGCGGTGAGCTGTTCGCCTACCGCCTGCGGGTCGGGCCGCCCCGGCCCGGCTTCGAGCTGCGGGCGACCCCATCGGCTCTGAACGTGCCGGCCGGCGGCTCGTTGCCCTTCACGATCCACGTCCTGCGCCGCGACGGCTTCGATGGGGAGATCGAACTGCAGCTCGAGGACGCCCCCGAGGGCTGGCTCCTGGCCGGCGGCCGGGTGCCGGCCGGGGTCGATCGGATCCGCCTGACGCTGACGGCGCCGCCGCGCCGCGACCGGCGGCCCGTGCCGCTGCGGATCGTCGGCCGGGCCCGGGTGCGCGGGCGGGAGGTGACCGCCACCGTGCAGCCGGCCGACGACCGGATGCAGGCCTTCCTCTGGCGGTTCCTGGTGCCGGCCCGCGAACTGCTCGCCTGTGTCGCTGCGGCCGGCGGGGTTCGCACCCCGCTGCGGCCGGCGCGCGAGGAGCCTTGGCGGCTGCCGCTCGGCGGTGAGGCCGAGGTGCGGGTGGCCGGTCCGGTGCAGGCCCTGCCGCCCGGGCTTTCGCTGCGCCTCGACGGCGGGCCGGACGGCTTCGAACTCGGCCCGCTGGCGGTGGCCCGCGGCGGCCTCGCCTTCACCATCCGGACCGACCGCGCGGTGGTTCCGGCCGGCCTGGCCGGCAACCTGATCGTCCAGGTCTGGGGCGACCCGGCGGCGGCGCGGGCGGCCCGGCGCGGCGGCCAGGAGCGGCGACGGCCCGGCGCGGGCCGGAACGGCGGCGGCGAGCGGTTGCTGGGCTACCTGCCGGCGATTCCGTTCCGGGTGGTCAAGCCCTGAGACCGTCGAGCCGGTAGCCGGCGGCCAACCGGCGGAAGGCGGCGACCTGCTCCCGCTGCCAGGCCTCGTCCCGGCCGAGTTCGGCCGCCAGTAGGGCGGCGGCGGCCGGCGCTGTCTCGGCAGCGGCGGCGGCGTCGAGGAGCAGGGCGCGGGTCCGGCGGCTGAGGGCGTCCTCGACCGTCCGCGCCATCTCGTGTCGGGCGGCCCAGACGATCTGGGCCCCGGTGATCGGCAGCTCCGGGTGGAGCCGGCCGTGCCGGTCCGGGTCGGCGGCGGCCAGGGCGGCCAGCTCGGCCGCCTCCGAACCGTACTCGGGCAGCGGATCGGCTTCGCTCAGCGGCCCGGCCTCGGCGTCCGGCTCGATCCAGCCGTGCAGACGCAGGCCGCGAGTTGGACAGGGACGCTCCGGCAGGCCGGCGACGGCGACGGCGACGTCGACCACGTCTTCGGCCATCCGGCGGAAGGTGGTCCACTTGCCGCCGGCGACGGTGATCAGGCCGGAGGCGGAGGTGAGGACGGTGTGGTCGCGCGACAGGGCGGCGGTGCCGCGGCCGCCGCCGGCGGCGACCAGCGGGCGGATGCCGGCGAAGACCGAACGGACGTCGGCCGGGCCGGGATCCCGGGCCAGGTACTCGGCGGCGGTCTCGAGCAGGAAGGCGATCTCCGCCGGCCGCGCCCGCGGCTCGGCCTCGACCGCGGCCAGCGGCGTGTCGGTGGTGCCGAGCAGGGTGCGGCCCCGCCAGGGGATCGCGAACATGACCCGCCGATCGCGGGTGCGCGGAACCATGATCGCCGCTTCGCCGGGCAGGAAGGAGCGGTCGAGGACCAGATGGACGCCCTGGCTCGGCGCGATCAGCGGCGCCGCCTCCGGCTCGTCCTGCCGGCGCACGTCGTCGCAGAAGGGGCCGGTGGCGTTGACCACCGCCCGCGCCCGCACCTCGTGTTCGCCGCCGCCTTCGCGGTCGTGGAAGACCGCCCCGGCGACCAAACCGTCGCCGCCGTGGCGGAGGCGAACGACCGGCGCCTGGTTGAGGACGACCGCGCCGTGGGCCGCGGCGGTGCGGAGGATGGCGATCAGCAGCCGGGCGTCGTCGAACTGTCCGTCGTGGTAGCGGACGCCGCCGCGGAGACCGGCGGCCTCCAGAGTCGGGATCGCCGCCAGCGCCTCCTCGCGGTCGAGCAGGCGCGAGGAGCCGAAGCCGTAGCGGCCGGCGAGGAGGTCGTAGACCTTGAGGCCGATCCCGTACCAGGGGGCCTCCCACCACTCGTAGCGGGGCACGACGAAGGCCAGGTCCCGGACCAGGTGCGGCGCGTTGGCCCGCAGCCGGCCCCGCTCGTGCAGGGCCTCGACCACCAGGGAGACGTTGCCCTGCTGGAGATAGCGGACCCCGCCGTGGACCAGTTTGGTGGAGCGGCTCGAGGTGCCGGAGCCGAAGTCGGCGCCCTCGAGCAGGAGCACGTCCAGGCCGCGGGCGGCGGCGTCGAGGGCCACCCCGGCGCCGGTGGCGCCGCCGCCGACGACGAGCAGGTCCCAAGGCCGGTCGCGACCGACGGCCGCGGCCAGGGCGGCGGCCCGGTCGAGCGAGGATCGGTCCGTCACGGTCCCAGGGTAGCTGCCGCGGGTCCGGGCGCGACCGCTGCGGCCCACCGCCGGCCGGCCCGGGATCCGCTACCGCCCGCCGGCGGCTTCCGGAGCGCCGGCGCCGCCGAGCGGCCGGATCCAGACGTTGCGGTACTGGACCGGGTCGCCGTGGTCCTGAAGCCGGAGCGGAGCCGGACCGTGCGCCTGGTAGCTCGGCAGGGCCCGGTGGACGGTCGCGCCGAGCAGCGGCACGTGGTCGTGGACCAGGACGCCGTTGTGGAACACGGTGACCACGGCCGGCGCGGTCAGCGAGCCGTCGGCGGCGAAACGCGGCGCGGTGAAGACGATGTCGTAGCTCTGCCATTCCCCCGGCGGCCGGCAGGCGTTGACGTCGGGCGGCTTCTGGCCGTAGATGGCCGCGGCTTGGCCGTCGGCGTAGGTGCGGTTGCGCCAGGAGTCGAGCACCTGGATCTCGTAGCGGTCCATCAGGAAGACCCCGCTGTTGCCCTTGCCCTGGCTGCTGCGCTCCGCCATCACCGGCGCCCGCCACTCCAGGTGGAGCTGGCAGTCGGCGAAGGCACGGCGGCTGCGGATGTCGCCGCCGCGCACTTCCATCGCGCCGCCCTCGACTTCGCGCCACTCCTTGTCCCAGGCGGCGAAGCCGTGCCCGTCGTAGAGGACGATCGCGTCGGCCGGCGGCGCCGTGCCGAGGCCGGCCCCGGCCCCCGGCGTCACCACCGGCGGCACCGGCCGATCCTTGTCGTGGACCCGCCAGCGACCGCCGGGCAGGAAAGGGGTGTCGTCGTAGCCGACGCCGTGCTCCTGGGCCGGGGCGGCGGCGGCGAGGGCGGCCACGGCCAGGGCGAGCGGGAGAACGGTCTTCATCGGGCATCTTCCTCCTCTTCCGAGGCCAGCCAGAGATTGTTGTCGCGGTTGATGTCCGGAAACTCTTCGCGCCAGTCGGCCTCGACCGAGACGATCCGCCGGTCGCCCGGCACCCGCTCGACGATCCGGTTGCTCGTGTACCAGACCTCGACCGGCAGGTCGTATTCCTCGCTGGTGCCGTCGGCGAAGCCGACCCGGTAGCGCAACGGCACCGGCATGCCGCCGAGGCTGCGGAAGGTGATCCGGCCGAGGCGGTTCTCCTCCGGTTGGTCGACGCCGGTCACCTCCAGGTCGACGGTCGCCGATTCCAGGAACCAGCCGCGCCAGAACCAGGCCAGGTCGACGCCAGCCGCGTCCTCCATGCAGCGGAAGAAGTCGGCCGGCTGCGGCGACTTGAAGGCCCAGCGTTCGATGTACTTGCGGAAGGCGTAGTCGAAACGCTCCGGGCCGAGAATCGACTCGCGCAGCATGGTCAGGCCGACCGCGGTCTTGCTGTACTCGATCTGGCCGTACATGCCGGCCGGGAAGTGGTCGGCCGGGGTCTCGATCGGCAGCAGCCGCGGGTTGCGCAGGACGCCGCCCCAGGAGCCGGGGTCCTGACGGCCCCAGCCGGGGTCGTCGAACCAGTCCTCGCCTGAGTAGGAGTTGATGAAGGTGTTGAACCCCTCGTCCATCCAGGCGTGGCGGCGCTCGTCGGTGTTGACCACCATCGGGAACCAGTTGTGCCCGATCTCGTGGGTGGTGACGTCGTACAGCCCCTCCTCGCTGCCGGCGCGGCAGAAGATGATCATCGGGTATTCCATGCCACCCTCGGCTCCGGAGACGTTGGTCGCCACCGGGTACGGGTAGCGGAACCAGCGCCGGTTGTAGCCGGCGATCGCCGCCCGCAGCATCTGGGTCGAGTTCTTCCAGACCTTGTAGTCCGACTTTGGGTAGGCGGACTGGATCAGGATCCCGTCCAAGCCGGCGGCGTCGAGCACGAACACGTCGGAGGCCGCCCAGGCGACGGTGCGAACGTTCTCGGCCCGGAACTTCCAGGTCAGCGGCCGCTTCCCCGGCGGCCGGCTGTTCGGGCCGCCGGCCTCGTCGGGATCGATGATCATCACCGTCTCGGAGCTGCGGGCCGCTTTGCGCAGCCGCGCCGCCTGCTCACGGGTGAAGACCTCCTTTGGATTGAGCAGCTCGCCCGTGCAGACGACCACGTACTCGGCCGGGGCGGTGATCTCGACCTCGTAGTCGCCGAAGTTGCTGTAGAACTCGCCGGTGCCGATGTAGGGCAGGGTGTTCCAGCCGTGGACGTCGTCGTACACCGCCACCGACGGGAACCACTGCGCCACTTCGAAGATCGTGCCGCCGGCGGCCTTGCGGATGCCGAATCGGCGGAAGACCCGCTCCGGGATCACGAACTCCCACTCGACCTCGAAGTCGAAGACGCCGCCGCCGGGCGGGATCGGCTTCGGCAGCTCGACCCGGGCCAGGGTGTCGTAGACCCGGTAGGGGAGGTCTTTGCCCTTGGCTCTGAGGGTCTGGATGGTGTAGCCGTCGCCCTCCGCGTCGCGCATGCCGATGGCGGTGCGGCCGCCGATGCGGGCGGCGATGCTGTCCTCGCGGAAGGCGTTCTGCTCCAGGTTGAGCCACAGGTAGTCGAGCTGGTCCGGCGACTCGTTGTGGTAGCGGATCGCGGCCCGGCCGCGGACGGTGCGGCTCTCGGGCAGCAGCTCGGCCTGGATCCGGTAGTCCACCTTCTGCTGCCAGTAGTCCGGGCCCGGCGCGCCGGCGCCGGTTCGGATCGAGTTCGGCGCCGGCAGGTCAAGCGGACTGAAGATCGTGGCGGCCGGGCGCGGTTCGGGCCGGCGGAAGTCGGCGTCCTGGGCCGGGACGACGGCGGCTGCGACCAGGAAGGCGAGCATGATGGCGGAGGTCCGCATCCGCGCATCTTAGGCCGCCTCTAGAATCAGCGGCATGGCGAGGTCCGGCCCGAGCGCCCTGCTGGCCGCCGCGGTCCTGCTGGGCGCGGCCGGCTGCGGCGGCGCCGTCGGTCCGGCCGCCGGCATCGACAACCTGCTGCTGGTCACCTTCGACACCACCCGCGCCGACCACCTCGGGGCCTACGGCCACGCCGGCGCCGCCACCCCGAACCTCGACCGCCTGGCCGCCGAGGGGGTGCGCTTCGAGACCTGCGTCGCGGTGGCGCCGATCACCCTGCCGGCCCACGCCTCGATCCTGACCGGGCTGCTGCCGATCCACCACGGCGCCCGCCACAACGGCACCCACGCCCTTCCGGAGGACGTTCCGACCTTGGCCGCCACTCTGAGCGCGGCCGGCTTCGACACCGCCGCGGTCGTCTCGGCGGTGGTGCTCGATTCCCGCTACGGCCTCGACCGCGGCTTCCGCCACTACGACGACGATCTCTCGGCCGGCTCGACGGCGATGGTCGGGATGTTGCGCGAGACCGACGCCGCCGACACCACCGAACGGGCCCTGCGCTGGCTGCGCCGGCCCCGGCCTGGGCGCTGGTTCCTGTGGGTGCACTACTTCGATCCGCACTCCGACTACGCGCCGCCGCCGGAATTCGCCGCCCGCTGCCCGGATTCGCCCTACGACGGCGAGATCGCCTACGCCGACGACGGCCTCGGCCGGCTGCTGGACGAGCTCCGGCGGAGCGACCGGCTCGATCGGACCCTGGTCGTGGTCACCGCCGACCACGGCGAGTCGCTCGGCGAACACGGCGAATCCACCCACGGCCTGTTCCTCTACGACGCCACCACCCGGGTGCCTTTGATTCTCCGCCACCCGGCGCTGCCGGCCGGCCGCTGCCTCGGCGGCGTCGTCAGCCAGGTCGATCTCGTGCCGACCGTCTTGGAGCTGCTCGGGCTCCCGGCGCCGGGCGGCCTGGACGGCCGCTCCCTGGTCGGCGCCATCCGCGCCGGCCGGGTGCCGGAGCGGCGCTACGCCTGGTCGGAGTCCTCCAGCCCGTTCTTCCAGCACGGTTGGGCCGAACTGCGGGCGCTGCGCTCGGCGACCGCCCGGTACGTCGAGGCGCCCCGGCCGGAGTTCTACGATCTGACCGCCGACCCCGGCGAGGAGCACGACCTGCTGCCGGCCGCCGGCGACCGGGCGGCGCCCTTCCGCGCCGCTCTGGCGGCGCTGGTCGCCAGCGGCGTCCGCGATTCCCGGTTGGCTCCGGCCGACGCCGGCGGCGGCGGCCTCGAGGAGCTGGCCGGGCTGGGCTACGTCTTCACCGAGGACGCCGGCGGCGGCGTCGAGGGCGAACGCGCCGACCCGAAGGACAAGGTCGAGGAGTGGCGCCTGATCCAGCGCGCCTTCGTCCTGGTCGGGGAGAAGAAGTGGGTCGAGGCCGAGGCGGCGCTGCGCGAGCTGGTCGCCGCCTCGCCCGGATCCCTGATCGCCCGCCGCCATCTGGCGACCGCCCTGCGGGCGCTGGGCCGACCGCGGGAGGCCCTCGGCGAGCTCCGGCGCTGTCTCGCCCTGCCCGGCGTGAACGCCGAGATCCTCCTCGACCTCGCCGTGCTCGAACGCGAGCTCGGCGAAAAGGAGTGGCGGCAGCGGGTGGACCAGGCCGCGGCCCTCGAACCTCGTGACCCCACCCCGTGGGCCCGACTCGGCGACTGGCAGGCGGAGGACGGCGACGAGACCGCCGCCCGCGCCAGCTACCGGCGGGCGCTGGCCCTGGACGAGGCCTTCGCGCCCGCCTGGCGCGGCCTCGGCCGGCTCGACCTGGCCGCCGGCCGGCTCGATCGAGCGGAGGAGGAACTGGCCCGTGCGACCGTCGCCGATCCCCAGGCCTTCGACGCCTGGCTGGCCTTCGCCACCGTGGCCGAACGCCGGCACGATTCGGTCGCCGCCGCCGAGCGGTTGGCCCGGGCCGAGCAGGCCCGGCCCGGCACCGCGGTGGTGCCGGTCCGCCGCGGCAATCTCGCCTTCCGCAGCGGCGACCTCGCGGCGGCGGAGCGCTTCTTCCGTCAGGCGGTCGAGCGCCGACCCAACCACTTCGAGGCCCGCTTCAACCTCGGCACCGTGTTGCTCGAGCGGGGCGACGCCGCCGGCGCCGCCGAGCAGCTCGCCGCCGCTTGCGCCCGGCGTCCGCAGGAGCTGCCGGCCTTGCTCGCCGCCGCCGCCGCCCACCAGGCGGCCGGCCGGCCGGAGGAGGCTGCGGGCTTCCTCGAGCGAGCGCGGGAGGTGGATCCGGTTGCGACCGCGCAGGCGGTGGCGGCGGATCCGCTCCTGGCCGCGATCGGCGACTGACGGAATCCGGTCCGGATCGGTGGACCTCGAGATCGATTCGGACCGTAACCTCAGTGCTTCGGAATCGGGCGGAACCGAACGGAGTAGGCGGTTTCCCTCCCGCCACCGCTCCGACCGGACCGGAACGGGTCGGCTTCCGGCCGACGGAGCCGTTCCTCTCTGCGCCTCGGCGCCGGCGTTCCGCCGCCGGGTTCCCCGCCTCGATCGGATCCCGGCGGCCGGTGGACCGCCTTGGTCGGGCCTTTCCGGGTGCGGCAGAGCGCGTCCGAGACCTTCCGCCACCCGGAAAGACGGGGCCGGCGCGGCGGGGTTACGCCTTCCCGGCGATCAGGGTCCAGCGATCCGGGCCGGATTCTCGGTATCTTGCCGCCATGGACGCCTGCGCCCTCGGCCTCGACTTCGGCACCGGCAGCGTCCGGGCGGTGGTCGTCCGAGTCACCGACGGGCGCCTGCTCGGGGCGGCGGTCGAACCCTACACCCGGGGCGATGGCGGGGTGATCACCCGGCCGAGCGAGCCGCACCTCGCCCGGCAGGATCCGGCCGACCTCATGGCCTGCCTGGAGCGCTGCGCCCTCAAGGCCCTGGCCGCCGCCGAGCGCAGCGACCGCGCCTTCCGCCGGGACCGGGTGCGGGGGATCGGGGTGGATACCACCGGCTCGACGCCGCTTCCGGTCGACGAGAGCCTCCAGTCGCTGGCGCTGGACCCGGCCTTCCGCGACGATCCGGCGGCGCTGGCCTGGCTCTGGAAGGATCACACCGCCGCCGCCGAGGCGGCCGAGATCACCGCCGCGGTCCGGGCCGCCGGCCGGCCCTGGCTGACCCGCTGCGGCGGCGTCTACTCGCCGGAGTGGTACTGGGCCAAGCTGCTCCGGGCCGCGCGCACCTCCCCGGCGGTGACCGAGGCGGCCGCCGGCTGGTTGGAACTCTGCGATTGGATTCCGGCCGTCCTCTGCGGCGTCGACGAGCCGGCGGAGGTCCGCATCGGCGTCTGTGCCGCCGGCCACAAGGGCATGTTCGCCGCCGACTGGGGCGGCTGGCCGGAGGCCGGCTTCCTGGCCAGCCTCCACCCGCGGCTGGCCGACTGGCGCCGGTCGCTGCCCGCAGCGGTCTCCAGCGCCGGCCAGGCCGCCGGCCTGCTCGCGCCCTCCTGGCAGTCTCGTTTCGGCCTGGAAGCGGTCCCGGTCTCGGTCGGCGCCCTCGACGCCCACCTCGGGGCAGTCGGCGCCGGTGTCCGGCCCGGGCGGCTGGTCAAGATCCTCGGCACCTCGACCTGTGACCTCAGCGTCGGCGGCGAGCGGCCGGTGCCGGCCGGCATCCCGGGAATCGCCGGCGTGGTGGAGGGCAGCGTGCTGCCCGGACGGACCGGGATCGAGGCCGGGCAAGCCGCCGTCGGCGACCTCTTCGCCTGGTGGTCCCGGCTGCTGGGCGGGACTGACCTCGACCGACTGGGAGAGGAGGCCGCCCGGCTCCGTCCCGGCGAGAGCGGCCTGTTGGCCCTGGACTGGAACAACGGCAACCGCAACATCTTGGCCGACCCCGAACTCACCGGCCTGCTCCTCGGCCAGACCCTGGCCACCGGACCGGTCGAGGTCTTCCGCGCCCTGGTCGAAGCCACCGCCTTCGGAGCGCGCACCATCCTCGAGCGGCTCGAGGAGCACGCGGTGCCGGTCCGGGAGCTGGTTGCCGCCGGCGGCATCGCCGGCCGCAGCGCCTTCCTGCTCCAGGTCTACGCCGACGTCCTCGGCCGGCCGATCGCGGTCGCCGCCAGCCCGGAGGCCTGCGCGCTCGGCGCCGCGATCTGCGGTGCCGCCGCCGCCGGTCTCGGCGGGGTGGAGGAGCTGGCCGCGGCGATGGTGCCGCCGCCGGCGCGGGAGTTCGCGCCGAATCCGGCGGCGGCGGCGGTCTACGAGCGGCTCTATGCCCTCTACCGCCGGCTCCACGACCACTTCGGCGGCGTCGCCGCCGTCGATCTCTCCACGGTGATGAAGGAACTCCTCGCGCTTCGGCGCGAGGCGGCAGGTGCAGCATGAGCAGGCCCCGCATCGGTGTCTTCAGCGGCTACGACCCGCGTCCCTGGGTGATCGCCGACTGCCTCGAGAGCGATCTGCGCGCCGTCCGCGGCCTGATCCGGCGCCTCGAGGCGCTCGGCCGCTACGAGATCGTCTGGCCCGGACGCCGGCGCCGCGGCGCCGACAAGGTGGTCCACTCCAGTGAGCTGGCTCGGCGCACGGCCCGGGAGCTGTTCGCGGCCGAGGTGGACGCGATCGTCAATCTCCACCCGACCTGGACCTTCCCCCAACTCAGCCAGCAGGTCGTGACCAGCTACGGTCAGCTCCTGCGCGAGGCCGATCCGAGCGCCCGGCCGCGGCTGGTGCTGGTCTCGATCCAGGACACGACCGTGCCGGGGATGGTCTCGGGCATGGCCACCGGCGGCGCCTTCGCCCAGATCGGCCAGTCCTTCGACCACGTCTTCGGTGACTGGCAGGATCCCGGCCTGCTCGAAGAACTCGTGGCCGCGCTCGACCTCGCCGCCGCCCGGGCCGCCTCCGGGCCGCGGGCCCGCCAGGTCGTGGCCGGGCTGCACCGGCTGCACGCGCTCGAGTTCGGCAGCTTCAGCCTGCAGATGCCGACCACCCGCATCGACCAGGAGGAGCTGACCCGGCGCTACGGCATCACCAGCGAAAGCCTCGACCAGCAGGTATTCCTCGACCGCGCCTTCGCCATGTTCGACTGGGCCGGCGAGCCGGGGCGGAGCCCGATCCGGCGCATCCGCCACGCCGGCGTCCGGGAAGCGGTGGCGAAGAACTACGACGCCGACCCGAGTCGCTTCGGGGTTCTGCCCGGCCGCGAGGTGAGCCGGGACAAGTACGCCCTGCAGGTGGCGATGTACTTCGCGGTGGCCGAGATCGCCGAGGAGAAGGGCGCCGGCGCGGTGACGATCAAGTGCCAGGACGAGTGCAGCGGCGTCTACGCGACCTGCTGTCAGGCGACCAGCTTCCTCGGCAACGACACAGACCCGAACGGCCGCCGCAAGCGGATCGTGCCGACCTCCTGCGAAACCGACCTGCCGACGATGTACACCCAGTACCTGCTCAAGGAGCTGAGCGGGCGGCCGAGCGGCTTCGGCGATTTCCGCTTCGTGCGGACCTGGACCGACCCCGACCTCGGCGGCGAACCCCGAACCCTGCTGGCGATCGTCAACTGCGGCCAGCACCCGCTCTGGTTCGCCGGCCGCGAGCGGGACTCCCTGGCCCGCAAGCGGGCGGCGGTGGACTATCCCGGGCAGGAGCACTTCTACGCCGCCGGCGGCGCCGCGGTGCGGATGCGCACCGCCGGCGGCCAGGACATGACCGTAGCCCGGCTCGGGGTCGAGAACGGCCGCCTCCACCTGGTCGCCTGCCCGCTGCGCACGGTCGACGTGCCGGTGGAGCGCCACCAGGCCTACAACCCGTCCTGGCCGATCATCGAAGGCGAGGTTCCGGTGTCGGACCAAGTCCTTGGCCGGCGCTGGCCGAGCAACCACCTGGGGTTCGTCTACGGCGACTGGACGGCGGCCCTGATCGAACTGGCCGAGCGCATGGACCTCGGCTACACGATCTGGGACCGGGCCGGGCGGGAACACCACCGGCCGAGCTGAGCCCTCAGCGCGGCAGGAGCAGCGGTCCGGCCGGGGTCAGGAACAGGCCGCCGATCGAGAGCGCGGGATCCAGGCGGCAGACCCAGTCCAGGTCCCGCCCGTTCCGGCAGCGGCTCCACTCGCGCGTGCGCCCGAGGTAGCCGGGGCATTCGACCTCGACCCGGACCCGGCAGCCCATCCCGTGCGCGAAGCGGCCGGTGCGCAGGCGGACCCGCCCCTGGTCGTCGCAGGCCGCCGACCCGCCCTGATGCTAGGAGCCGTGGCCGGCGGGCAGCCAGGAGACGCGGGCGGTGGCGGCGGGCAGCGGAGCGCCGGCGGCGTCGGTGACGGTCACCGCGACCGTGATCGGGGCGGCGCCGGCCCCGGCGTCGGACTTTGGGAGACAGGAGGCGCCGAGCGCGAGCAGCCAGACCAGGGCCAGGGGCAGGAGGGGAAGCCGGGGCGTGGGGAGGCGCATACCTGAAGAATGGACCAAGATCCGGCCGGTCGCAAGATCGGGCCTCGATGCGGATTCGAGGTCCGGAGCCAAGTCGAATCGTCCCCGGAAGGAATCGTGGATTGCGATCTGTCGGCCGGGAGGAGATTAAGCTGAACGGGGCCCTTCCCTCCCGCCACCAGCCGATGCGCCCCCTCCTTCCGTCCCTCGTCTTTCTGCTCCTCGCCGCCTGCGGCGGCGACTCCGCCCCGGATGCGGCCGAGTCGGCGGCTACGCCGCCGACCCCGGCCGGGCCCGCTCCGCGCTCGGCGCCCGAGCGGCCGCAACCGGTCGCGCCGACCGCCGCTCCCGGCGCCGCCGCCCGGCCGTCGCAGGATCCGGACGTTTTGCTGCCGCCGGCGGAGATGCAGCTCCCGGACTGGGCCCGGGAGAACCTCGAGCGCAAGGATCCGCGCGTCGACCAGTGGCGGAGCGAGGTCCTGCACGGCGCCGCCAAGAAAGCCCTCCAGGCCTTCCTCGACGCCACCCTCGAGGCCGAGACGGTCGACCCGGAGGCCCTGCGCCCGCTGCTGGCGCCGGACTTCGCCGGCATCGGCGCCCTACGTCCCGACCGGCTCGAAGAGGTCTTCCGCGGCGGCGGGGTGGTCGTGCGGCGGGCGGCCTCGATCCCGGACGGGCTGCGGCCCCTGGCCGAGCTGCCGGCCGCGGTCGGCGGCCTGATGGCCCTCTTCGACGGCATCGAGCACCCGCATGTGTTCTTCAAGTACATCCGAGTCGACCTGCGCGGCGAGGACGGCGTCGGCACCACCGCCATCCTCCACGCCGACGGTTGGCGCGGGACCGCCGGGGTGCAAATGAACGCCGAGTGGCAACTCGAGTGGGCGGTCGGCGCCAGCGACGAGGAAGTCCTGCTGCGCAGCCTGCGGGCGGTCAGCTACGAGGAGATCGAGGCCGAAGGGCGGCTGTTCGCGGACTACACCCGAGCGGTCTTCCCGGACGACGAGGCCTTCCGGGCCGAGATGCTGCACGGGGTCGGCGAGTACCAGCACCGCACCGACCGGCTGCTCGGCAGCTCCTTCATCGGCGCCCAGGGGGTGGCGGTCGGCGACATCGACGGCGACGGCCGCGACGACCTCTTCGTGCCCCAGCAGGCCGGTCTGCCTAATCGGCTCTACCTGCGCAACCCGGACGGCACCCTGCGCGACGCCACCGCCGAGAGCGGCCTCGGCATCCTCGACAACACCCGCTCCGCCTTGATCCTCGACGTCGACGAGGACGGCGACCAGGACATCGTCATGGCCGTGCACCAACATCTGGTCACGGCTTTGAACGGCGGCGGCGGCCGCTTCGAGAGCCTGGTGCCGTCGAACGGCGAGGGAACCGAGGACATTTACAGCTTGGCCGCGGCCGACGCCGACGGCGACGGTGACGTCGATCTCTACGCCTGCCGCTACGTCCAGAACGGCCTGATCGGCGGCGTGCCGACGCCCTACCACGACGCCGATAACGGCGCCGCCAACCTCTTCTTCCGCAACGAGGGCGGCGGCCGCTTCCGGGTGGCCACGGCCGAGGTCGGGCTCGACCACCACAACTCCAAGTTCAGCCTGGCGGCGCTTTGGGAGGACCTCGACGAGGACGGAGATCTCGACCTCTACGTGACCAACGACTTCGGCCGCAACAACCTGTACCGGAACGACGGCGGCCGCTTCCGTGACGTCGCCGACGAGGTCGGGGCCGAGGACATGGCCGCCGGCATGGGCATCACCGCCGCCGACTTCGACCTCGACGGCCACGTCGATCTCTACGTCAGCAACATGTTCAGCTCGGCCGGGCGGCGGATCGTGCCCCAGGAGCAGTACATGGGCGGCGAGCACGACGAGGTCCGGCCGCAGTACCTGCGCCACGCCCGCGGCAACACGCTGCTGCGCGGGCTCGGCGGCGGCCGCTACCAGGACGTCACCGACCAAGCCGGCGTCGCCATCGGCGGCTGGGCCTGGGGCGCGCGCGAGATCGACCTCGACAACAACGGCTACGCCGACCTCTATTCGCCGAACGGTTTCGTCACCAACAAGTCCAAGGACGACTTGTGAAGCTTCTTCTGGCGGCGCGTGACGTCGCAATCCCCGACCGAGGCCACCGAGGCCCCCGAGGAGTACAAGCACGCCTGGGCCAGCATCCAGCACATGGTTTTCTTCGAGGGCATGTCCTGGAGCGGTCGCGAGTCGAACCGGTTGTTCCTGAATCTCGGCGGCCTGCGGTTCGCCGACGTCTCCTCGGTCTCGACCATCGACTTCACCGGCGACGGCCGGGCGGCGGCGGTGGTCGACTGGGACGACGACGGCCGCCTCGACCTGGTCTTGAAGAACCGAACCGCGCCGCGCCTGCAGCTCCTGCGCAACCTGAATCCGGCCGCCGGCCACTGGGTGGCCTTCGATCTCGAGGGCACCCGCGGCAACCGCGACGCGATCGGCGCCAAGGTGACAGTGGCGGCCGGCGGCCGCCGCCGCTCCCGGACCCTGCACGCCGGCGAGGGCTACCTGGCCCAATCCAGCAAGCGGCTCCACTTCGGTCTCGGCGCCGCCGAGCGGGTCGATGCGGTGACCGTCCGCTGGCCGAACGGCGAGGTCGAGGAGTTCACCGGCGTCGGCGCCGACCGGCGCTGGCGCCTGCGCCAGGGCGACGGCGCCGCGGTCGAGGTACCGGCGCGGCCGGCCGCCGCCCTCGACCGGCCGCCGCCGCCGCCGGCCGAAGCCGACGACTCGCCGGTGGGCAGGATCGTGTTGGTCGAGAAGCTGCCGCTGGCCGCGCTGCGCATTCCGGCCTTTGCCAACCCCGACCGCTACGTGGCCGACCTCCAGGGCCGGCCGGTGCTGATCAACCTGTGGGGCAACGCCTGCCAGAACTGCCTGATCGAATTCGACGGCTTCCAGCGCGCCGCCGCCGCCATCGGCGCCAGCGGTCTGCGGATCGTGCCGCTGAACACCGATCCGCCGGCCGAACACGCCCGCTCGCACCAGATCCTGGCCCGCTTCGGCCTCGACGGTCCCGACGCCGGTTACGTCGACGAACCGTTCCTGGCCGCTTTCGCCGTCCTCCTGCGCGAGGTCGTCGGCGGCGACTTCGGCACGCCGCTGCCGACCAGCCTGCTGCTCGATCCGGCCGGCAACCTGGTCGCGGTCTACCGTGGTCGGGTCGAGCCGGAGATCCTCCTCCGGGACGTAGCCCTGGTCGGGCGCATGAACCCGCGTGATCCCTCCGATACCCGTCTGCTCGAGGGCCGGCGGGTCTTCCGCCGCACCCGGGACTACGCCTCCCTGGTCCAACAGTTCGAGCAGATGGGACAGAAGGTGTTGGCCGACTACTACCGCCAGGGTCTGCAGCAGGCCGGTCCGGGCCGCTGACCGGCCGGAGCCGGGTCAGACCCGATCCGGCAGGCGCGCGGCGGCGGCCCGGTCGAGGAACCACTCCAGGTCCGGGTGGTCGACGAGCAGGGTGGCCGGCACCGCCGGGTCCGGCGCGGCGCCGACGGCGCGGGCGACGATCGCCGCCTTCTCGCGGCCGAAGGCGAGGATGCGCAGCCGCCGGGCCGAACGGATCGTCGCCAGGCCGACCGTCAGGCCGTGCCGGGGCGGCTCCTCGCCGGGGAACGCGGCCGCCGCCCGGCGGCGCGTCTGCTCCGCCAGCTCGACCAGGCGGGTCCGGCTGCCGGCGTGCGAGCCGGGTTCGTTGAAGCCGACGTGGCCGTTGAGGCCGAGGCCGAGCACCTGCAGGTCGATGCCGCCGGCGGCGGCGATCGCCTGCTCGTAGGCTTCGGCGGCGGCGACCAGCCGCTCCGGCGGGGTCCGACCGTCGGGGATGTGGAAGTTCGCTTCCGGAATGCCGGCCGGCCGGATCAGGTGCTCGAGCATGGCGCGGCGGAAGCTGGCCGGATGCTCGGGATCGATCGGCCAGTACTCGTCGAGGTTGAAGGTGCGGACGCGGCTCAGGTCCAACCCCTCCTCGCGGTGCCGGCGGACCAGCTCACGGTAGAGCGGCAGCGGCGTGGCGCCGGTCGCCAGGCCGAGAACGGCGTCCGGTTTCGCCCGGACCAGGGCGGCGATCTCGGTGGCGGCGGCGGCGCCGGCCTCGGCCGGGCCAGCGAAGACCCGGATCCGGCTCATTCCCGGTCGTCGAGAGTCCGGATGGTCAGGCCGCCCGAGGTGCGGAGTTGGATCTCGTAGGCGCGGCCGGGCGCCAGTTTCACGTAGGGGGCTTCGCCGTGCATCGCCCGGACGCCGGACTGCCGGGCCACGGCCGGGTCGTTGGCGTAGCGCCAGAAGTCGCGCCAGAGTTCTTCCTGGAAGGCGGCGTCCGGCCCGGCGTCGCCGCCGTAGGCGGCCGGGCGGACGCCGGCGGTGTCGATCGGGAAGCCCTCGGCCGGAGTCTGGTACTCGCCGAAGAGGCGGCGGAAGAGGAGCAGGGTCGAGCCGCGGAGGAGGTCGCGGCGCTCGACGAACTCGTCGTCGAACTTGATCACCTGGGCGTCGAGATAGACCAGGTCGCCCTCGATCTCGAACTCCTGTTCGCGTCCGAGGGTGGCTCCCGCGGGGTCGACCTCCCGGAACCGGAAGCGGGTTCGGACCCCGCCCGGGCGTTGCTCGCTCGGCGCCTGCTCGATCCGGTCGAGGATCGCGACCCGTCGTCGTTCGCGCAGCAGTTCGATCCGAAACTCGAGGTCCTGGACCTGCCGCTCGAGTTCGGCGATCCGCGCCAGGTGCGGGTCCTCGCCCCGGCCGCGGCCGGCCAGCCAGCCCGCCGCCAGCGCCGCCGGCACCAGCAGCAAGTTGAGACCGACACGACCGCGGCGACGGCGGGAAGGGGCGGGAAGGCGGCTCATCTCGTTCCGGACTGCCGGGGATCGGCCGGCCATGCTAGCAACCGTCCTGAATCGACTGGAGTTGGAATCGGGTCGCATTCGGTGCTAGGAGAGGCCATGCAGGAGCGCCGGCCGCAGACCGGACACTCCGACGTCGTCACCGAAGGAATCCGGGTGCGGGTCGGGGCCCAGTACCTGCCGGATCAGTCCGATCCGGACGCGGGGCGCTTCTGCTTCGTCTATCGGGTCGTGATCTCCAACGAGGGCGACCGCTGGGCCCAGCTCTGTTCCCGGCACTGGATCATCCGGGACGCCGACAACGAGGTGGAGGAGGTCCACGGCGCCGGGGTCGTCGGCTTCCAGCCGGCCTTGAATCCGGGCGAGAGCTTCGACTACGTCAGCGGCTGTCCGCTCCGGACCTCCTGGGGGACGATGGAGGGCTGGTTCGAGATGGTCCGCGAGGACGGCAGCCGTTTCCGGGCCCGGATCGGGCGCTTCTTCCTGGCCCCGACCACGGCCCCGATCTCGTCGGTCCAGCCCTGAGCGCCTCTGATTCTGCCAGAATGGCAGGAATTGGGGAATCTTCCGCGGCACGGCAGTTGCTCATCCTCCGGCGTGATGAATCCCGAACGCTGGACCCGCAAGACCCGTGAGGCCTTCCAGGCCGCCGAACGGCTGGTGCGGGAGCGCGGCCACCGCGCCCTGACTCCGGCCCACCTGCTCCACGCGCTGGCTTCCCAGGAGGACGGCCTGGTCCCGGCCCTGCTCCATCGGACCGGCGTCGCTCCGGCCCTGGCCCTGCGCCTGGCCGAGGAGGAGCTGGACCGCCTGCCTCGAGTCCAAGGCGGCGAGACCGCCCTCGACCGGGCGACCGCGAACCTCTTCGACGCCGCCGACGCCGCCCGCGCCGATCTCGGCGACGACTACCTCTCGACCGAACACCTGCTGCTGGCGCTGGTCGTTTCCGATTCCGACCTCGGCCGCGGCTTGCGCGAATCCGGTTGCACCTCGGAGACTCTGCGCGAGGCCCTGCGCGAGCTTCGCCGCGGCCGCAAGGTGACCGACGAGGATCCGGAGGGCAAGCAGGACGCCCTGGCCCGCTACACCACCGACCTCACCGCCCGCGCCCGCGAGGGCAAGACCGATCCGGTCATCGGCCGCGACGAGGAAGTGCGGCGGGTGATGCAGATCCTCTGCCGCCGAACCAAGAACAACCCGGTTCTGGTCGGCGAACCGGGCGTGGGCAAGACCGCGGTGGTCGAGGGGCTGGCCGCCCGCATCGTCGCCGGCGACGTGCCCAAGGGGCTGCAGGGCAAGCGGGTCCTGGCCCTCGATCTCGGCGCCCTGCTGGCCGGCGCCAAGTACCGCGGCGAGTTCGAAGAGCGGCTCAAGGCGGTGGTCCAGGAGATCACCGACGCCGCCGGCGAGATCATCCTCTTCCTGGACGAACTCCACACGCTGGTCGGCGCCGGCGCCGCCGAAGGCGCGGTCGACGCCGCCAACCTGCTCAAGCCGCCGCTGGCCCGCGGCGAGCTGCGCTGCATCGGCGCCACCACCCTGGACGAGTACCGCAAGCACATCGAGAAGGACGCAGCCCTCGAGCGCCGCTTTCAGGTCGTCCGGATCGACGAGCCGAGCGAGGCGGAGACCGTCGCCATCCTGCGCGGCCTGCAGGAGCGGTACGAGAACCACCACGGCGTCCGCATCCAGGACGCCGCCTTGGTCGCCGCCGCCCGGCTGAGCGCCCGCTATCTGCCCGACCGGCGGCTGCCGGACAAGGCCATCGACGCGGTCGACGAGGCGGCCAGCCGGATCCGGCTCGAACTGGATTCGCTGCCGGCCGAACTGGACGCGCTCGAGCGCCGGATCCGCCAGCTCCAGATCGAGCGGGCCGGGCTCGAGGCCGAGGAGGACGGCCGCGGCGCCGGCGAACTCGCCAAGATCGATCAGCAGCTCGCCGCCGCCGAAGAAGAGGCGAAGGCGCTCCGCGCCCGCTGGCAGAGCGAACAGGAGGCGCTGCACGAGGCGCAACGCCTGCGCCAGGAGATCGAGGAGCTGCGAACCCGGTCCGAGCAGCTCGAGCGGGAAGGCCGCCTCGAGGAGGTGGCGCGGATCCGCTACGGCGAGATCCCGCAGCGGGAGCAGGCGGTGGCCGCCGCCGAGGAGCGCCTGCGCGAACTCCAGGGCGAGCGCCCGCTGCTGCGCGAGAGCGTCGGCCCGGAGGAGATCGCGGCGGTGATCGCGGCTTGGAGCGGGGTGCCGGTCGAGCGCCTGGCCGAGACCGAGCGCCAGCGCCTGCTCCACCTCGAGGAGCGCCTGCGCCGGCGGGTGGTCGGCCAGGACCACGCCCTGGCCGCGGTGGCCGACACCGTCCGCCGCAGCCGGGCCGGCCTGCAGGACGCCGCGCGGCCGCTCGGCAGCTTCCTGTTCCTCGGCCCGACCGGGGTCGGCAAGACCGAGTTGAGCAAGGCCCTGGCCGAAGAGCTGTTCGGCGACGAGCGGGCGATGGTGCGGATCGACATGTCCGAGTACCAGGAGAAGCACTCGGTGTCTCGGTTGATCGGTGCTCCGCCCGGCTACGTCGGCCACGAGGAGGGCGGCCAACTCACCGAGGCGGTGCGGCGCCAGCCGTACACCGTCGTCCTGCTGGACGAGGTCGAGAAGGCCCACCCAGACGTCTTCCACACCCTGCTTCAGGTGCTCGATGACGGCCGCCTGACCGATTCGCAGGGGCGGACGGTGGACTTCCGGAACGCGATCCTGATCCTGACCTCGAACCTCGGCGGCGCCCTCGGCGTGACGCCGGCGGCGGGCGACGCCGACGAGGCTTGGGAGCGGCGCTACCGCGAGGCCGCCCGCTCCCACTTCCGGCCCGAGTTCCTCAACCGGATCGACGAGATCGTCGTCTTCCGCCCGCTCGGACGCGAGACCCTGGACGCGATCCTCGGCCTGCAGCTCGACCGGGCCGCCGCCCGTCTGCGCCAGGCGCACGGGCTCGGACTCGAGGTCACTCCGGCCGCCCGTGCCTTCCTGGGCGAGCGCGGTTTCGATCCCGACTTCGGCGCTCGGCCGCTGCGCCGGGTCCTCGAGCGCGAACTGCTCAGCCCGCTGGCCGCCCGGATCCTGGCCGGCGACTTCGCCGAGGCCGAGGCGGTGCGGGTGGACGGGGACGGCGGCGGGCTGGTGCTGGCGCCGGTCGCCGGCGAGAGGAACGAGGCGGCGGACGCCCGCCCCTGAGCAGGCCGGCCGGCCCGGCCCGCTTCAGGTCGGCCGGGCCGGGATCGCCGCCATCGCCCGTTCAGCCAGGGCGGCGATCGTCAGCGAGGGATTGACCCCCGGGTTGGCCGAGACCGCGGCGCCGTCGACCACGTAGAGGCCCGGGTGGCCGTGGACCTGGTGATCGGGGCCGATCACTCCTTCCTCCGGGCCGGCTCCCATGGTCGCGCCGCCGAGGAGGTGGGCGGTCGAGGGAATGCCGAAGACCGTCTCGGTGATCAGACTGCCGACCACGCCCTCCACCTCCTCGGCGTATTCGGCGGCGAGGCGGCTGGCCTCCGGGATCGCTGCGGTCGGCGCCGGGCCGAGGCCGACTCGGCTGCGCAGGCGGTCGCCGCGGCCGAGCTCGAGGTCGAGCCGGCCTTCGTGCACCCGCATGAAGAGGAGGATCGCGGTATGCCGGGCCCAGTCGCGGGTCCAGTAGGCGCGGGCCCAGCGCCCCGGGTTCCGCAGCAGGCCGGCGGCGGCGCGGGCCAGCCGCACCGCGGCGTTGCGGCCGGGGGCGTGCGGCGCCATGAGCAGCCGGAAGGCGCCCGATCTGGAGGGATAGCGCACCGGCTCGAGGGAGCTGCGTTCGTCCACGCGCAGGATCGAGCCGATCGCCACACCGGCCGAGAGGTCGAGGTCGCGCCGGCGCGTGGTCACCCCGATGAGCGCCTCGGAGTTCGTGCGGACGTCGCGGCCGGCGCGGGCGGACACCCGCGGCAGCCCGTCCGCGGCCCGCCGCATGCTCAGCAGCAGCCGCACCGTGCCGAGCACGCCGGCGGCCAGGACGACGCGATCGGCCAGCCAGACCCGGCGCCCGGCCTCGACCCGGTAGCCGCCCTCGGGCAGCGCCCGGACCGCCGTCACCCGGGTCTCCGGCCGGATCTCGGCCCCACGGCGCTCCGCCAGGTGGAGGTAGTTGCGATCGAGGGTGTTCTTGGCGCCGACTCGGCAACCGATCATGCAGCCGCCGCAGCGGGTGCAGCCGGTCACCGGCGGCCCTTCGCCGGCGAAGAAGGGATCGGGCTCCTGCTCCGCCGGTCGGCCGAACCAGACCCCGACTCGGGTCGGCGACCAGTCGCCGGCCCGCCCGAGCCGCCGCGCCAGCGCCGCCAGGGCCCGGTCCGCCGGCGCCGGCTCCGGCACCGACGTGGCGCCGAGCATCTGCTCGGCCGTCCGATAGTGCGGCTCGAGTTCGCGCTCCCAGTCGGCCAGCTCGGACCAGCCCGGTTCGCGGAAGAAGGCCGCCGGCGGCCGCGGCAGGGTATTGGCGTAGACCAGCGAGCCGCCGCCGACGCCCACGCCGCCGAAGACGGTCAGATGGCGCAGCAGGGAAATCCGGAACGGGCCCCGGCAGCCCAGCCGCGGCGCCCACAACCAACGCCGGAGCCGCCAGTTCGAGCGCGGAAAGTCTTCGGGGGCGAAGCGCCGGCCCTGCTCGAGCACGAGCACCCGCCAGCCCTTCTCGGCCAGGCGCAGCGCGCTGACGCTGCCGCCGAAGCCGGAGCCGACGACGATCCAGTCGGAGCGCGGGGGCGCGGCCACCGCCGCATCCTAGCCGGCTTGCGGCGGTGGCGATTCCGGCGTAGGCTGCCCGCGCCCCCGGGAGTCGCCATGAACCGAGTCCTCCCTGTTCTTCTCCTCCTCGCCCTCGCCGCCGCCCTTCCCGCCCAGTCCGGCCCGCAGAAAGAGGTCCGAGCCGGCGACCGTTTGACCTGGCTCGCCGCCTGGTCGCTGCGCGAGGCCGGAGCCGGCGAAGAAGCCGAACCGATACGTTTCGCCCGGTTTCTGGACCCGCCGCTAGCGTCGGTCGAGGCTCCGAACGAGACCGCGGCCGAGTCGGCGGAGCGGCCGGCGCCGAAAGGACCCCGCTTCCTGCTGCTTTGCTTCTGGTCGCCGAGCTGCCCTTGGCAGAACGCCTGGGATCCCGAGCTGGACGCGATCGCCCGCGAGTACCGGCCGCTCGGCGTCGCCACTCTGGCGATCGCCAGCAACGCCGAGGACAACGCCGACCCGAAACGGATTCTCGAGCGCAAGCAGAAGGCCGGGCTCGGTTTCCCGATCCTGCTCGATCCGCACAACGAGCTGGCTGACCGCTTCGGCGCCCGCACGACGCCGCACATCTTCCTGCTCGACCGCTCCGGCCGGGTCCTCTACACCGGCGCGATCGACGACGATGCCCATCGTAAGAAGCCGGTCGAGAAGCGTCGCACCTGGTTGCGCGATGCTCTCGCCGCAGCCATCGCCGGCCGGCCGATCCCGGTGACCTCCAGCCCGCCGCAGGGCTGCGGGATCCACCGGGAGAAGAAGAAGCCCGCCGACCGGCCGCTGCGGCGTTGAGCCCCGCCGTCGGGAATCCGGCCCGGCTCACTGGCCCCTGATTGCCGGGAAGGCGTAACCCCGCCGCGCCGCTTCCGTCTTTCCGGACGGCGGAAGGTCCCGGACGCGCCCGGGCGCATCCGGGAAGGCCCGACGAAGGCGGTCTTCCGCCGCCGGGATCCGATCGAGGCGGGGAACCCGGCGGCGCACCGCCGGCGCCCGGGCAGAGAGTCGAACGGTTCCATCGGCGAGAAGCCGACCTGCTCCGGTCCGGTCGGACCGGTGGGGGGAGAGGGAACGCCCTCCCGGGCCGCTGCCACCGGGTTCCGAAGGTGGGAGGTTACGGCCTGAGCCGGGATCGAGGTCCACTCAATCGGCCCGGATTCGGGCCAGCCCCAGCCAGACGAAAGATGCCGCCGTCGCCACCGCCAGCTCGAGCAGGAAGGCCGGTTTGCGCGTCTTGTGCCGAAAGACGACCACCCCGACCCAGGCGCCGGCGGCCCCGCCCACCGCCGCCAGCAGGCAGAGGGTCGTCTCCGGCAGCCGCCGGCCGCTGCGGATCGCCTGGATCTTGTCCCAGCCGAAGGCCAGGAAGGCGGCCAGGTTGGCCGCCGCCAGCGCCGCCGCCGTCGCCCGACTCATCCCTCGCCCCGGTCGTAGACCAGGATCTGCTCGAGCGGCTTGCGTTCCAGCGCCGCCGCCGGCACCCGGCAGTCCTCCGCCGGCCAGCCGAGCGGGATTAGCATCCAGGCCCGTTCGTGCGCCGGCCGGCCGAGGATCCGGGCGAGGAAGCCCATCGGGCTCGGGGTGTGGGTGAGGGTCGCCAGCCCGGCGTGGTGGGCGGCGGCCAACAGCAGGCCGGTGGCGATGCCGACCGATTCCTCGGCGTAGTAGACGTTGCCGCCGTCGTCGCCGCGGGCCAGTTTGAAGACCACGATCAACCACGGCGCCCGCTCCAGGAAGGACTTGTCGGGGTCGGTACCGAGCGGTTCCAGGTCGCGCAGCCATGCCGGCGTGGCGCGCTGGGCGTAGAAGGCCCGCTCCTCCTCCTCCGCCGCCAACCGGATCCGGCGCTTGAGGTCCGGATCCTGCACCGCGACGAAGCGCCAGGGTTGCTTGTTCGCGCCGCTCGGAGCGGTTCCGGCCGCCCGGACCAACCACTCCACGGTCTCTCGGGACACCGGCCGGTCGGCGAAGGCGCGCACGCTGCGGCGGCTGCGCATGACCTCGTAGAAGGCTCGGGCCGCCTCCTCCGGCGGCCGGCCGGGATCGTGTCGCGGGGGGAGGGGGAGGAACTCGGCCATGTCGCTCAAGAGCCTAGGTCGGCCGCCGCTAAGGAGGCACGGCCCCGGCGGCGGCGAAGGTGAGAGGCGCCGCCCCGGGGCCGGGGGGAAGAGGAAGGGAGCGGCCGGACCCGCCTGCCCGGCGGGTCCGGCCGAACTCCAGGAGCGGACAGCCAGGATGAGTCTTGAAGCCGAGACCGGCCCGCCTATCCTGCCCGGGATGCGGGCCAGGCTTCTCTTCGTCGGCGACCTCCACCTCGGCCGGCGGAGCGGCATCCTGCCGGAATCCCTGCTCGAGCGCGGCCTCAGGCCGGCCGACCTCGGGCCGGCCGCGGCTTGGCGGCTGTGCTGCGAGCAGGCGATCGCCGAGAAGGTGGACGCCGTCGTTCTGGCCGGCGACGTCGTCGAAAGCCGCGAGGATCGGATCGAGGGCTGGTCCCAGCTCGAGGCCGGGGTGGGGCGCCTGGTCGCCGCCGGCATCCCGGTGGTCGGGGTCGCCGGCAACCACGACGGTCTGGTCCTGCCGGCGCTGGCCGACCGGATCGAAGGATTCCGGCTCCTCGGACGCGGGGGCCGGTGGGAGACGATTGAGCTGGTCGGCCCCGGCGGCCCGTTCCGACTGCTCGGCTGGTCGTTCCCGGACCAGTACGTCACCGCCAGTCCGCTCGAGGACCTGCCCGGCGACTTCCTGGGTGACGGACCGCTGCTGGGGGTCCTCCACGCCGACCTCGATCAGGCCGGCAGCCGCTATGCGCCGGTCACCCGCGCCGCGCTGGAGGCGACGCCGGTCGACGCCTGGTTCCTCGGCCACGTCCACGCCCCGAGCGGCTGGCCGGGCCGCGCCCGATCGGCTACCTCGGCTCGGTCTGCGGTCTGGATCCGGGCGAGCCGGGGCCCCATGGGCCGTGGCGGGTCTCGCTCGAGGAGGACGGCGGCGTCCAGGTCGAGCATCGGGTTCTGGCACCGCTTCGCTGGGAGCGGCTCCGGGTCGATCTGAGCGGCCTTGAGGCGGCCGGAGCGGAGCCGGCCGTCGCTCTCGCCGACCGGATTCTCACCGCGATCGAGGAACGCGCTCAAGCGATCGGCCCGAACCAAGCACAAGCGGTCGGCTGTCGGGTTTTCCTCACCGGCGCCACCTCCGCCCACCACGAGGTCGCCGCCTTCGTGAACGGCGAAGCCTGGCGGGATCTCGGGCGGGAGGTCGGCGGCGCCTGGTGGTTCCTGGAGAAGCTGGCCGACGACGCCCGCCCGATCCAGGATCTGGCCCGACTCGCCTCGGGCCGCGACCCGGTTGCGCTGCTGGCGCGACGTCTGCTGGCGCTGGAGGAGGGGGGGCCGGCCGCCGAGGCTCTGATCGAGCGGGCCGCCGCCCGTCTCCGAGCCTTGGCCGACCGGGCCGAGCCCTGGGGTCGGCTGCCCGAGGAGGATCGCGCCTTCGATCCGGTCGTTCTGCTCCGTAGGGCCGGCCTGCGGGTGCTCGACGAGATCCTCGCCCGGCAGCAGGAGGAGGTGGAGCGGTGAGACTCCGGTGGATCCTCCTGGAACGTCTCCCCGGACTGCCGCGGGACTGGCGGGTGGAGGGCTTCGGCCCCGGCCTCACGGTGCTGGTGGGTCCGAACGGGGTCGGCAAGAGTTCCCTCGCCCGGGCCGCTTCCTTCTTCCTCTGGCCAGAGACGGCGCCGGCCGAAGTCGAGGCCGCCGGCGGTTGGGAGACGAGCGGGGGGGGGATCCTCCGCGCCGAGCTGCGCCGGCGGGCGGTCGCCTGGTCCGGCGGGGAGCCTCCGGTCCTGCCGGAGGCCCGGCTCGCCCCTTGTTACCGCTTCGGCGTCGCCGACCTGATCCGGGACGCCGGCCCGACCGACGGCGAAATCGCCCGCGAAATCCGGGTCCGCCTGGCCGGCGGCATCGACTTCCCGGCGGTGACGGCTCCTTTCCGCTTGTCCGCGCGCTTCGGCTCCCGGGAAGTCCGGCGTCTCGCCGAGGCCCGGCGGACCCACGCTCGGATCCTGCAGGAGTTCCGGCAGCTCGCCGCCCGGGAGGATCGCCTCGCCGGCGCCCGGCGGGAACTGGAGGAGGCGCGGCGGGCGAAGCGCGAACTCGAGCTGCTGGCTCGGGCCAGGGCGCTGGCTGAGGCCCGCGCTGCGGAGCAGGAGGCGGCGGCGGAGCTGGCCTCGTTCCCGGACGGCATGGATCTGCTGGTCGGTGACGAGGCCGAGCGCCTGGCCGAGCTGAGGAGGCGGCGGCAGGAGGTTTTGCGGGCCCACGAGGAGGCCGACCGACGCGGCTCCCGGGCCCGAGACCGGCGCAACGCCACCGGCCTGTCCTCGCCGCTGGACGAGGGCGCCCTGGCCCGCCTGCGCCGCCGCGCCGACGAGGCGGCCGACCTGGAGCGGCGGCTGGCCGAGGCCAGACGGGAGCGCCAGCAGGCCGACGATGCCTTCGGCCGCGCCCTGGACCGGCTCGTGAGCGACCCGGAACGGGCCGACCTTTCCTGGCTGACCCCCGAGGCGATGGCCGAGCTGGAGAAGGTCGTTGGGCGGTTGGAGGAGCGCCGCGCGCGCCGGGCGGCGGTCGCCCGGGAACTCGAGAACCTCGGCGGGGACGATGAGATTCCGCCGGCCGAGCCACTGCGGCGGGCGGCGAGCGAGCTTCGCCGCTGGCTGTCCCTGCCCGAGCCGGATCCCTCCGCCCGGCCGCCGCGCTCCTGGCTCGGGGCCGGGATCGCCCTGATCCTCGCCGGCGCCGCCGCCGGCCTCCTGGTCCATCCGGCCGCCTGGGCCGCCGCCGGCGCCGGCGCGGTCCTCTTGGTCGGAGCCTTCCGGCGGGCGGCGCGGGCGCGTCGGGAGGATCCGGCCCGGGGCCGGCTGGGGCGGGATTACGCGGCCGCGCCGCTGCCCCAGCCCGAGGAGTGGTCGCGGCCGCAGGTGGAGAAGCTCCTGACGGAGATCGAGGACCGCTTGGCCGGGATCCTCGCCCGCCAGCAGCTCGAGGAGCGACGCCGGGGCCTGCGACGCGACCTCGAGGCGATCGAACAGGAGGTGCGGGAAGCGGAGGAAGAGCGGGCGAAGTGGTGTGACCGCCTGGGTCTGTCCGAGGATGCCGTCGCCGGCGGCCTGATCGATCTTCAGCACCGGCTGGTCGCCTATCGTCAGGCCGAGGAGCGGTTGGAAGCGGCCAAGAGCGAGGTCCGAGAACTGGAGAAGGAGCGGGAAAAGTTGCTCCGGAGCGCCGGCGCCTGGCTGCACGAGGTCGGGGAGACGGCGGCCGAGGACGCCGCCGGCCTGGAGGCGGCGCACGAGTCCCTGGCCCGCCGGAACCAGGAGTTCGCCGCCGCCTGCGCCGAGGAGAACGAGGCGCGCAGCGCTCTGGCGGCGGCGCTGGACCGGATCCGGGAGCTGGATCGGGAGATCGAGCGCCTGTTCGACCGGGCCGGCCTCGAGCCGGAGGAGGAGCCCGAACTCGTCCGGCGATTGGAGCGGCTGGAGGACTGGCGGCGGGCGCGCAGGATCGCCGAGGAGCGGGCCTCGGTGGTTCGGGCCCGGACGGACGATCTCGCCGACCGCCCCGATCTGGCCGACCTCGAACCGGCCGGGATCGAGCAGAGGTCGGCGGAGCTGCGGGCCCGGGCGGAACGGCTCGTGGAACTCCAGGCCGAGGTGGCGGGCATCGAGCACGATCTGGACCGGGAACGACGCGGCTGTCGCCTGGAGGAGGCGGGCGCCGAGGTCGAAGCGGCCCGGGCCGCGGCGCTCGCCGCCTTCGAGCAGGCGCTGCTGGCCGAGGCCGGCCGCTTCCTGCTCGAAGAGGTCGAGGCGGAGTTCGAGCAGAGCGGGGTGCCGTCGGTCCTGCGGCGGGCGCGGGAGTGGTTCGGACGCTTCACGGATCAGCGCTGGGAGCTGCGGCTCCAGCGTGGAGAAGGGGCCGCCTTCGTCGCCTGGGACCGGGAAGGAGAACGGGAACACGGGCTGGCCGAACTTTCAGACGGCACCCGAATGCAGCTCCTGCTCGCCGCCCGCACCGCCTTCGCCCTCGAACACGAGGCCGGCGAGCCGTTGCCCTTCTTCCTGGACGAGGCGCTCAGTACCACCGACCCGCAGCGGTTCCGACGGGTGGCCGAGGCCCTGCTCGAACTGGCCGCCGCCGGCCGGCAGGTCGTTTACCTGACCGCCCAACCCGCCGACTTGGAGGCCTGGCGCCAGGTCTGCGCCGAGCGGGGAGCCGAACCGCCGGCGGTGATCGACCTCGGGGCGGCCCGCGGGTTGGCCGTGGCCGCGCCGGCCGCGGCGCTGGCGCTGCCGCCGGCGCCCGAGATTCCGGCGCCCGACGGCCGCGGCGCCGCCGAGTACGGGGCGGCGCTCGGCGTGCCGGCCCCGGACCTGTCCGGCCCGGTCGGCGCCCTGGACCTGTTCCACCTGCTGCGGGACCGGCTCGACCTGGTCCACCGGCTGGCGGTGGCCGGAATCCGCACCCTGGGGCAGTGGCGGGCGCTGCCGGGCGGCGGGACCGGCGGTGGTCTTCTCGAGCCGGATGAGGCCTCCTCGCTCGCCGCCCGGGCGGCGGTCGCCGAGGCGGTGGCCGAGGCCTGGCGGATCGGCCGCGGTCGCCCGGTCGATCGGGCGGCCCTGGCGGCCAGCCGGGCCTGCGGCAGCTTCGTCGAC
>RFGR01000041.1 GCA_003696625.1 Planctomycetota bacterium
CCGTGGCGGCGGAGGGCCTCGGCCAGCGGACCGGCCAGGCCGAGCACGGCCCAAAGCGGTGTCCGCGCCGGCGGCTCGACCGGCCAGGCGGTCGGCGGCAGCTCCCCGGCCGGATCCTCGCCCAGCTCGACCGCGTCCGCCAGCAGCGGCGAACGGGTCGCCAGTTCGCGGCGAAGGTCGTTCTCCAGCCGCCGGCGGCCGCCGCGGTCGAGGTCCTCGGGCAGCGGCCCGACCGGATCCTCGGGCGCGGCGGCGGGGGGCGGTGCCGGCGGCGGTTCGGGCCGCCGCCCGGCCAGCCAGCGCCCAGTCGGGGTGTCGGCGGCGAGCAGCTCCGTCACCGTCCCGGCGTGGATCAGGCGGCCGCCCTCGGGGCCGGCGCCGGGGCCGAGTTCGACCACGTGGTCGGCGCTCCGCAGCAGGATCTCGTGGTGCTCGACCACCCAGAATCCGTGGCCCTCCGCCGCCAGGGACCGCAGAACCTCGACCACCCGCCGGGCTTCGCCGGCCGGCAGCCCGAGGCAGGGCTCGTCGAGCAGGAACAGCTTCGGCCGGTCGCGGCGGGCGCCGGCCAGTTCGCGGGCCAGGGCGATCCGGCTGCGCTCCCCGAGCGAGAGATGCCGGCCGCGCTCGCCCAGCCGGCGGCCGCCGAGGCCGAGCCGATCGAGCAGGGCGAGCAGCCGACGCAGGCGCGAGCCGGACGGCAGCCGCCGGGCGAGCCGGGCCAGGGGGGCCTCGAGCCAGGACCGGAGGCTGCGGCCGCGCAGCCGCAGCTCGAGCAGGTCCGGGCGGAGGCCGAGGCCGTCGCAATCCGGACAGGGAAGGTGGTCGGCGTCGACCCCGTGGCCGCGACAAGCCGGACAGGCGCCGCGGTCCGGGCGGGCGACCAGATCGGACGGGGAGAGGCCGCGGATCCGGCCCTCCTCCCCTTCCGCGAAGGACCGCCGGATCTCGGCCCAGGCTCCGGACAAGGTCGCGACCGTGGACACCGCCGCCGAGCCGAGCGCGCGCTCGAGCAGCACCGCCACCCCGCCGACCGGCGGCTCACCGGCGAAGCCCTCGCCGCGGCGCAGCCGAGGCACGAGTTCCTCCTCGAGCAGGGTGCTCTTGCCCGAGCCGCTGACGCCGCAGATCGCCACCAGGCAGCCGGTCGGCAGCGCCAACTCGGGGATCTCGAGGTGCCGGGCCCGGAGGTCGCGGAAGCGGAGCGGCGGTCCCAGACGGAGCGGCGACGGCGGCGGCAGCTCCTCCTCCCAGGGCGGCAGCTCGGCGCGGCTTCCGCGCCCGACCACGCGGCCGCCTTCCGGGCCGCCGCCGGGACCGAGCCGGACCCAGGCGTCGGCCGCTTCGAGGAACTCGCGGGCCGGATCGGCGGTCAGGACGGTGTTGCCGCCGGCGGCCACCTCCCGGAGCAGCTCGGCCAGCAGCAAGCGTTCGCGGCCGTGCAGGCCCATCCCCGGTTCGTCGAACAGCAGGAGCTGGTCGCGGCGGAGCAGCCGGGCCAGGGCCGCCAGTTCGAGGCGGCGGGCCTCGCCCAGCGAGAGCGAGCCGAGGGTGCGTTCGCCGTCGAGGTGCCCGAGGCCGGTCCGCTCCAGGAAGGCCAGGCGCCGGCGGAGGGCGGCCGGGAGCGGGGCGCCGGTTGCACCCCAGGCCGAGAACGGGAGCCGCCGCCAGGCCTTCCAGGTCCGGCCGGCCAAGACCCGGTCCTCCGCTTCCGGACGGTCCGGTAGGTCCTCGGCCTCCCCGCCGGGGGCGGTGGCGCCGCAGGCCGGACAGATCCCGGGAGAGGGCTGCTCGGCCGCCTCCTCCCCCGCCTCCCAGCGCACCGCTCCGCCCCGGCGCCGGGCCGCGGCCAGGGACTCGCGAAAGCGTCCGGCCCGCTCCGGGCTCCAGCGGAACCGGTCCAGGAGCAGCCAGGCGCCGGCCGGCAGCCGCGCCGGCGCCTCCTCGAGGCGGACCAGGTCCGGGCCGATCCGGGCTCGGGTCCAGCCGCCGGCGAGGAGTTCGTCCCGGTCCCGGCCGCCGGCCTCGGCCAGGACGAGCACCGCGACCCCGTCCGGGAACCGGGCCGCGGCCGCCGCCAGCTCGGCGGCGGTGGCCGGCCGCCAGCGGTGGTCGCAGGCCGGACAGCGCCGCTCGCCGTGGTCGGCGAAGACGCGGGCCAGCGGCCGCCACAGGCCGAGGGCGTCGCCGACTCGGGCGCGGCGGCGGGAGCGCGGCACCTCCCCGGCCCAAGCCACGACCGGCTGCAGCCCGGAGACCTCGTCGGCCAGGCCGGCCAGCCAGCGCTCGTCGTCGCCCGGCAGGGCGGCCGGGTCGCGCAGGACGCGGAAGCGCCGCCGGGCGACCGGCTCGAGCACTCCGAACAGGATCGCGCTCTTGCCGGCCCCGCTCGGACCGTGCAGCGCGGTCCAGCGGCCGTGGTCGAGGTCGAGGTCGGCGCCCTGGAGGTTGCCGGCCCGCAGCCCCCGCAGGCGGAGCCGGTTCAAGCCGGCGGCTCCTCCCGCTCGCCCAGCGGCGGGTAGTCTTCGCCGCGGCCGGCGCGCAGGACCCGCTGGATCGCGGCGACCAGCGGCGCCGGCCCGGCGACCAGGTTGCGGCCGCGCAGCCAGTCGCCGCCGGGAACGATCGTGTCGACGACCCCGCCGGCCTCCCGCACGAGCAGGCCGCCGGCGGCGACGTCCCAGGGGCTGAGGTGGAGTTCCCAGAAGGCGTCCAACCGGCCGGCGGCGACGTAGGCCAGGTCGGCGGCGGCGCTGCCCATCCGGCGGATCCCGCGCTGGCGCAGGAAGAGCCGCTGGAAGTTCTCGAGGTTGTTGTCGAGCAGGAGGTGCCGACGGTAGGGAAAGCCGGTGGCGAGCAGCGCCTCCTCGAGCCGGGCGGTGGCGCTGACCCGGATCGGACAGCCGTTCAGGAAGGCGCCGTGGCCGCGGGCGGCCGTGAAGCACTCGCCGAGCCGCGGCAGGTGGACCACCGCCAGTTCCGGCTCGCCGTCGCGCCAGCAGCCGAGACTGACCCCGAACATCGGCAGGCGGTGGACGAAGTTCACGGTGCCGTCGAGCGGATCGACGAACCAGGTCCGCTCCCCCACCGCCCGCACGCCGGTCTCCTCGGCCTCGATCGCGTCCTCCGGGAAAGCCCGTTTCAAGCCCTCGACCAGCATCTCCTCGCCGGCGACGTCGGCGATCGTCACCAGGTCGCGGCCGGCGCTCTTGGCGCCGACGTCGCCGGCGCCGAGCCGGCCGAGGTGTTCGAGCAGCAGCGCCCCGGCCCGCCGGGCCAGGCGGGCGGCGAGGTCGAGGTCTCTCAGGAGGTCGGCCACGATTCGAGCAGTTCGCGCAGGATCCGCTCCTGCACCTCACGGAAGCGGTAACCGTTCGTCCGCCGGGTGCCGTCGGGGACGAAGTTGACCAGGACCGAGAAGACGAGCACCTCGTCTCCGGCCAGGAGATAACCGCTCAGCGTGCTGGCGCCGGTGATGAAACCGGTCTTGGCCCGCACCCGGCGCGGCTGGAAGATCCGGTCACGGAACCAGCGGGCCAGGCGGCCGTCCTCGCCGCCGACCAGGAGCGAGTCGAAGAACAGCCGCCGGTGCTCGCCCTGGGCCATCGCCGCCAGCAGACCGGCGACCAGCCGGGCCGGGGCCGAGTTCGCCGGCGGCTCCCCGCCGCGGGCGAAGCCGCTGCCGTCGACCTGGTGGAGACCGGCCGGGTCGAGGCCCAGCCGTTCGAGTTCGGCGGCCACGGCGGCGGCGCCGGCGGCGGCGGTGCCGGCGGCGCCCCGCTCGCGACCGAGGGTGCGGAGCAGGACCTCGGCGGTGAAATTGTCGCTCTCCTTGTTCGCGAGTAGGACGGCGTCGGCCAGGGTCCAGGCCGAGGGGTGGTCGAGGAGCGGCGGCCCCGCCGGCGCCGGCTCGTCGGCGGCCGGCAGGCGGACCGGGCCGCAGGCCAGGCCGCGCGCGGCCAGGCCGGCCCGGACCCAGGTCCCGAACCAGCGCAGCGGCGCCCGCACCGCCAGGCGGCCGGTGGCCGGCCGGGCCAGGTCTCCCTCCAGTCGCAGGGCCAGGTCGCCGGTCCAGACGGCGCTGAAGACCCGGCCCGGACGGGGCCGCCGGACCAACTCCAGGGCCGGCCCCGGATCGGGATCGAGGAGGATCTCCCCGCCGGCCAAGAGGCGCAGCTCCAGGACGTTGCCCTCCACCGCCAGGGCGCTGACCGGCGCCGAGTAGTCGAACTGGCGCTGGTCGGCCGGCCACAGCGGCGGGAACGGCGGGCCGGGAAAGGCGCGGCCGTCCACGACCACCGCCTTCGGCTCGGCGCCGGCCGCGCGCAGGGCGGCGGCCAGCGCGTCGAGGAAGGCCTCGTCGGCGTCCCCGGACGGCAGCCGGCGGAGCGAGGGGTCGCCGTCGCCGGCCAGCCACAGCTCGCCGTCCGCCAGCCAGGCGCGGGTGTGCCAGCGGTGCTCCGGGCCGAGCGCGGTCAGGGCGGCGGCGGTGGTCAGGAGCTTGGTGTTCGAGGCCAGGACGAAGGATTCGTCGGCGCGGTGGGCGAAGACCTCGCCGCCGTCCAGGTCGAGGACGCAAACCGCCAGGTCGACGCCGGGCTCGGCGTCGACGGCGCGGACGAAGGCCTCCTGGGCGGGGGCCGCCGACGCGGCCGAGCCGGCCGCGAGCGCGGCCGCGAGGAGGAGCCGGCGGCTCATCGGGCGCGCACTCCGTCGAAGGCCACCGCCCGCGCCAGGGTCAGGAAGACCCGGGCGACGGCGGCCGCCTTGCGGCCGTCGAAGGTGGCGGCGACGTCGCTCGGTCGGTGGTAGGTCTCGTTGGCCGCGAGGTCCCCCTCGAAGAAGAACAGACCGGGCACTCCGGCCTGATGGAAGCTGAACTGGTCGCTGCGCGCATAGAGGTCGCGACCGCCGCGGCTGTCCAGGCGGATTCGGACCCGGCTCGCCTGGAGCGCCTGCCGGACCGGCTTCTCCCAGCCGGGCCACTCCTCGAGGCCGCCGAGTTGGAACTCCTTCGGGTCAGTGCGGCCGATCATGTCCAGATTGAGCATCAGGATCGTCTGATCGAGCGGGCGCAAAGGGGCGGCGCAGTACTCGCGCGACCCGAGCAGGCCGAGTTCCTCGCCGAAGAACCAGAGGAAGAGCACGTCCTCGCGCGGCCGGGTGCCGGCCAGCGCCTCGGCCACCTCGAGCAGGGCGGCGCTGCCGCTGGCGTTGTCGTCGGCGCCGGGGTGGATGGCGGTGGTGCCCGAGCGCCAGAGTTCCGAGGCCAGGTAGTTCTGGCCGACGTGGTCGAGGTGGGCGCCGAGGACGACCAGCTCGCCGTCGCCGTCGCGGCCGGGGAGCAGCGCCGCCACGTTCTCATAGCGCACCGGCTTCTCCGCCCATTCGACCCCGATCTCGACTCGGATCCGCTCGTCGGCGGGATCGAGCAGGCTCGGCCGCTTCCGCTTCGCCAGGCGGGCGTAGTAGGCCTCCGGGTCGGCGCCGAAGACCGCCGCCGCCACCCGGCGCGAGACCGACACCACCGGGATGTCGGCGAAGCTGCGCCGGCGCAGCCGCTCCAAATCGAGCAGGCGGCCGCTCGGCGCCGGCACCACCCCGCCGAGCGGTTCGTCGGCCAGAGGTTGCTGGCCCGGGTCCGGGACCACGACCAGGGCGATGCCTCCGGCTGCGGCCACCGCCTCGGCCTTGGCCCGGATCCGTGAGCCGTCGGTGGCCTCGAGGCCGGCGAAGCGCCGGCTGCGCCGGTCGTCGGCGAAGGGCTCGCGGGTGAAGGCGAAGACGACCTTGCCGCGGACCTTGCGCTCCGGCAGGTCGAGCCAGCGCTCGGAGCGGTCCTCGATCGCGAAGCCGGCGAAGACCGGCTCGCCGGCCACGGCGGCCTCGGCCGAGCCGAGCAGCGGCACGAAATCCCGGCCGGGGGCGAAGGCCTGCGCCGAGCCGGGGCCGGTCGAGACCGCGAAGGTGCAGCGGTCGGCGACGATACTGTCCAGCTCGTAGCCGAGCCGGTAGGAGCCGTTCTCGCCCGGGCCGACCAGGCCCAGGCGGCGCAGCTCGGCTTCGACGTAGGCCGCCGCCCGTTCGTAGCCGGGGGAGCCGGTTCCGCGGCCGCCCATCTCCGGCGCGGCCAGGGCGGCGACGTGGGCCTCGATCTCGTCGGCGGTGATCGATTCGAGCATCGCCGGCAGGTCGCGTTCGACCGGCGCCGGCGGCGCGGCGGTCTCCTGGGCGGCGACCAGCAGGAGGGCGATCACGAGCCGTAGCCCTCCGGATGGTCGCGGTGCCAGCGGGCGGCGTCGGCGACGATGCCGGCGAAGTCGGCGTGGCGGGCGCGCCAGCCGAGTTCGCGGCCGGCCCGGGTCGGGTCGGCCACCAGCCGGGCCG
>RFGR01000042.1 GCA_003696625.1 Planctomycetota bacterium
CCTCGGGCCCGCCGCGGCCGGGGTGGCGGAAGGCGCTCCGCCAGGCCCGCCGCCCGGCGGCCGGCGACGCCTCCGGATCTTCCTCCGGCGAACGGACGACGACGTTGGCCAGGATCGGCACGTCCCGCTCGTAGAGGGCGACCGGGGCGGCCGGCGGCAGCCGACGCAGGTGCTCGAGCAGCCAGCGGGTTTCCTCGCCCGGCGCCGGCCAGGGTGCCAGTAGGAGGTCCCGGTCCTCAGTCCAGGGCAACGGCTCGTCGCCGCGGGCGGCGAGCAGGGCGAGGACCCCGGGCACTTCCGGGCGCGGGTCGCCGCCGCTGAAGCCGGCGGCGCGGCCGGGCAGGCTCTCGGCCACGACCGGAGCGGCGAGCAGGTCCTTCGGCCGACCGAGCGGAACCGGGAACCAGCGCATCCTCGCTACTCCATGTAGCCGAGCGCGCGCATCGTCTCGACCAGACGCTCGTCGTCGCCGCCGGCCGGTCCGCCGACCTGGCGCGGCCTCAGCTCGGCCGGCGGCCCCGGAACCGGCGGGTGGGCGTCGAGCCAAGCCGGCTCGAGGGCCTCGAGCATCGGCCGGCCGTCGAGATGGCCGGGCAACGGCAGGCCGAGCAGGTGCAGGATCGTCGCCCCCATGTCGGCGATCTGGTAGCCGTGCCGGCAGCCGGGCCGGAAGATCCCCTCGCCCTCCCAGAGCCACACCCCCTGCATCCGGTGCATCGCCGGCCGCCCCTCCAGCGCCGGTTCGACGATGCGCGGATGGACCGGGCTCGGCGCGCAGTTGACGGCGGTGTCGCGGGTCAGGAACTGGATGTCCGGCGCCAGGTGGAGCTGCGGGCCTTGCCACAGTTCCTCGCGGCGGAAGGCGCGGGCGACGATCCGGCTGCCGTCCGGCGCCCGCACCTCGTGCAGGCCGGCGATGATCTCGTCGCGCAGACGCTCGTACTCCTCCCCGGGTTCGACGATCCCCTCCGGCTCGCGGCCGCGCAGGTTGATCAGGACGATGTCCTCGCCGCCGGAAAAGCTCGACCAAGCCCGGGTCCGGCGCCAGTCGATCATGTCCCGGATGGCCTCCTCCGGCCGACGGTCGGGGGCGGCGCCGCGGGCGAGGCGCCGCCGGGACAGACCGCTGCGGCGCATCAGGCCGGCCCACTTGCGCTGCAGCCACAGCCGCAGCCGGCCGCTGCGGACGGCGCCCTCCTTGAGGACCAGCCAGCCCTTCTCGACCAGCCAGGCGTTCAGGTAGAAACGGTGGCTGATCGGACCGAAGCCGTGGTCCGAACAGCAGCCGAAGGCGACTTCTCCGTCCAGTTCGTGGGCGGCGGCGCGGAAGCGGCCGAGGGCGGCGTCGAGCCGCTCGTACATGTCGGCCAGGATCGTCTCGCGGCCGCGGGCGGCCTTCGGGTTGCGGGCCGCCCACTCCGGATCCTGGAAGCACCAGGCCTGATGGCTGGCCAGGTCGACGCCGCGGAAGACGATCGCGAACAGGTCCGGGTCGTGCCGGCGCAGCATCTCAAGACCCACCTGCTCGACCTTGTCGGTGGTCTCGTAGAGGCTGCGCAGGGCGGTCTCCTCGTCGCTGGCGTGGAACAACCGCTCGGGCTCGTTGTCCGATGGCAGCTCGAAGCCGAGCGCCGCCTCGAGTTCGGCCCGCAGGCCGGGCGGCCGGACGAAGTCGGCCCGCCGGTCCGGGGTGAGCAGGCCGCCGACCATGCCGCCGGTGACCTCCTCGGGCGGGAAGGTCATCGGCACGTAGGCGACCGAGACCTTGCGGCCGGCGTCACTGGCCAGGCGCCAGATCGTCGGCGCCTGGATCGAGTGAAAGCTGACCACCGGCCGGTCGTAGCTGCCGGGTCGCTGCTCGCGGAAGAAGAAGATGCCGTGTTTGCCGGGATGGACTCCGGTCTGGAACGAGGTCCAGGCCAGCGAGGAGTTCGGCGGCCGGGTGGAGGCGAGCGGCCCGGAGGCGCCGGCGCGGACCATCGCCGCCAGATTCGGCAGCCGGCCGGCGGCGATCATCGGCTCGATCAGGTCCCAGGTCGCGCCGTCGATGCCGACGAAGACGACGCGCCTGCGGGGGGTTGCGGTCATGGCGGAGCGGCGGTGGCCGCGGGCATTCTAGGGAGCCGGTTCCCGCCTCCGGCCGAGCCCGAGGCGCCGGGCGACCGCCGGGTCGAGGAGGCCGGCGGCGGCGCAGACCGCCAGGTAGACCAGGCCGCCGGCGAGGCCGCCGAGAATGGGTGAGGCGGCGAGTGGACCGGCCGCCAAGATGACCGCAACGGCGGCGGCGAGGCCCAGGTAGGGCAGGGATCCGACCAGAGCCCGGGCGCTGCCGAGCAGCCGCCGCAGGACCGCCGCCTTGATCAGGAGTTCGACCGCCGCCGCCCCGAGTGAGGACCAGGCGGCCCCGATCAGCCCCCAGCGCGGGATCAGGATCAGGTTCAGGACCAGGCTGACCGAGGCCAGAGCGGCGCCGAAGGCCGGCAGCTTTCGGTCCATCTCCGGCCGGCCGACCATCAGCATCCCGACCGGACCGCCGATCGAGTCGAGCAGGACCGCCGCGACCAGGATCCGGAGGGCCTGGCCGGTGGTGCCCTGCAGGCCGGCGATCCCCTGCCGATACGCCGGTCCGAACCAACCGGCCAGCTCGTCGGCGTAGACGAAGACCAGGGCCGCCAGCAGGCTCGCCCACCAGGCCTGGTAACGGACGACGCGGCCGAACTGCCGCCGCCCCTCCGCGCGGGCGGCGGCGTCCTTCCCGAGCCGGGCGAGGCGCGGAAAGACCGCCGTGTTCAGGGCCAGGGTCAGGGTGTGGAAGACGAACACCACCCGCATCGCCTGCCCGTAGAGGCCGCGGGCGGCGTCGGCGGTGGCCATCGCACCGAGGCCGGCGACGGGCGCCACGAGCACGCCGAGCAGCAGGGTGTCCACCCGGTTCCGGACCATCCGCAAGACCCGGAACAGGGCGACGCCGAGCGACTCCCGGACCAGCGCCAGGGCCCCCGCCCAGCCGCCGCCGGCGACCGGCGGCCCGGCCAGGAACTCCCGGCGGGCCGCCCGCCCGAGCACCCAGGCCCGGACCGCCGACCCGAGCAGGAAGCAGCCGAAGACCCCGAACAGACCGGCGGCGGGCAGCAGCGACAGCGCCAGCAGGGCGCCGCCGGCCCGGACCAGGCCGGTGGCGACCTCGACCCGGGCCGGAAAAGCCATCCGCTCGTGGGCCTGGAACAGGGCCTCGCCCAGCGAGCCGAGGGCGTCGGCGAAGAGGAGGGCACAAACCAGCCCGCCCAGGACCAGGCGGACGGGGTCGAACTCACCCTGGCCGGCCATCTCGGCCAGCAACCAGCCGAGCACGAGGCAGGAGGAGAGGGCCGCCCCGGCCAGCAGCGCCCGCCGGGCGTCGGCGTGGATCCGGGCGGTTCGGCTGCGATCGCGGGCGATGGTCCGGATCAGGATCACCGGGATGCCGAAGCTCGCCGCCATGCCGCCGAAGAAGAGCAGCGTGCTCATCAGGGTGTAGACGCCGTTCACCGGCGCCGGCACCAAGCGCGGCAGGACCAGCCCGAACAGCGCATAGATCGCCACGCTGAAGGACTTCGCGACCGTCAGCCAGGCGGTGTTGCGGGCGAGGGAGGGCAAGGAGGCGATTCTAGGAGCCCGACGAATCCGCTTCCGGCCGCCCCTCGGCCGGGGAGGCGGTTTCCAACCGGGCATCCGAGATGGGACCGGCGATGGACCCCATCCCCCGGCGGTGGTCTTGTCCGGCGGCCGGGCTGGGTTAGGCATCGACAGCATGACCCGATCGACGCTCGCCCTGCCCCTTTCCCTCCTCCTCCTGGCCGCCCCGGCCGCCGCCCAGGACGACTGTGTTGCCTGCCACGAGCAGGTGACGCCAGGCATCGTCGGCGACTGGCGAACCAGCCGCCACCACGAGGAGGACGTCTCCTGCGCCGACTGCCACGGCGACGGCCACACCCGCGCCGACGACGTCGCGGCGGTCGAGACGGTCACCGCGGAGACCTGCGGGCTCTGCCACGGCGACCGCTACGACCAGTTCTCCCGCGGCAAGCACGCCTTCTCCTGGGCTTCGATGCAGGCCATGCCGACCACGCACTGGAAGCCGATGGAGTTGATCGACGGCATGAAGGGCTGCGGGGGTTGTCACAAGCTCGGTCTGAAAGACCAGGTCGAGATCGAGCGGCTCAAGGAGGAGGGCTCGGTGTTCGGCCACGCCTCCTGCGATGCCTGCCACACGCGGCACACCTTCTCGGTCGCCGAGGCGCGCGAGCCGGAAGCCTGCGCCACCTGCCACATGGGCTTCGACCACCCGCAGTGGGAGATGTGGAGCACTTCGAAGCACGGCGTGCGCCACCGGCTCAAGCGGGACGGGGTGCTGCCCGCGAGCGCCGCCGCGCCCACTTGTCAAACCTGCCACATGCCGAACGGCGACCACGAGGTGCGCACGGCCTGGGGCTTCCTCGCGGTGCGCACGGACGGGCTCGGCCCCTATCCGGGCGAGGACGAGCAGTGGTGGGCCGACCGGGTGACCATCCTCCAGGCCCTCGGCGTGCTCGACCCGCAGGGCCAGCCGACCGAGCGGCTGCAGGTCGTGCAGGCCGCCGACGTCGCCCGCTTCAGCGCCGAGGACTGGGACCGTGAGCGGGCCAAGAAGCTGGCCGTTTGTTCGGAGTGCCACTCCGAGAACTTCGCCCGGGCCGAACTCGAGAAGGGCGACCGCATGATCCGCGAGACCGATCACTTGATGGCCGAGGCCGTCCGGATCGTCGCCGGTCTCTATCAGGACGGCATCCTCGAGCAGCCGGAGAACTACGCCTACCCCTTCCCGGATCTCCTGACCTTCCACGACGCCCCCACCCCGATCGAGCAGCGCTTGTTCACGATGCATCTCAAGCACCGCATGCGGGCCTTCCAGGGCGTCTTCCACGCCAATCCGGACTACGCCCTCTGGTACGGCTGGAACGAGCTGGTGCAGGACCTGACCGAGATCCGGCACCTGGCCGAGGAGATGAGGCGGGCGAAGGGCGGCGACTGAGCGGCCGTCAGGCGTCCGGCGCGAAGCGCGGCGGGACAAGCGCAGCCGGCTTCAGTTCTGGGCGAAGAGCGGGATCAGGGTGGTCTCGAGCCGGCGGAAGAGGTCGGCGGTGGCCCGGGTGTCGCGCAGGCAGTACTCGGCGATCTCGTCGTAGCGGCCCTCCCGGGCCTTCTGGGCCACCATCGAGCCGTCCATCCGCCCCTTCGGCGACTCGACTCCGAAGCGCCGGCACCAATAGTCGAGCGAGTAGCTCTCGCGGGCGGCGCCGAAGAAGTTCAGGACCTCCATCAGGTCGCAGTGGTCCCGCACCGACCAGCGGTAGCCGGTCAACTGCCGGGACGGAGCGACGTCGAGCATCGCCGAACGGGTCATCAACACCGGCCCGTCGTAGCCGCGGCCGTTGTAGGTGACGACCGTGCCCCAGTCGCGGGCCAGTCGCCAGAACTCGGTCAGCAGTTCGCGCTCGTTGCCGCGGTAGACCTTGGTCCCCGGCACCTCGCCGAACTCCTCCCAGCGGCAACCGCTGCCGTGGACGAGCACCGCGCCCTGGTCCTTGGCCAGGTTCCACATCCCGATCGCGACCACCCGGCCGAGGCCGCGAACCAGGGCCAGGCGATGGCGGATCGACTCGGCGCCCTCGCGGTCGGGGTGGCGGGAAAGGAGGTAGTGGCGGGTCGCCTCGTCGACCTCCTCCCATTCGAGGCCGGCGACCTCGATGTCGAAGGCGACCACCGGCGGCCGCAGCGGACCGGCGCCCGCGGCCATCAGCGGACGGCGGCGGCCCTCATGCGGCCGCCGGCGGCGGATCGCCGGAGTGGACGGTGAGGACCGGGCAGCGGGCGCTGCGCACGACCCGCTCGGCGGTCGAACCGATCAGCAGGTGGGCGAGGCCGCCGCGGCCGTGGGTGCCGAGGACGATGACGCCGCAGCCGAGTTCCTCGGCCGCCGCGACCAGCACCTTCCACGGCTTGCCGCCCTCGCGGAGATGGCTCTCGACCGGAACCCCGAGGGCTTCGAGCTCCTCCCGGGCGGCGGCCAGCGCCGCCTCGGCGCCGCGGCGGAATTCCTCGCGATACCTGCCCAGGTCGAGCGCCTCGGCCGGCAGGTATCCGCTCAGGGAAGGAGCGGCGGCGACCATGTCGTCCTCGAAGACGTGGACCAGGACGACCGTGCCGCCGGCCTGCCTGGCCAGCTCCGCCGCCCAGCGATAGGCGCTGCGGGCGTCGTCGGAAAAGTCCGTGGCGAGGAGGACACGCTTGAACATGGCAGCCCGCAGGCTAGTCGACCGAGTCGATGTAGCCAAGCCCCTTGACCAGGTCCTCGAGGAAGTCCTGGCTGGCGCCGGCGTAGGGCTCCCGCGGCGGCGTCGGCGGCCGGAAGCCGCGCCGGTAGTCGCGGCGTCCGGGCTCGGGATGGGCGGCGCACCACTCGTCGGTCATCAGCACCCGGCGCAGCGAGGCGCCCCGGGCCGCCGCCGGCAGCTCGATGCCGAGCAGGTCGCAGAGGGTCGGGGCGACGTCGAGGACACCGCCCAGCCGCCGTTCGCCGGCCGGCAGCAGTCCGCGCCGGCGCACTCCCGGACCGGCGGCGATCAGGACCCCGTCCGGGGCGTCCTCGTGGCCGCCGGACTGGAGGCCGCCCTGTTCGAGGCTCTCCGGGGTCTCGGTGTTGAAGGCGTGCATGCCGTGGTCGGAGAGGACCAGGACGATGGTCTCTTCCGGCACCGCGGCCAGGACCTCGCCGAGCCAGGCGTCGGCCTGCTCGTAGGCCCGGTCGATGTGCCCGCCCAGTTCCGCGACCAGGGCCGGGTCGGGCTTGTGCAGGAAGCGCTCAGGCTCCCGGTAGCGCCAGTAGAAGTGGCCGGCGACGTCGGGCAGCCCGATGTAGACCAGGTTCAGGTCCGCCACCTGCCGCTCGAGCTGCTCGCGCATGATCCGGACGTGGGTGGCGTCGCCGCGGAAGGCGACGTGAAACAGGCCCGCCAGGTGACGGCGGAACTTGAGCGCCGGGCCCGGTCGGATGCGGCCGAAGCGGGCGATGAACTGTTCGGTCAGCGGTCCGCCGTCGCGGCCGTCGGCCAGCGCCGGCAGGATCTGCTCCCGCAGCTCCGGCGGCCAGGTGTGTTCGGGCAGGCCCCGCTCCCAGACCCCGGACTTCCAGAGCAGGCGGCCCTGGACCTGGGCGGCGTAGGAGGCCACGATCCGGCCGTGCTCGACCGCCTCGGCCGGCCAGCTCACCCACCAGGCGACGCTCAAGACCGACCGACCGAGGTCGTCGGCCAGGTTCCAGATCGCCGGCACCGCCCGGCAGTTCGAGGTGTAGGGCTTCCCCATCTCCTTCTTGACCGGGTCCCAGACCCCGAAGTTCAGGATGCCGTGCTCCTCGGGCGGAGCGCCGGTGGCGATCGTGGTCCAGACCACCGGCGAGAAGGTGGGGATCATCGTCTGCAGGCTGCCGCCGACCCCGCGCTCGACCAAGCGGGCGAAGTTCGGCGCCCGGCCGGCGGCCATCAACGGTTCCAACACGCTCCACTCCAGGCCGTCCATGCCGAAGACCAGGATCGGCGGGCCGTCCCAGGCGGGACCGCCGCAACCCGCCGGCAGCAGCAGCGCCGCGAGCAGCAGCGGCAGGAGGAGGAGGCCGGTGCGGAGCTTCACGCCCCGATTCTAGGGGGCGCCGCCGGCGCCCCGGCGACGCACCAGGAGGAAGCCGAGACCGGCCAGGAGCAGGGCCGAAAGGTCGGTGGCGCCCGAGCGCGGCGCGCCCGGCCGGACCAGGCCGGCGCAGCCGCCGGCGCCGCCGCCGGCCTCCGGGACGTACTGAAAGGTGGCCGGCGCGACCACTCCCTGGCCGTTCGGCAGGGTCACCTTGATGCCGTAGGAGCCGGGCCGCCAGGCCGGCGCCACCGCCTCCAAGGTGGCCGGGTCGAGAACCTCGAGCGCCTGGGCCGGACGGCCGCCCTGAGCGGTGACCGGATCGATCCCGAAGTGGACCGCCGAGGCCTGGTCGAGGTGGGAGCCGAACAGGCGGACCCGGATGCCGCCGCCGTCCTTGGCCCGACTCGGGCTGAAGCCGGTGACCTGCGGGTCCGGTTCCGGCACGAAGGTGAAGGCGTCGGGGACGACGACGTCCGGCACCGCCGGGTTGCGCAGCGCCAGGTCCACCGTGCCGGCCGGATGGGCCGGGGTCGTCACCTGGACGACGTTGGCGGACAGCCAGGTCGTGGCCAGTTCCTGACCGTCGAGGAGGACGACCAGATCCGGAGCGAAGCCGCTGCCGCCGATCAGCAGGGTGGTGCCGCCGGCGGCCTGGCCCGCGGCCGGGAAGACCTGGCTGAACACCGGCACCGTGGCGTAGGTGAAGGCGGCGGCGAGCCTGGCCTGCTGGCCGTCCGGAGCGTGGACCGAGACGTCGACGGCGCCGGCGCTGCCGGGCGGCGCGACCGCGACGATCGTGTCCGGCCCGGCGACCGTCACCGAACTCGCCTCGCGGCCGCCGAACAACACGTAGGAGCCGTCGCGGAACCCGCTTCCGCTCAGCGTCACCTCGGTGCCCCCCTCCACCGCCCCCACTACCGGATCGATCCCGGTCAGCACCGGCGGCGGCGGCTGGACGTCGAGAACGCCGCTGAAGACCGTGAGCTGGCCGGAGGAGTCGCTCAGGTAGACGTCGTAGAGACCGTAGCTGGCGCCGGCCGCGACCGAGAACAGGACCCGCGCCCAGGAGCTGCCGGAGTCGATCAAACTGACGCTCACCTGCGGGCTGAGGGTCCAGGCGCTCAGGCCGGAACCGAAGCCGCTGCCGGTCAGGGTCACCTGCTGCTGCTGACCCGGATTCAGGATCGTCACCGAGCCGGTGTTGTCGCTCATCGAACCGTCCGGCGGCAGGGTCAGCAGGCCGGTGGTGGTGACCGAGCCGGCGCTGACCGCGAACGGAGTCGGCGAGGTCGGGCCGCCATAGAAGGAGGAGCCGAAGCCGGTTTGGATCGGCTGGTTGCCGGCCAGGTTGGCCTTGGTCATCGAACCCTCGATCGGGGTGACGTAGACCGCGTAACTGCCGGACGGCAGGCCGCGGAGGACCCAATCGCCGTGCTTGTCGCTGACCGTGCTGGCGACCAGGCGGCCGTCGCTGAGATCCACCGCCGCGACCATGCCACCCTTCAGGGCACTGCCGTCGGCCTTGCGCAGGCTGCCGTTCAGGCGACCGTCCACCCCCGACGGCGCCACCGCCACCGCCCCGGCCTGGTCGTCTTCGGACAGGGAGCGATGGAGCCACTGGCGGGTGTTGACGTAGGGCCACATCGAGGAGCCGACCACCGGCGAGTGGTCGAGGCCGATGAAGTGGCCGATCTCGTGGGTGGCGACGTCTTGGACGTCGAAAGTCCCGGGCGAGCGGTCGGTCGAGAAGGACCAGTCGCGACCGTTGAACAGGATGTCGGCGTCGAGGATGGCGCCGGTGGCCGGGTTGTACTGGATCGGCGTGATCGCGACGATGCCGCTGTTGGCCGGGAAGTAGCCGCTGAAGTTGGTCTCGTCGAAGACGACGACGTGGTCGTTGCCGCCGGGGTTGCGCGAACCGGTCAGGCCCTGGAACTGGAACTTGATGCGGCTGCCGACCACCTGTCGCCAGGCCTGGAAGGCGTGCTCGATCGCCGGCTTCTCCGAGTCGTCGGCGATGTCGTCGGACCCGGCCTGGTGCAGCTTCCAGGAGATCGTGTCCCCGCTCCAGTGCAGCTTCTTGCCGTCGAGGACGATTCGGACGTAGCCGCGGGCGGCACCGCTGCCGAGCGCCGCCGCCAGCAGGACGCCGAGCAGACGGCCCAGGCTAGCCCTGCTGGCGAGCCACCTCCTCCAGGACTGCGGCGACGAACTCCCGGTAATCGCGGACATCGGTTCCTTCCGACTGGACGCGGGAGACCACGGCGGCTCCCCCGCCCCCTCCGGACACCTTCCAGGCACCGGCGGCCAGCCCGATCGGCATGCGCCACGGCTTCTCCTTCCCCTGCGCGGACAGGAACAGGATCTGCCGATCCCCCACCCGGAGTTCCGGCATCCCGGGCAGGAGCAGGCCGCGTCCCGCGACCTCGCCGCCCGGCAGGCGGACCTCCAGGACGGAGGCGGGCCGGCCCTTCATCGGCGTCAGGGTGGAAAAGGTGTAGGCGGTCTGGATCGAACCGTCCGGAAGCATCTCCGGCCGGGCGTCCACGACCTGGAACTCGGCCACGATCTCGGCCCGGGCGACCAGGTCCGGCAGATCGTCGGCGACGCCGACCGAGGCCGCGTCCAGTCTCGGCAGGAACGGCACCAGGAGCAGGGCGGCGGCGAGAAGGACGGGGGGGCGCATCGCGCCTCCTTTGCGGAGACGGGCGGTCCCACAAAAGCGAAATCCTTAGAAAAGCAAGATCCTGAAGAGAGATGGAGCGCGCCACCCAAACGGCGCGCTCCGTTTTCAGGATCGATTGGAGAAAACCGACCCAGCTCAGCCGTCGGAACCCAGCTCTTTGCGCAGTTCCTCGAGCTGGCGCCTGGCCTCCTCGAGTTCCTTCCGGAGGCGATCCCGCTGCTCCTCGAGTCCAGCTCGGTCGGCATCCACCTCCTCCCCGCCGCCGGCCGCCGCCTTCTCCAGCGCAGCCCGCAGCTCGGCCGCCGCGGCCTCGGCATCGCCGTAGCCGACGATCTTGTGGACCTGGCGGCCGTCCGGGGTGAGGATCCTCAGGTCCGGAATCCCGCCGACCCCGTAGTCCGCGGCCAGCTGCCGCTGCCGATCCACGTCCACCCGGACCGGCTCGAACCGGTCGATCAGGTCGGCGTAGCGCTCGGAGGTGAGGACCTCGGCGGCCAGGGCACGGCACGGACCGCACCACTCGGCCGAGAAATCGAGCAGGATCGGCTTGCCGCTCTCCTTGGCGGCGGCCAGCGCCTCCTCCAGGGTGGCGTGCCAGCCCTCGGCCGGCGTCTCCTCCGGCTTGGCGGTGGGCTCCCGGTGGGCCGGCTTCTCGGCCGGCTCCTCCACCGCTTCCGGGTCGGGAGCGGCGGCGGTGTCGCCGTCCTCCTCCATCAACTCGTGGAGGAGGTCCCCCTCGGCGGGGTCGACACCGCCGGCGGCGCGGGTGGTGATCATGACCGAGGTGCCCTCACCCTCGAAGACGACCTCGGCGTCCTCGCCGTACTTCTCCTTGGCCTGACGGATCAGCTCCTCCCGCTTCTCCTCGGGGGTATCGCCCGGGTAGCGGACCTTCACCTTCCGCTCGATCCGGTCCAGGCCTTCCATCCGGAAGCCCTCGGGACCGCCGAACTCGATCCGGAAGCCGTCCTGGAAGGGCGCCAGCCCGTGCTCCCGCATCGCGTCGAGCCGTTGCTGCAGGCGCCGGAGCTGCTCCCGCTCGAAGTCCTCGAAGCGGTGGAACCAGTCTTCGTCCGGGCCGAAGCCGGGCAGGCCGGGCAGGCGGATGTCCGGCAGCTCGAACAACCAGCGCTCGGCGTCGTCCCGGTCGCCCGGGGTCAGGTCGAGTTCGCGGGGAACCGCCGGCACCAGCCCGGGCCGGCGCCCGAGCACCCCCCGGACCGCGACCGGCTTGCCGTCGCGGATCAGGTCGAGCTGGATGATCGAGCCCGGCTGCCGGCGGCCGATCTCCCGGACGAAGGACTCGACCGAGGCGATCTCCTCGCCGTCGAGCTCGACCAGACGGTCGCCGGCCTGGAGGCCCATGATCTCGGCCGCGGTGTCCGGATTGACGAGGACGACCTGGACGCCGCCCTCCTCGGCCGGGCTCACCTGGACACCGAGGAAGGCGCCCTGGGCCCAGGCCGGCGCGGCGGCCAGGAGGAGGACGAGAAGGGGTCGGATTCTCCACATGGCGTCGGGAATTACGCCCCCTTCCAGCCGAGCGTTGAACGGATTCAGGAGCCGGTCGGCGCCGCCAGGGCGGCCGCCTCCCGGCAGGCGGCCGAAATCGCCTCCTCGGCCCGCGGCAGCTCGGCCCGAGCCTCCTCCGGGAAGCCGTCGGTGGCCATGCTCCAGGCCCGGGCCAGCAGCCGCTCCGCCACCGCGAAGCCGGACCAGACCCGGGCGAAGGCCTCGGCTCCGAGCAACCGGGCGTAGGCCTCGTTGCGGCTGCCGAGTTCGAAGCAGGGGCCGCTCAGGATCGGGTCGATCCGGGCCGCCAGCTCGGCCGGACCGAGCCCGGCGGCGGCGGCGGCCAGGGACTGGACCTCGCGCTGGATCTCGGTCAAGGCGGCGGCCAGCCCGGCCGGCGCGAGTCCGCCGCCGGCCGCCCCGGCGGCGATCCGGCGGCGCTGGAGAGCCCGAAGCGCCAGGCCCCCGGCGACGGTGGCGGCCAGGCCGGCGATCAGGAGACCCCAGGCGCCGTCCTCGACCGGTTCCGCGAAACCGGCGGAGCCGACGGTGGCCAGACAGAAGCCGACGACCAGGACCAGGCGGGCGAGCAGGGTGGGCATGATCAGAGGAGGCTGGCGGAGACCTTGACGAGGGCGTGGACGACCCCGACCAGGGCGTCGCCGACGATCAGGCCGGCGGCGATCGGTACGCCCTGGTCCTCGGCGAAGCGGGCGCCGCGCCAGCGGCCGACCAGGATGTTCAGGATGCCGCCGAGACCGAAGACGACCATGTATTCGAACGGCAGGTACATCGAGAGGCCGACCATCACCCCCATCCCCGGAGAGACCAGAAGAGAGACCAGGATGCCGATGACCGCGCCGGTCAGGTACTTGCCGAGCGGCACCTCGCCGCCTTGGACGATCCGGATGGCGCTCATCAGGGCGCCGGCCTGGGGCGCGCCGAGCTCCGGGGTGCCGGCCGGCCGGACCTCCGGCCGGCCGAAGTCGGCCTGGTGAGCGGCGACGAAGGCCTCGCCCCTCCCGGCCGCCACCGCGGCCCGATACTCCTGCTCGAGCCCGGCCGCGGCCAGGCGACGGCCATAGAGGACCGCAGCCTGGTCCGGCCCGAAGGCATAGGCGCGCCAAAGCAGGATGACGGTCAGGACCGAGACCGCCGGACCGATCCAACAGGTGGCGATCTGGGCGATCTGCTGTTTCACCGGCAGGCTGCCGACCAAGTAGCCGGTCTTCAGGTCGGCCATCATGTCGGCGCACATCGAGGTGGCGACGCAGATCGCCGCCCCCATCGTCACCGCCGGCACGACCGCTTCCTCGCCGTTGCCGAGGATCCCCATCATGATTGCGATCGCGATCAGGGCCAGGCCGCTCAGGGGCGACCAGTCGGTGCGGCCGGTGGTTTGGGCCACGACCAGGCCGGCCAGCCACAGCCAGATTCCTCCGGCCAAGGTCATCACCGCCGCCGTGCCCCAGGAGACCGCGCCGCCGCCGGACCAGCGCGCGGCCAGGAAGACGAGAAGCAGACCGACTCCGGTGGCCCCGGTCAGCACTCCCATCGAGACCTCCTCCCGCCGGCCGTCTCCCTCGCCGCGCAGGCTGGCGAGCGCCGCCTTCAAAGCCGGCAGGGCGACGAGGATGCCGGCCACCGCCCCGCCCAGGATCATGCCGATGCCGACGTGGCGGGAGGTGAAGTGGGAAAAGGCATCGAGGAACTCGGCGCCGCGGGCGTAGTCGTGCGAGAAGAGGCCGAAGTCGGCCCAGGCGGTCGGCACCCAGCCCAGGGCCAGCGCCGCCGGCACGAGCACCCAGTAGTTCAGGATCGTCCCGTAGAGGACGACCAGCCCCGGCCGGCCGGCCAGGTAGCCGGCGCCGAGACTGAGCAGGCTGAGGGCGAAGACGGCGCTGAACCCGGCCGGCAGGTGGAGGAGCGGCCCGAGATCGAGGGCCTCGGGCAGGACCGGGTCAGCCTCGCCTCCACCCCAGCTCTTGGTCAGGGCGCTGACCACCGCCGAGATCACGATCCCGCCGACCAGCAACCGCGCCTTCTCGATCCCGGCGCCGGGCGCTTTCAGGATCGCCGCCACCGCCGTCCCCTCCGGGAAGCGCAGCCGCTCGAACTCGATGATCTGCTTGCGCAGCGGAATGATCAGGACCACCCCGAGCAGCGAGCCCGCCACCGAAGCCAGGACCAAGGCCGGATAGTGGATCCGCTCCTCCAGCCCGAGCAGGAACAGCACCGGCACCGTGAAGATGATGCCGGCATTGACCGTGTTCACGGCCGAGGCCACGGTCTGGAAGACGTTCACCTCGAGGATGCTGCCGCGGCGGAGAAGGCCGCGCAGCAGGCCGAAGCCGAGCACCGCGGCCACCGCCGAGCCGACGATCGTGAAGCCGATCTGGAGCCCGGCGTAGCAGATGCCCATGTTCAGGACCAGGCCGACCAGGGCGCCGGTGACCAGGCTGGCCGGGGTGAGTTCGCGGTAGGGGCGGCGGGCGGACACGGAGCCGCATGATCCCCAGCCGGCCGCCGGCGGGCAACGGTCTAGAATCCGTCCCGGCCATGCCCGCCGCCGGCGCCGCTCCCCCCGCGATCACCTTCGCCCTCGAACTGGCCAAGGCCCTCCACCGGTTCGGCACTCCCGCCCACCGCCTGGAGGACGTTCTCACCGCCCTCTCCGCCCACCTCGGCGTCCGCGGCAGCTTCTTCTCGACCCCGACCGCCCTGTTCGCCTCGTTCGAGGGCGCCGGGGCCGACTCGGTCCACATGCAGCGGCTGGAGTCGAGCGAGACCGACCTCGGCAAGCTGGCCGAACTCGACGCGCTGTTCAACGATGTCTGGTACGGCCGCCTCGGCCTGGAGGAGGCCGCCGCCCGGGTCGAGCAGGTGGTCGTCGCCCCGCCCCGCTACGGGCCGCTCACGACCCTGGCCTCCTTCGCGCTCGCTTCCGGCGGCGCCGCCGGCTTCTTCGGCGGCGGCTGGCCGGAGATGGTCCTCGCCGCCGCCGCCGGCCTGGTCCTCGGCCTGTTGGCGCGGGCCCGCGCCGGTCGGCCCCGGCTGCGGCGGCTGTTCGAGCCGCTCGGTTCCTTCCTGGTCACCTTGGTCGTGGTCGCCGGCGCCGCCCTGCTGCCCGGCGCCCGGACCGACCCGGCGATCCTCGGCGGCCTGATCGTGCTCGTCCCCGGCTTCAGCCTGACCGTCGCCCTGACCGAACTGGCCACCGGCCACCTCGCCTCCGGCACCGCCCGGACCGCGGCCGCCATCGTGTTGCTGCTCCAGCTCGGCTTCGGGGTGGTCGGCGGCCAAGCCGTGGGCGCGCTTCTCTTCCCGGGCGCCGCCGGGCCGCCGCCGGCGCCGCCGCCGGCCTGGACCCTCTGGGCGCTGCTGCCGCTCGCCGCCGGCACGATCGCGCTGCTCTTCCAGGTTCCGCTTCGCGACTTCGGCTGGGTGATCCTGGTCGCCCTCGGCGGCTGGCTCGGCGTCCGGGCCGGGGTGGACTGGCTCGGCCCGAAGCTGGCGGCGGTGCTCGGCGATCCGCGCGCCGGCGCCCGCCTCGGCGTCTTCCTCGGCGCGGTCCTGGTCGGCGCCGGCTCGAACCTCTACGCCAACCTGCTCGACCGGCCGGCCTCGGTCACCCGCCTGCCCGGGATGCTGTTCCTGGTCCCCGGCGGCTTCAGTTTCCTGAGCATCAGCGAACTCATGGCCGGCGACGCTTTGCGGGGACTCGAGACCGCGGCCGAAGTCGCCGTGACCCTGACCGCCCTGGTCGTCGGTTTCCTGATCGCCAACGCGGCGCTGCCGCCGCGGAAGATCCTCTGAGGCGGCGCCGGCGGCCGATCAGGCCGGGATCAGCTCCAGGTCCGCCATGGGCTGCAGACCGCCGGTCAGCGGCAGGGCGTAGTCGCGGAAAGCAGGAGCGATGCCGTTGTCGCCGGCGAGGAACTCCTCGGGCAGGTTCCGGGTCACCTTCGCCACCGACTCGAGCGGAGCGACGAAGACCTCGGAGCGGTAGTCGCCGCCTTCGATCCGGCGCAGGGCGATCGAGCCGCTGGCGTGGTCGCCGGAGACCGCCGCCCGGACCGCCGCCCGGCCGACCTCGCGCGCCTCGGCGGCGTCGACCGGCGAGACGTCGACCGGGAAGGAGCGTTGGAGGTAGCCGAAGGTGTCGGCGCGGACGCGAACCCCCGGCAGCGCCTCCTTGACCAGGTTGGCGAGGGCGTCGCCGAGGGCGCCGGTGCCGCTGAGCTGGACGTTGCCGTGGCTGTCCTTCTGGCCGGCCAGGGCGGACCCGGCCCGCTCGGCGTAGACCTGGAGGAAGGGACGGCCGTCGGCGTCGTGGATACCCTCCGACACCGCCACCAGGCAGCGGCCCAGGCGCTCGTGGACGGCGGCGACGTCGGCCAGGAAGCGATCGGGATCGAACACCCGCTCCGGCACGTAGACGAGGTGCGGGCCGTCCGTCTCGTCGCGACGGCCGAGGGTGCCGGCGGCGGTCAGCCAGCCGGCGTGGCGCCCCATGACGACGTCGATCTTGACCCCGGGCAGCGACCGGTTGTCGCGGTCGTCGCCCTGGAAGGCGTGGGCGACGAAGCGGGCGGCCGAACCGTAGCCGGGGCAGTGGTCGGTCACCCGGAGGTCGTTGTCGATCGTCTTCGGGACGTGGAAGCAGCGCATCTCCCAGCCCAGCTCGGCCGCCTGCCGCTCGACGATGTGGGCGGTCTCGGCGCTGTCGTTGCCGCCGATGTAGAAGAAGAAGCGGATGTCGTGGCGGCGGAAGGTCTCGACCATCCGCTCGACCTCCTCCGGTCCGGGCTTCTTCCGCACCGAGCCGAGCGCCGCCGCCGGCACCTTGGCCACCGCCTCGATCCGCTCCCGCGGTTCGGCGCCGAGGTCGACCAGACGGTCCTCGAGCAGGCCCTGGACACCATGGCGGGCGCCGAGGACGCGGCTGATCCGCTCCTGCCCCACCGCTTCGAGGACGTAGCCGGCCAGGGACTGGTTGATCACCGCGGTCGGCCCGCCGGACTGGCCGATCACGGCGGCGCCGCGCAAGGAATCGCTCATGGCGCGGAATTCTAGCAGCGGCCGACTCCGGCCGGCCGCGGTCGGCGACTTCAGTCGGCGGCGGCCCGAGCGGCCAGAGCCCGCTCGTAGTGGCTGACCGCCCGGAGGAGATCGGTGGCCGAAAGCAGGCCGACGGCGGTGCCGTCCTGGGTCACGACGACTCGGTGGATGCCCTTCTCGGTCATCAGCGACGCCACCTCGCCGGCGGTGGCGTCGACCTCGCAGGTGAAGACCTGCGGCGTCATCAGGTCGTGGACCGTGGCCTCGTCCAGGCGGGCGGCGAAGGCTTGGTAGGACTCCTCGTCCGGGTCGAGGGTGAAGAGCCGGGAGAAGTTGTGCTCGACCTCCCCTTCCTCGTCGGACAGATAGGAGATCACGTCGGTCATCGAGACCAGGCCGACGATCTTCTCCTTGTCCTCGGCGGGGACGGTGACCGGCGCGGCGTGGATGCCGTTCTCGCGCAGGAAATCGACCAGGTCCCGCAGCCCCATGTGCGGGGACACGGTCATCAGCCGGGAGCTCATCAGGTCCTTGGCGGTCAGCATGGCGGTTCCCGGCGCCCCGAAAGGAAGGGAAGGGGCCTCACCGGTCCCGGATCTTCCCGGATCCTCCAGCCAGAGGCAAGTGCGGGGCTCAGCGGGACGCCGCGGCCGGCCGGCCGATCAGGCAGAGCCGGAGGAGGCCGGCCCAGCGGGCGCCGCGGCAGAGCTGGCGGCAGAAGGGCAGGAGGAGCACCAGGCTCCAGAGCGGCAGCAGCTCGGCGTCGGTCAGGGCCGAGAGGACCGCGAGGAGCAGCAGCTCGAAAGTGAGACCGGCGCCGACCAGGACCAGGACCCGGAGCGGCTCGAAGAGGAACACGCCGAGGCCGCGGAAGAGGGCGAGCAGGGCCGACCGCCGGCCGCCGGCGACGAGCCCGGCGCGGGCGAGGTCGAGCAGGATCTCGACCCCGAAGACCAGGAGCAAGGCCACGATCTCGCGCCCGTTCTCGACCCAGCGGGCGGCGGTCTCGCCGGCGGCGAAGGCGGGATCGCCCTCCGGCGGCAGGAGCAGCCGCATCAGCCACGCTCCGGGCCGGCCCCAGACCAGCCAGGTGGCGAGGGCGAAGAGCGGCAGCCCGAGCAGCCAGGTGCGGAGGAACGGGAAGAAGAAGCGGCCGCCGCCGGCCAGGAAATCGGCCAAGCCGTGGCCGCCGCGCTGGCGCAGGGCCCGGGCGCGGGCGGTCGCCATCCAGCCGGCGCAGACCAGCAAGCCGAGCCAGGAGGCCGCGAGCCAAAGCGGCGCCAGGGTGAGACCGGCCCGCCGCCGGACGTCGGGGTCGGCCTGCTCCCAGGCCTGGAACAACCGCCCCGGGATCGGACCGCGGAGGAGTTCCGGACCGGACGGGGCGTCGGCCAAGGGAGCCAGGTGGAGGTCGGCCGAATCGGCCACCACCAGAGCCGGCGGCAGGGCCGCGAAAGCGCTCAGCACGACCAGGAGCAGCAGGACCCGGGGCCGGGCGAAGACGTCGACGAAGCCGGCGGCGAGGAGGGCGAGCGGTCCGGGCCGCTCCAGGTCGGGACCGGCGGTGGTCGGGGCGGCGGTGGTCGGGGCGGCGACGGCCGGAGCCGGCGGCGGCGTCTCCTCGTCGGTCTCGATCGCGTCGACGACGATGGTCGGCGGGATCACCGGCTCTTCGCTCGGTCGGGCTCCGGACTCGCTCATCCCCTTCCTCCGGCGTGGTGGAGCACCTGCTCGGCCCAGATCCAGGCCCGCAGGCCGGCGGCCAGGGTCCGGCTCCGATCCGGCTCCAGCCGCCGCGTGTCGTTCTCCTCGCTCCGGTCGAGCAGGAGGCGGTCGTTCGGATCCAGGATCGCGGCCCGCGGCCGCCGCGCCGAGGCGGTCCAGCGCAGCCGCAGCCAGGGGTCCCGGCCGTCCCAGACTCCGTCCTCGCTTTCGCCGTCCTCCCAGATCAGGCGGTATTCGACCGGCAGGACGAAGTCGCCGTAGCGGCGCAGCTCGAGAACCACGTCCCAGCGCGGGGAGCCTTCCGCGGCCGGGCCGTCGGCCGCCGGCAGGGCCTCGAGCCGGCGGATCCCGAAGTCCAGACTGCGGTTCTCGACGAAGGCCTGGCGGAGGAAACCGTCGAGGTCGAGCCGACCGCCGCCGTACTCCGCACCGGCCCCGTAGCGGCGGACCACCGCGAAGAAATCCTCCGGCCGCGGGTGACGGAAGCGGTATTCCTCCGCGAAGGCCCGCATCACCCGGGTCATCCGGGTGTCGCCGATCAGCCGGGCCAGCGTCTCGAGAACCAGGACGGGGCGGTCGTAGGCGTTCGTCCGCATCATCTCCCGGTCGATCAGTTCCCGGGTCGGGCGCAGGAGGGGATCCGACCAATCCCGCGCCAGAGCGCGACGCCGGCGCAGGAAGGGATCCTGGACGACCTCGGGCCAGAAGGAGAGCGGCGGGAGTTCGGCCAGCCAGCGCTCCAGGCCGGTGGGATGGCGGAGGTCGAGCCCGAGCGGTGGTAGGAAGCGGAGGTCGGGGCTGTCCCAACGATCGAGCAGCAGCAGCGCCCGCGGATCGTGGGCCGGGAAGGCGGGGAACTCGACCGGGGCGGCGCCGGCCCGCTCCCGACCGAGCAGGCGGTAGGTGGCCAGACTCGGCTTCCAGCCGCGCGCGAGGACCCGAGCCTGGGACCAGGAATTGAGACCCTCGTCGAGCCAGGCGTGGTCGAACTCGTTGTTGCCGCAGAGGCCGTACCAGTACTGGTGGCCGAACTCGTGGACGGTGACGCTCTCCGGGCTGAGGCTGCGCGGGTGGCCGCCGAGGCGGGCGCCGCCGGTGATCAGGCGCGGGTACTCCATGCCGCCGGTGGCGCGGGCGGCGTGGGCCGGATCGACGATGCTGAGGGTCTCGTAGGGGTAGGGGCCGAACCAGAGCTGGAAGTCGCGCAGGGCGCGGCAGGCGGCCTCGAGGTAGCGCGGCCCCAGTTCCTCGTGCTCGGGCTGCAGGAAGAGGAGGATGCGGGTCGGCCGCGGCCGGATCGCTTCGACCGGCCGTCCGAGGGCCGCGGCCACCCGCTGCTCCTCGGCGGGATCGGCCCACTCGGCCGGGTCGAACTCCTGCTCGACGACGAGGAAGTCGGGGTCGGCGGTCCAGGCGAAGTCGTGCACGTCCTCGGCCCGCAGGCGGAGGGTGAAGCGGTCCGGGCCGGGACCGTCCTCCTCGGCCAGGACGCTGCCGGTCGCGGCGACCCGGCCTCGGTACCGCGCAGGCAGGACGAGTTCCACCTCGTAGACGCCGTAGTCGGAGTAGAACTCGGTCAGCGGCTGATAGGGCGGGCAGGTCCAGGCCGTGCGCCCGTCCCGTTCCTCGAACACCCCCAGCTTCGGGAACCACTGGGCCGCGTGGACGTAGCCGCCGGCGCCGTCGGTGCCGCTGCGCCGGAAGGCGGGCGGCAGGACCGCCCGGAAGACGACCTCGACCCGGACCCGGCCGCCGCCGGGGACCGGCGCCGGCAGCGGCGTGGCGAGAACCGTCCGGTCGCCGGGGGCCTCCTCGGGCGGGCGCCAAGCGAGCGAGAGTTCCCGGTCCGGTTCGCCGTCCTCGCCGAGCAGGCGCACCGACCGGATCTCGGTCCCGCCCCAGGAGCGAGGTCGGCCGGAGCCGCCGAGGAGAGCCTGCCGGCGCAGGAAGAAGGATTCCGGCCCGGCCCAAGCGTTGTTGTAGACGTGCCAGAGGAGTTCGCCGGCCGGCTCCTCGGTCGGGTTGCGCCAGTCCGCGACCAACCGGCCCTCGATCGTGGCGCCGTCGTCGGCCAGCTCGGCGTGGATCCGGTAGTTGGCGTTCCGCAGCGACTGCGCCGGCAGCCGGTCGGGCAGGTGGAACCCCTCGCCGGGCACCTGGGCCGGCAGCGCCGCGAGGCCGGACAGACCGAGGAGCACCCGGGCAGCCAAACGGGCGGCGGGCCAGCGGCGGGTCGGCATGGCCGCATCCTAGCGGCCGGAAGGGTCGGGGCGGAGGCGGCGAGGCCGCCCCCGCCCCGGTTGGCGGAACCAGAGAGACCGGACCGTCAGCCGCCGACGGCCCGGCGCATCACCCGGCGCAGACGGGCGACGGCGTTCGAGTGGATCTGGCTGACCCGCGACTCGGTGAGATGAAGGCGCTCGCCGATCTCCCGCATCTTGAGGCCCTCGCTGTAGTAGAGGGTCATCACCACCCGCATCTTCTCCGGCAGCAGGAGGATCTGTCGGCGCAGCTCGGCCAGGAGTTCCTCGTTCTCCAGGGCCGCCTCGACCGGATCCGAGACCAGACTCTCCTGCCCGTCCTCGTCGGTGGGGATGGCGACGAAGGCCGGCGCCTCCACCCCCTCCCGCCGGGCGCGGTCACGCTGGCTGCGGGGCAAGAAGTCGATCCGGCGCAGCTCGTCGAGGATGGCGCCGCGGATCCGGTGGTAGGCGTAGGTCTTGAACTCCGCCCCCCGGGAAGGATCGTAGGATCGGGCGGCCACCATCAGGCCGACCATCCCGGCCGAGTGGAGTTCCTCGTCCGAGACCGAGACCGGGAGGCGGGGACGGATCCGGTTCACGACGAACCAGACCAAGTCCTCCCATTCGGCGATCCGGTCCTCCGGCGGCGGAGCGTGACGATCGCTCTCGACCGGAGCCGGGGAGACCGTCTTCTTGTGGGGATTCTTGAGGCTCATGAGGGATTGAGTAACGGGGTTTCCCTTGGCCCGCCTCTATCGACTAGGAAATCGTATTTCCCGGAGCTAGGAACTTTCTTTTTTCGGAACCGGCCCGGTTTTCCAGGCGAAAAAGGCCTCAAGTGCCCCTTTTCGGATCCGGAACGGCGGCTTCCGGCCGGCCGGTCGGCCGGGGACCGCTGGAAATGGCCCGCGCCGGCCCGCAAACTGTGGACCTGGCCCCTGAACCGGAGGATCCGTGGCTTCCCGCAAGCACGCCACCGCCGAGGAGATGGCCCGGGCCCAGAAGGAGATCTCGGTCTCCGAATTCTTCGCCAAGAACCGCCACCTCCTCGGCTTCGACAACCCCCGCAAGGCCCTCCTGACCACGATCAAGGAGGCGGTGGACAACTCCCTCGATGCCTGCGAAGAGGCCGGGATCCTGCCCGAAATCTCGGTCACGATCGAACAGATCGAGGATGACCGTTTTCGGGTGGTGGTGGAGGACAACGGCCCCGGGATCGTCCGCGCCCAGATCCCGAACATCTTCGGGAAGCTGCTCTACGGCTCGAAGTTCCACTCCCGGCGTCAGTCCCGCGGCCAGCAGGGGATCGGCATCTCGGCCGCTGGCCTCTACGGCCAGATGACCACGGGCAAGGGGCCCCGGATCGAGTCCCGAACCCGCCGCGGCAAGGCCCACCGGTACGAGATCCAGATGGATTTCACCAAGAACAAGCCCCTGATCACGCTGGACCAGGAGCTGGACGACTGGCCCCGGCCGCACGGAACGACCTTCGCGGTCACCCTCGAGGCCTCCTACCAGCGCGGGCTGCGCTCGGTCGACGACTACATCAAGCAGACGGCGGTCGCCAATCCGCACGCCGAGATCCGCTACCAGCCGCCCGGCAGCGACGAACCCCGGGTCTATCCGCGAGCGGTGAAGGAGGTGCCCGAACGGCCGGCCGAGATCAAACCCCACCCCTACGGGGTCGAACTCGGCGAGCTGATGAAGATGCTCCGGGACACCCGCTGCCGTTGGCTCTCCTCCTTCCTCCAAGAGGAGTTCTGCCGGGTCGGCCCCAAGGTGGCTCGGGAGATCATCGCCGCGGCCGGACTCGGCGAGCGCTCCTACCCGACCCGGATCGCCCGCGAGGAGGCCGATCGCCTCTATCGGGCGATCCAGAAGACCCGGATCAGCGCTCCCCCCACCACCTGTCTCTCCCCCATCGGCGAGGAGCGGATCCGCGAGGGGCTGATGAAGGAGTGCGACGCCGACTTCTACTCCGTGGCCACCCGACCGCCGGCGGTCTATCGCGGCAACCCCTTCCAGATCGAGGTCGGCATCGCCTGGGGCAAGCCGGGCGAGGAGCGCCTGGAGGTCGATCAGCGCGGCCGGATCCGCAAGACCAAGCGCAAGCGCACCACCGACACCGAGGATCTGCTTGGCGCCGCCGACGAACCCGTCCGAGTCCTGCGCTTCGCCAACCGAGTACCGCTGCTGTTCCAGCAGTCGTCCTGCGCCTTCACCAAGGCGGTGATCCAGACCTCCTGGAAGAACTACGGCCTGTCCCAGGCCCGCGGCGCCCTGCCGACCGGTTCGGCGGTGATCTTGGTCCACATGGCCAGCGTCTGGGTGCCCTTCACCTCGGAGGCCAAGGAGGCGATCGCGCCCTACCCGGAGATCATGAAGGAGGTCAAACTGGCCCTGCAGGAGGCCGGCCGCCGGCTCGGCGCCCACATCCGCAAAGGCAAGAGGGTCGCGAGCGAGTATCAGAAGCGGAACTACATCGAAAAGTACCTGCCCCACGTCGGCGTCGGCCTCCAGGAGATCCTGGGCTTCGACGACGAGGAACGCGAGGAGACGGTCGAGGCCCTGCGCGAGAGCATGGAGGCGGCGAGGAAGATCTGATGGCGGCGCGCAAAACGAACCAGAAGACGAGCAAGAAGACGGCCAAGAAGGTCGCGAAGAAGACCGGCGGGACCGCCGCCCGGAAGGTCGGCCGGAAGCGCAAGGCCGGCGCCCGCGCCGCCGCCGATCCCGCCGCCCTTCAGGCCGCGGCCCTCGAGTCGATCCACCAGGTCGCCGCCCAGGTCCATCGCGACGCCCGCGCCGGCCGCCTGCCGCAGATTCAGATGCCGCAGCGGAACCTGGCCAACGTCCGCTTCGACAAGAAGGTCGGCTATTTCGAGATGGCCGGCAACCTGAAGACCCGCACCCTGGACGTCAACTCGGTCAAGACCTTCGCCCAGACCCTGCGCCTGATGGCCCTGGCCAAAGAGATGGTCGCCGGCGAGGACTTCGCGACCAAGCGGGAGGCCTACTACGTCTCCAAGAACTGGGGCGACGCCAAGTTCAACGAGCAGCGCGAATCGGACACCGTCCTCGACGACATCGAGGGGATGTTCTCGGTCAAGGACGTGACCCGCGAGGAGCTGCGCTTCGTGCCCGAGGAGCACGGCGGCTCGGTCGTCGGCCCGCTGGTGGTGATCGACCGCGACCCGGAGACCGGCGAGCCGATCCGGTCCGACTGCACCGGCATGGGTTCGGGCGCTTTCACGATTCCGAGCACCGTCGACCACCTCGGCCTCGAGACCACCGCCGACTTCGTCCTGGCGATCGAAACCGGCGGCATGTTCCAGCGCCTCAACCACCACCGCTGGTGGCGGACGGCGAACTGCATCCTGGTCGAGATGGGCGGGGTGCCGACCCGGGCCACCCGCCGTTTCGTCCGCCGTCTGGCCGACGATCTCCGGCTGCCGGTCTACGCCTTCGTCGACTGCGACCCCTACGGCATCTGCAACATCTACCGGACCCTCAAGGTCGGCTCCGGCTCGGCCGCCCACGTCAACCGAAAATACTGCGTCCCGAGCGCCACCTTCCTCGGCGTCACGCCGCAGGACATCGTCGATTTCGGCCTCCAGGACGCCACCCACCCGCTGCAGCCGGTGGACGTCAAGCGGGCCAAGGACGCGCTCAAGAACGACCCCTTCTTCCAGGCTTGGCCGAAGTGGCGGGCGGCCCTGAAACAGCTCCTCAAGATGGGGGTCCGGGCCGAGCAACAGGCCTTCGCCAAGTGGGGGCTCAACTTCGTGATCGAGGAATACCTGCCCCGCAAGCTCAAGGAACCGAAGAAATTCCTGCCCTGAGGCCGCTCGGGCGGGAACGGAATCCTTAAGCAGGCCGGCCGACCGGGCCGATGAGTGGATGGAGCCGCGGGCTCCGTCCCCGTCATGTCCAGCCGACCGTCCCGCCGCCTAGGGTTCACCCTGTTCGAGATCCTGGTCGTGGTCACGATCCTGCTGATCCTGGCCGGGATGGCGGTGCCGAGCTACCTCGAGACGGTCGACGACGCCCTGGCCGCCTCGACCCGGCAGGAGCTGCAGCGGGTCCGGACCGCGATCGACTACTACGCCTTCCAGCACCAGGAACAGTTCCCGGGCTGGAACGGGGCCGCCTGGAGCGAAACCACGCTCCGCGACCAGCTCCTGCTGGCCAGCGACCTGAGCGGCAACACCGCCGCTCCCGGGACGCCGGGATTCCCCTACGGTCCCTACCTGACCGAGGCGATCCCGAGCAACCCCTACAACGACCTGAACACGATCAAGGTGATCGCGCCGGGCGGCTCCTTCCCGGCGCCGGACGACTCCACCGGCTGGGTCTATTTCGCCGTCGACGGCCAGTTCCGGGCCAACTCCACCGCCACCACGCCGGACGGTGATCCGGTCTTCAGCCTGTGAAGGATCCCTTTCAGAAGCGTCCCGGCGCCGCCTTCCTGGCGGCGCTCGGCTTCGTCCTCTTCTGCATCCTCGTCGGCCGCGCCCTGGAGCCGCGGCCCGAAGCCGACCAGCTGGCCGCCGCCGACGAAGCCCCGCAATGAGACTTCCCCGGACCACCCCGCTCGCCGTTCATTTCGGCGACGACGAGACCCGCTTCCTCCAGCTCCGCGGCCGCCCCGGCGACTGGCAGGTCGGCTTCCACGCCCGCGTCGCGGGCGACGCCGAGGAACTGGCGGCCTGGGCCGGCGAGGTGCCGGCGCGGGGCTGGAAGGGCCGGGACGCCGTGGTCGGGCTCGGCCCGGCCCAGGTCGAGTCCACCATCGTGCCGCTGGACGAAGAGGACGAGGACGGCCGGGACCAACTCCTCGCCCAGGCCGCCTTGACCTGCGTCGAGGACGAGGAAGGGGTCCGCTACCGCTGGCTGCCGCTCGGCCGGACGCCCGGCACCCGCCGCCGGGAGCTGCTGCTCCTGGCGGTCGGCGAGTCCCGGGTGCGCCGCGCCGGCGCCGCCGCGGCGGCCATGGGCCTGCGCCCGGTCTCGCTCGAACCGGTCGTCTTCGGCCTGGCCCGGGCGATCCTGGCCATGCAGGAGACGACCGGGGCTCCGTGGGGCTTCCTCCACGTCGGCTTCGAGCAGGCGGTCTTCGGCGTCCTCCACCGAGGCGAGGTCGGCTTCCTGAAGCCGCTGCAGCAGAACGGCCGCAGCTTCCTGGACGCCCTGAGCCGGAAGGCCGAGGAACTGGAGGAGGAACCCCTTCCCCTCGTGCTCGAGGAGGCGACCGCCGACCATGAGCAGGTCTCGACGGCCACGGTCTGGAGCCCGGCCCGCCTGCGTCGGCTCTCCCTCGACCACGCCCTCGAGCTGCTGGAGGCGGCCGAGCGTCCGGCCGATCTCCTGGCCGATGAGGTCCGCGCCTGCCTGCGCCACTTCCACTCCCGCCACAAGGGGGCCGAGGTCCGCGGCATCCACCTGTCCGGCTTCGGCGCCACCCTGCCGGGGGTGGAGGAGGCGGTCCAGCGCACCCTCGGCCGGCCGGTGGCCGAGGCCCGCCCGTTCAGCGAACTCGGCATCCTCGCCCCGCCCGAGATCCTCGACGAGGAACCCCTGTGGGCGCCGGTGCTGGGCCTGGCGATGAGAGGGTACGCATGAGAACCGCCGACTTCCTGCCGCCGGAGGTCTTCGCCGATCACCTCGACCGGCGCAAGACCCCGGCCCGCCTGCTGGTCGTCGCCGGCGTCGCCATGCTCGGCGTGCTGGTCTCCGGCGCCTTCGCCCTCGAGGCCGCCCGGCTCGAACGGGCGGCGGCCGAGGCCGAGCGGCCCGATCCCGTGGCCGAGCAGGCGGCGCGTGATCTCGACCGGATCTACGGCGAGATGGAGCGCTACGCGGTCCGTCTCGACCCGCTCGCCGACCACCTCGGCCGGCCGACCGTAAGCTGGATCCTGAGCGGCATCGCCGACCGGGTCGGCAGCGGCGTTCGGATCGAGGACCTGGTCTGGAGCTACCGGCCCGGGGTCCCGGACCCCCGCGGCCGACCGCAGCCGGACCAGGTCGAGCTGGCCGTCACCGCGACCGTGGTCGGCAAGGGACCGCTGCTCGAGCTGGGCGACCACCTGCTCGACTTCACCGGCTTCGACCGCGCCGAGCCGCGCCGCCAAGAGGTGGTCAAGGACTTCCGCGACGCGGTCCGGGTCGAGGTCGTGCTGACCAAGGAACTGGGCGGGAACGGCCCGGGAGGAGACCGATGAGCCTGCGCCGCACCGCCTTCTTCGCGGCCCTGGCGGCGGTCCCGGCCTTGTGCTGGCTCGGCTCGATCCAGGGTTCGATCGAGCGGCGGGGTTCCGCCCGGACCCGGCTCGAAAGCATCGACGCCGTCCGCTCTCGCCAGCAGCGCAACGTCGCCGAGCGCGACCGCCTGGCCGCCGCCTGGGCGGACTTCCGGGCCTTCGCCGACGACAAGCTGGGCGACCTCGACTACGCGCTCAACCCGCTGCTGGTCCAGAGCCACGTGGTCGACCTCGGCGCCGAACACGGCATCGAGGTGGACATTCACCAGAAGGAGGGCGGCTCCGCCGCCGGCGCCCGCTCCTGGATCTTCTCCGGGCGGGCCCGGTACCGGCAGGCCGTTTCCTTCCTCCAGGACCTCGAGAACAGCGCCTTGCGGGCACGGTTCGACCGGGTCGAGATCAACCTGCCACTCGATCCGGCGGAGCGGGCCTCCGGGCTGGTCCGCTTCTCCGGGGTCCTGCGGGTGCCGGAGCTGCCGACCACCGAAGCGGCGGCGGGAGGGGACGAATGAGCACCGCCTCGCGCCAGGACTTCGCCGGCCAGCTCCGAGCCCAGCCGGGCAAGGCCGGCCTGCTGGCGGTCCTCGCCCTGGGCGCGCTCTGGACCTGGAC
>RFGR01000043.1 GCA_003696625.1 Planctomycetota bacterium
GTACATGAACTCGTCGCAGTCCCAGAAGCCCTCCGGCGCCTGGTGGTCGTGCAGCCACTTCAGCGCCGCCGCCACCGCCTTCTCGGTCGGGCTGCCGCCGCCGCGGCCGTGCGGCCGGCCGGCCCGGACGCCGCCGCCGCCGCCGCCGGGGCCGAGGCCGATCGGGGCGAAGGTCTCCGCCCTCAGGTCCGGCCCGGCGGCGAAGTCGGGCGCGTCGTCCTCGGCCAGGAGCGGTTCCGGGTCCTCGGGCAGGTCGGCCTCGACCAGGACAGGCTCCTCGGTCTCGGGTTGCGCCGACTCGGGCGGCGGCGGCGGCGGTTCGACGATCTCGGGCGGCGGCGGCGCCACCGCCATGCGGATCTCGACCGCCGCCTCGGGTTCGGGCCGGAGGAAGGCCAGGCCGGCCAGGAGCAGCGCGGCCAGGCCGTGCAGGGCGAGCGAGACGAGCAGGTAGGGCGCCTTCTCGAGCGTCTGGGCCAGGGTGTCGTGGAAGTCCCCGTCCGGGCGGGCCGGCGGCGGGAAGGGGGAGTCGGGCAGGAGCGGTTGCGTCACGGCGGAGGGATCGGGTTCATCCCTCGCAACGGCGCCGTGGCGAGGCCGGTTGAAAGCGATCCGGCCGGGCGGCCGACTTCCCGGGGCGGAGACGGTTGAACCGCGGGAGCCGACCTCCGTTGGCCGGACCCGACGGGAGCCGGGGGCGCCGCCGATCCCGCCGCGGTTCCGAGGGGGCGAGAAACGCAGGGGGGGCACCGGCAGGCCGGTGGTCGACAATGAGTCCGCGACCGGACGACCCTCCTTCCCACGGTGGGACCGGAATCGACCGTCTGGCTTTGCAATTCCTTCAAGTCGCCGCCGGCCGATGAAGAAGCCAAGCCGGCTGGTTCGCTTCGCGTAGCGAATGCGACCTACCATGGAATCCAGGCGCCTCCTGGGTTCCCGTCTCCCTTCCAGCTCCCCGCTCCAGCCTCCATGACCACCCCCCGCGTCCCGCTCCGGGTCCTCCTGTTGTCCGTCCTGCTCCTCCGGGTCGCCCTGCCGGCGCAGGAGCCGGCGAAGAAGGAGGGGCCCAAACCCACCCTGCCTCCGTCCTGGGTCGAGCAGCTCCGTTGGCGTTCGATCGGTCCGGCCAACATGGGCGGTCGGATCGTCGACATCGCCGTCGATCCGACCGACTCGAGCCGGCTCTGGGTGGCCACGGCTTCCGGCGGCCTGCTCCACACCGAGAACGGCGGCATCACCTGGGAGCACCAGTTCGACCACGAACACACCGTCTCGCTCGGCGATGTCACCGTGGCGCCTTCGAATCCGCAGGTCGTCTGGGTCGGAACCGGGGAGAACAACCCGCGCAACTCGGTCTCCTGGGGCGACGGGGTCTACAAGTCGGTCGACGGCGGCAAGACCTGGAAGCACATGGGGCTGTCGGAGAGCTTCCAGACCGGCCGTATCCTGATCCATCCCGAGGACGAGAACATCGTCTACGTCGGCGCCCTCGGCCGCCTCTGGGGGCCGAACGAGGAGCGCGGCCTCTACAAGACCACCGACGGCGGCGAGACCTGGACGAAGGTTCTCGACCTGGGCCCGGATACCGGCGTCATCGACATGCGGATGAAGCCGGACGATCCGGAGACCCTGCTCGTCGCCTCTTATGAACGGCGCCGCGACGGCTTCGACACCAACGACCCGGCCCGCAAGTGGGGCGACGGCGGCGGCCTCTGGCGGACCACCGACGGCGGCCGGACCTGGCAGCGGATCACGGAAGGCATACCTGACTGCAAGTTGGGCCGCATCGGGCTCGACTGGTTCGCCGGCGATCCGAACGTGGTCTTCGCCGTGATCGAGTCCGAGCTGATCACCCAGGAACCGGAGGACGCTGCCTACATGGGCGTCCAGGGTGAGGACGCCGAGGTCGGCGCCCGCTTGACCGAAGTGACGGAGGACGGCCCGGCGGCGGTAGCCGGGCTGAAGAAGGGGGACATCGTCCTCCGGGTCGAGGACACCACCGTCCATTCCTGGGCCGAGTTGACCAGGGAAATCCACAAGCGGCTGGCCGGCGAGACGGTCGAGGTCGAGGTGTCACGCGACCGCAAGGCGGTCACCGCCGAGGTCACCTTCAGCCGCCGCCCGTCGGAGAAGGAGGACGCCGAGGAGAAAGAACCCGAGGCCGAGAAGAAGGAGGCGGCCGGTGAAGAGAAGCCGCCCGCGCCCGGCCCGTTCCACATCGGCCTCGGCGGCCAGCGCGAGAACGCCCAGGACGAGCAGGGACCGGAAGGCTGGCGCTACGGCGGCGTCTATCGCTCCGATGACGCCGGCCTGACCTGGCGGCGGATCAACTCGCTTAACCCGCGGCCGATGTACTACAGCCAGATCCGAGTCGATCCGAGCGACGCCAGGTATCTCTACGTGCTCGGCACCTCGCTCTACAAGTCGTCCGACGGCGGCGCCACCTTCACCGCCGACGGCCACGGGCCGGAGGTCCATGTCGATCATCACGCCCTCTGGATCGACCCGGCCGACGGCCGCCACATGTGGCTCGGCAACGACGGCGGCCTCTATGAGACCCGCGATCGGATGGCGCACTGGGACCACCACAACCAGATGGCGATCGGCCAGTTCTACCGGGTCGAGGTCGGCCCGCGCCTGGACTACCGGGTCTACGGCGGCCTTCAGGACAACGGCTCCTGGGGTGGTCCGAGCCGGTCGGCCAGCGGCCGCGGACCGACCAACGCCGACTGGTTCCGAGTCGGCGGCGGCGACGGCTTCTTCGTCCGCGTCGATCGGGAAGATCCGGATCAGATCTACAGCGAGAGCCAGAATGGCGCCATGGGCAGCATGAACCTGCGCACCGGCGCCCGCGGCTCGGCTCGGCCGCGGCCGCCGCGCGGCGAGCGCTACCGGTTCAACTGGAACACGCCTTTCCTGCTCTCCCACCACAACAGCCGGATCCACTACAGCGCCGGCAACAAGGTCTTCCGTTCCCTGGACCGCGGTCGCAACCCGCAGCCGATCTCGCCCGAGATCGCCGTCACCGACCGGGGCAGCGCCACGGCCCTGGACGAATCGCCGCGCGATCCGAACGTCCTCTACGTCGGGACCGACGACGGCGGCCTGTGGGCCACCACCGACGGCGGCCACACCTGGACCGACCTCTGGGAGCTGCCGGCGCCCGCGCCGGACGCGGCGGTCGGGGAAGAGGACGGCCGGGCGGGCGAAGCCGCCGCCGAACCGGCCCTGCCCGAGCGGCTGCGCGAATTCGACGCCGACGGCGACGGCCGGCTCCAGGCCGAGGAGCTGCCGGAGCGGATGGCCGGCTTCCTCGCTCGACTCGATCAGGACGGGGACGGCGTCCTCACCGGCGCCGAGTTCGAGGCGGCCCGGGCCGCCCGCGGCGGCCGCGGCGGCGGCCGCCGCCCTGGCCGCGGCCGGAGGGCCGGTGCGGCGGCGTCCGAGTCCTCGCCCGCCTCGGCTCCGACCCAGGACCCCGTCGCCGGGGTCTGGAACGGCAAGGTCGAGGCCGAAGGCATGGCCGGCGAGGAGGGAAGTTTCACTCTCGTCCTGAAGCGGAAGGACGACCGGATCACCGGCACTCTGTCGAGCGAGATGGGCGAGAGCGAGGTGAAGAGCGGCCGCTTCGCCGACGGTGCCCTCGAGCTGACCATCCAGAGCGAGATGGGCGAGTTGAAGGTCAACGCCGCCATCCAGGGCGACCGCATGACCGGAACCCTGGTGGTCGGCGGCGGCATGTTCGAAATGGATTTCACCGCCGAGCACGAGCGAAAGCAGCCCGCGGCGGCCGCGGCCGGTCCGGATGCGGCCAAGCCGATCGCCGAGCTGATGCCCGGCCGGCGGTGGGTCAGCAGCTTGGTCGCCTCGCGTTTCGCCGACGGCCGCGTCTACCTCACCTTCGACGGCCACCGCTCCGACGACGATGCCCCTTACGTCTTCGTCTCCGAGGACCACGGCCGGAGCTGGCGGTCGCTGCGCGCCGACCTGCCGGACGACGCCGGTTCGGTCCGGTCGCTGAAGGAGGACCTGGAGAACGAGAACCTGCTCTTTCTCGGCACCGAGTTCGGCGCCTGGGTCAGCATCGACCGGGGCGCGAGTTGGACCCGCCTGAACTCGAACCTGCCGACGGTGGCGGTGCACGACTTCGCCATCCATCCGCTGCGCCGCGAGCTGGTCGCCGCTACCCACGGCCGCAGCCTGTGGATCCTCGACATCACACCGCTGCGCCAGTTCAGCGCCGAGACCGTGGCTGATCCGGTCCACCTCTACCGGCCCAACGACGTCGTCCTCTGGCGGCGGATGCCCGAGCGCGGCATCTCCATCCGAGAGTTCGTGGGTGAGAACCCGCCGGCGTCGGCCTCGATTTTCTACTCGCTCGGTCGCCGGATCCGTGGCCTCAAGCTCTGGGTCGAGGACCTGTCCGGGGAGAAGTTGCGCGACCTCGAGGCTCCGGCCGAACCCGGCCTGCACCGGGTCGAGTGGGATCTGCGCCGGGCGCCTGAGGAGGGTTCACGACGGCGCTGGGCGCCGCGGGTGCGGCCCGGCACCTACGTCGCGGTGCTGCGCGCCGGCGACGCCACCTACCGTCAGCGCTTCGAGGTGCGGAACGACCCGTCGATGCCGGACGAGACCTGGCTCCGGGCCGAGGAGGAAGCCGAGCGGAACGGGTGGGACGAGCCCGAGAAGGAGGAAACCGCTCAGGCGCCGGAGCGGCGGATCGAGTGAGCCGGCGTCTGGTTCCGGCCGGCGGCCGACCTCAGGCGACAGCCTGGGCGACCGCCTGCCGGGCCGGAACCACTCAGCGCATGTTCTTGTACCGCTGCTCGAGTTCCTTCACGAGCTGCCGGCCGCGATAGTCGCTCTTAACGGTCTTGTCCGCCTCCTTGAGCACCTTCTTCATCAGCTTCTTGTCGCCGATGGCCTCGGCGTGGTCGGCGATCAAGCCCCAGTAGGAGACGAGCAGGCGCTTGTCCTCGGGAACCTGGCCGTTCCGCCACATTTCGGCCAGGCGTTTGCCGGCCTCGCGGCGCTTGGCCAGATCCCGGCCGGCCTCCTTGGCCAGCTCCCGCACCTCGGTGGCCACCAGGAGCCGTTCGATCGCCTGCCGGTCCTTGCGTGAGATCTTGCCCAGACCGGCCAGGCGCTCGCGCGCCTCGGCCGCGCCGAACCAGCCCAGCTCGAGTTGCTGGCGGAAGGCCGCCACCTTGGCCTTGGCGTCGCCCTGCTCGGCTTTGGCCACCAGTTCGAGGAACTCCTGCGAGCGGTCGCGGGCCTTCTCGAAGCTGCCGACGTCGCGCCCCTCGGGGCGGAAGAGTTTGTGCCCCTCAGCGTCGAGGAACATCAGGGTGGGGAAGCCGGTGCCGCCGTACTCGCTCAGCATGCCGTCGTTGGGACGGTCGGGGATGCGGGTGGTGACGTGCAGGAAGGGGACGACGGTTGCCGCGAACGCCGGGAAGTCCTTGGCGGAGAGCGGACCGCTCTCCAGGGCCGAGCACGGCGGTCACGGCGCGTAGCTGCGGGTGAAGTAGACGAAGATCAGCTTGTTCTCGGCCGCGGCCCGGCGCTTGGCCTGGTCCAGGTCGGTCAGCCAGCCGCCGTAGGCGACGAAAGGCTGCTCCAGCTTGTGGCGGTACTTCTGCTCGAGAGCCGCGGTGTCCTGGGCGGCCGCGGCCGGAGCCAGGGCCAGGGCCAGGGCGGCACCGAAGACGACGGCGGGGCGGGAAATCGTGCGCATGGGTCCATTGTGCTCCCGGCTCACTCGATCCGCCAGCGCGGCAGGCGCCCTGGAGTGAAGGGCGCGCCGGCCGTTTCGAGGCGGTCCTCCAGAGCCGGCAGCTCCTGCTCGACCAGGGTGCGCAGCTCGGCGAGCAGGGCGGCGAAGGCCTCACCGGCCTGGCGGTAAGCGTCGCGCTCGGTGCCGGTTGGCGCCGAGGTGGTGTGCCATTGGCTTTCGACGATGTTGCCGACCCGGTCGGCGATGGCCGGCGGTGCCGGCTCCGATCGCTTGCTGCGGGTCTCGTCGCCGTTCAGGCGCGTCCGCAGATCGGCCAGGACCCGGTGCAGGCGTTCGATCTCGGCGAGGATCTCCGGCCCGGCGGCGCCGGCGTCGAGCGCGGCCCGGCGGCAATGCTGCAGGCGGTCGGCGGTCTCCTCGATCACCTTCTGCGCCCCGCGCACCGCCCGCTGCAGTCGGGCGACCTTCTCCTGGAATGCGAAGGCCTCGGCCCGGTCGGCGGCCGGCAGGCTGGCCAGGCCGAGCGGCACCACCCGCAGCGGCTGCGGTTCGGCCAGCTCGACCAACTCGCCGTCGACCAGCTTGGCCAGGGAGACGGTATAGGTGCCGGGCAGGGCCAAGTGGCCGCTCGGCGGATCCTCCCACGGCGCAGGCTCCTTGCCGGCCAGGCTGACCGGCTCGGGCGAGGGCAGGCGCAGGTCCCAGGCCACCCGGTGGAAGCCCTTCGTGCGCGGCCCGGTCAGGCGGCGGACGACGGCGCCGGACTCGTCGTGCACGGTCAGGATCATGGCCGGGGCGGTCTCGAGGTCCTCGGCTCGCAGTTCCTCCCAGGTGGGATAGGGGGTGTCCTCACCCTCCTTGGCCTTCTTCGTCTCCTGCCGGCGCCGGGCTTCCCGCCGCGACTCGATCTTCTCCGGCAGCCAGTAAGTGATCAGGGCGCCGAAATCGGGGTTCGGGGCCGAATAGAAGCCGGCGCCCTGTGAACCGCGGCCGTCACGCCCGCCCAAACGGCTGGCCGGCACGTAAAGCAACGCGTCGCGCGGCGGGAACAGCACCGGCGCGGCCAGCCGCTCATCGCTCAGGCCGCGCAACGGCGTGTAGTCGTCGAGCACGTAGATGCTGCGGCCGAAGGTGCCGAGAACCAGATCCCCCTCCCGCTCCTGGATCTCGAGGTCGCGGACGGCGATGGTCGGCAGGCCGCCCTTGAGCCGGATCCACCGGCCGCCGCCGTCCAGGGTCAAGTAGACCCCGAACTCGGTGCCGGCGAAGAGCAGCTCGGGATCGACTGGATCCTCGGCCAGGCTCCAGACGATCTCGCGCTCGGGCAGGTCGCCGGCGGCGTTGGTCCAGGTCCGGCCGCGGTCGTCGCTGCGCAGGAGGTAGGGTCGGAAGTCGCCCATCTTGTGATTGGAGAAGGCGGCCCAGACCCGGTCCGGGTCGTGGCGGGAGGCCTCGATCCGGCTGACATAGCTCAGCTCCGGCACGCCCGGGAACGAGTCGATCCGCCGCCAGTGGCCGCCGCCGTCCTCGCTGACCTGGATCAGGCCGTCGTCGGTGCCGGCGTAGAGAAGCCCCTCGACCAGCGGCGACTCGCTCAGGGCGACGATGTTGCCGTAGAAGGAGGTGGACTTGTTCTTGGCCACCGCGTCCACGCTCCACACCCGGCCCATGACCTCGAGCCGGTTGCGGTCGAGCCGACGGGTCAGGTCCGGGCTGACCCGGGTCCAGTGGTCGCCGCGGTCGTCGGAGCGGAAGAGAACGTTGCCGGCGAAATAGAGCCGGGTCGGCGAGTGCGGACTGATGATCAGCGGCGAGTCCCAGTTCCACCTGACCGGCTCCTCGCCCGGACCCTCGCGCGGCTTGATGTCCACCCGCTCGCCGCTGCGCCGGTCGTAGCGGACCAGGCCGCCGTACTGCCACATCGTGTAGACGATGTCCGGGTTGCCCGGTTCGGCCAGGGCCTCGTAGCCGTCGCCGCCGACGGTGACGAACCAGTCGGCGTTGGTGATGCCGGCCCGGTCGGTGGTCCGCGACGGGCCGCCCATCGAGTTGTTGTCCTGGGTGCCGCCGTAGACGTAGTAGAACGGCCGCGAGTCGTCGGCGCTGACGCGGTAGAACTGGCCGATCGGCAGATTGCTCTTGAACTCCCAGGCCCGGCCGCGGTCCCAGCTCTCGTAGACGCCGCCGTCGCAGCCGACCAGCAGATGGTCGGTGTCGGCGGGGTCGATCCAGAGGGCGTGGTTGTCGACGTGCTTGTTCTTGCCGGGCACCCGCTTCCAGGTGGCGCCGCCGTCTTCGGAGACCTGGAGGAAGGTGTCGAGTAGGTAGAGCCGGTCCGGGTCGTGGGGGTCGCAGACCAGCTCGTTGTAGTACTGCGGGCTGCTGGTCATCTTCGAGCTGACCTTGCGCCAGGACTCGCCGCGGTCGTCCGAGCGGAAGACACCGCCCTCGCCGTAGGCCGCCTCGACGATGGCGTAGATCCGGTCTGGATCGGCCGGCGCCACCGCCAGGCCGATCCGGCCCTTGTCCACCTTCGGCAGCCCGCGCTCGATCTTGCGCCAGGTTTCGCCGCCGTCCTCCGACTTCCAGATCGTCGAGCCGGGGCCGCCGTTGATCAGAGTCCAGACGTGGCGCCGTCGCTGGTAGGAGCTGGCGTACATCCGGTCCGGGTCACGCGGGTCGAGGTGGACCTCGTTGACCCCGGTGTCGTCGTCGACGTGCAGCACTCGGCGCCAGGTGGCGCCGCCGTCGGTGGTCTTGTAGAGGCCGCGGTCGCCGCCGGAGCGCCACAGCGGCCCCTGCGCGGCCACGAACACGGTGTTCGGGTCGCGCGGATCGATCGCGATCATGCCGATGTGCTCGGACTCCTTCAGCCCCAGGTTCTCCCAGCTCTTGCCGCCGTCGCGGGTCCGGTAGACACCGTCGCCGAAGGAGACCGAGCGTTGCGAGTTGTTCTCGCCGGTGCCGACCCAGACCACGTTCGGGTTGCCCGGCTCCATCGCCAGACAGCCGATCGAGTAGGAGCCCTGGTCGTCGAAGACCGGCCGCCAGGTCGTGCCGGCGTTCTCGGTCCGCCAGACGCCGCCGGAGGCGACGGCGATCCAGAAGCGTTCCGGGTGGCCGGGCTCGACCGCCAGGTCGGCGATCCGGCCGCCGATGAAGGCGGGGCCGATGGAGCGGAACTTGAGGCCGGCGAGCCCGGCGGCGGTGAGCGGTCCGGCCTCCTCCCCACCGGCCTTCTCCTTGCCGGCGTTCTCCTGGGCCGGGAGGGTGGCGGGGGCCGAGCAGGCGGCGAGGAACAGGAACAGCGGGAGCAGGGTTCGCGGCATGGTCGCGGCCGGATCATAGGCGCGGCAGTCGGCGGGCCGATGCCGGAAGCCCTATGATCCGGCCCCCGGCCGCGTAACCGGGACCAGGAACCCCATGAGCATGACCCTGCGCCGACTCCTCACCGCTGCCTCCTGCCTGCTCCTCGCCGCCGCCGCGCCGGCCCAGGCCCACAAGGAACTGGGCAAGATGTGGACCTTCGAGGGCGTGCCGCTCGACTACTTCGAGTCCGAGCACGGTTTCGTCCCCGACGAGGCCTGGTTGGAGCGGGTGCGGCTGTCGGCGTTGAAATTCGGCGGCGGTTGCTCGTCCTCCTTCATCAGCCCACGCGGCTTGGTGCTGACCAACCACCACTGCGCCCGTGGTCACGTCGCCGAGGCCTCGCCCGAGGACCAGGACTGGCTCGGCGAGGGTTTCATCGCCCGCAGCCTGGCCGAGGAGCCGCGGCTGCGCGGTCTCGAGCTGCGCCAACTCGTCGAGATGTTCGACGTCACCGACGAGATGAACGCCGGCATCGATCCCGGCGACGACGAGGCGACGATCCGGCTCAAGCTGCGCGACAACCGCCAGCAGATCCTGGCCCGGTCGCGGCGGGAGGCGCCGGACCTCGAGCCGCAGGTGGTCTCGCTCTACCAGGGCGGGGTCTACGCCCTCTACCGCTACCGGGTGTACGACGACGTCCGCCTGGTGGCGACGCCGCACCTGCAGAGCGCCAAGTTCGGCGGCGACCCGGACAACTTCACCTACCCGCGGTTCGGCCTCGACTTCGCCATGGTCCGGGTCTGGCAGGACGGCCACCCGCTCGACAGCTCGGACTTCTATCTCCCCTGGAAGACGAGCGGGGCCGAGGAGGGCGAGACGGTCTTCACCGTCGGTTTCCCCGGCGACACCGGCCGCCTGAAGACGGTGGCCCAGATGGAATACCTGCGCGACGAGGTCTATCCGCAGCAGATCGAACGCATCGAGCAGATGCTGGCCTCGATGTACGAGCGGGCCGAGGCCGACCCGGCCCAGGCCAAGGCGATGCGCAGCCGGATCCTGAACATGGAGAACGCCCGCAAGGCCTTCCAGGGTTACCTCGACGGTCTGCGCAACGAGCGGATCATGGCCGCCAAGGCCAAGGCCGAGGCCGAGATCCGCCGCGCCGTGGCCGAGAATCCCGAGCTGAGCCGACGCTTCGGCGATCCCTGGGCCGACATCGAGGCCCTGATCGAGGAGATGCGGACCGCCTCTTCGCGCGCAGAGCAGCGCGAGCTGGCCCGGCGCGAGCAGTTGCTCGAGAAGCGGATCGGCGAGGCCTACTTCGCCGTTTACGGCACGACCATTCCGCCGGACGCCACCGGCACCCTGCGCATTTCCGACGGCCGCGTGGCCGGCTACCCCTACAACGGCACCATCGCGCCCTGGTTCACCAGCCTCTACGGCCTCTACGCCCGCCACACCGAGTTCGGCGGCCGGCCGCCGTTCAACCTGCCGCAAATCTGGCTCGACAAGGAGGCCGACCTCGATCTGCACACGCCGTTCAACTTCGTCTGCACCTGCGACATCATCGGCGGCAACTCCGGCAGCCCAGTGGTGAATACCGAGGGCGAGCTGGTCGGCCTGGCCTTCGACGGCAACATCGAGATGCTGGGCAACATGTACGTCTACGACGACGCCGTGGCGCGGACGGTGGCGGTCCACCCGTCGATCGTGATCGAGGCGCTGAAGGTGATCTTCGGCGCCGACGAGCTGGTCGAGGAGATCGAAGGCACCGGCCCCGGCTATGACTAGCGGCGAGGCGCGCAGGGATCGGCACCGACGGGCCTGGGGGAGCCCGCACGCCCGGCCGCCCCTGCTCCGGCCTCGGCCGGAACGGAAGTGGAGGGCGGGATGAGCCGCCGGGTCGCTCTGGTCCAGTTCGCGCCGGTCCTGGGCGATCGGGCGGCGACCGAGGCGCGGCTGGCGCCGCTGCTCGCGCGCGCCGCCAGGGCGGAGCTGGTCGTGCTGCCGGAACTCTGCGCCACCGGCTACGCCTTCGCCGACCGGGCCGAGGCCGAAGCCGGGGCCGAGCCGGTCGGCGACAGCCGTTTCCTCGACTTCCTCGCCGGTCGCTGCGCCGAGCACGGCTTCGACGTCGTCACCGGTTTCGCCGAGCGGGCCGGCGACCGGCTCTACAACTCGGCGGTGCTGGTCGGTCCGGAGGGGCCGGTCGCCACCTACCGCAAGCTGCACCTCTTCGACCGCGAGAAGGAGCTGTTCACCCCCGGCGACCTCGGCGTGCCGGTGGTGGAGCGGCGCGGGCTGAAGCTGGCCATGCTGGTCTGCTTCGACTGGGCCTTTCCCGAGGTCTGGCGGCTGGCCGCGCTCGGCGGCGCCGACCTCGTTTGCCACCCGGCCAACTTCGTGCTGGCCGGCTACGCCCAACGAGCCATCCCGGTCCACGCCCAGGTCAACGGCTACTACGTGCTGAACGCCAACCGCGTCGGCGCCGAGCGCGGGCTGCGCTTCACCGGCGGTTCGCTCGCCGCCGGCCCGCGCGGCGAGGTGCTGGCCCGGGCGCCGGCGGCGGGCGAGGCGGTCGAGATCGTCGCGATCGACCCCGCCCAGGCCCGCGACAAGCGGGTCACTGCCCGCAACGATCTGCTCGCCGATCGCCGGCCGGAGTGCTACCGGCCGCTGGTGGAATCCTGAGGCGCGGGCGGCCGGCGCCAGCGCAGTTCGGTCGCCTGGCCGGCTACGAGATCCACCTGCCAAAGGCGGCGGTCGCCGCCGGCGCTCGGTTGCACTTCCACCGCGCAAGGTCCGGGCGGCAGTCCGCCCAGGCGCCAGCGTCCGTCGGCCTCGATCCGGAGGCTGCGCTCCCCGCCGTCCTTCGGCCGGGCGGTCAGCTCGAGCCAGCGCCCGGGTTCGAGACCGTCGACGCGGAGGACCAGCACCGCCTCGGGCGTCAGGGACAAGAGCAACCCCGCGAGCGCGCGATCGGCCACCTCGAGCGGCATCGGTTCGGGCAGGAAGGCGCCGGAGGTCTCGACGTCGAGGGTGTAGGAACCCGGCGGCACGTCGGCGAAGCGGAAGCGGCCGTCGGCGTCACAGGCGGAGACGACGCCGCGGCCGCGGCCGATCCGGTCGGTCAGGGCGAGCGCCGTCTCCTCCTCGGAGCCGCCGAGGAGGGCGCTGAGTTCGGCCAGGCCGGCCTGGGGTGCAAGGCGCACCCGGCAGCGGCCTGAGGCGCCCTCAACCCGTCCGGACACCTCGACCCCGGCGAAGCGAAGTTCGAACTCCTGGTCGGGCGCGGTCAGCTCGACCTCGGCTTGGAGCGGCGCGGATCCCGGCCGGCGGGCGGTCAGGCGGAGCCGCCCGGCCCGCAGCGGTCCCAGGGAGACCCGCCCGTCCGGTCCGGTGATCGGCGGCGGACCGTGGATCAGGTCGGCGAGGAAGCCGAGGCCCTGGCGCGGATCCTCGGCCCGGACCTCGACCCCGGCCGCGGGGCCGGCGGCGTCGAGCACTCGGACCGTGAAGGGCCACTCCTCGGGCAGGCGAAGCTCGAGGCGGTTCGGGCCCGGCACCACCTCGATCCGGCCGAGGGGGCTTCCGCCGAGCACCGCCGGGCGGTCGCTGACCCGGACCGGGCCGGGCTCGAGGGAGCGGAAGCGGGCCCGCCCGTCCGGACCGGTGGTCGCCGTGGCGGTGTCTTGGAACCGGCGGCGGTTGTCGTCCGGGCGCAGGAACAGCTCCTGACTGGAGACCGGTTCGCCGGTCGGGGAGCGGAGCAAAACCTCGAGTTCGGCCGCCGCCGGCAGGACCGCCACGAAGGTCGTGACCTCGCCGGGCCGGATCCCGGCCGCGAAGACCAGCGGCGCCAGACCCTCGGCGCGGACCTCGAAGCGGCGCGCTCCGGCCGGCAGCCCGGCCAGCCGGGCGACGCCGTCCGGACCGGCCTCGGCCGGCGGGCGCCCGACCCGGAGCAGGCGATCGGCCGCCGACTCGGCCTGGGTGGATTCGCCCGCCAACAGCCGCTCGAGCAGCGGTCGTTCGTCCCGTTCCGGCGGCAGCTCCCGGACGGCGAAGGCGGTCAGGGCTTCCCCGGCCGGACCGCGGGCGCGGACCACCAGGTCGCCGCCGCGGGCCAGCCGCAGGGCGCCGAGGTCCGGCGGCGGCGGCTCGGCCAACGGAAAAACCGTCTCTCCGGCCGGATGCCAGACCGCCAGCCGGTCGGCGGCCGGCGGCAGCGACAGCCGGAAGCAGCCGTCGGCGTTGCTGAGGGCCTCGGCGCCCGGCGCGGCCCGATCCGAGCCGGCGGCGACCGCCGCGATCCGGGCTCCGGCCGCCGGCGTTCCGGCGGCGGTCAGGAGCACCCCGGAGGCGGTTCGCGCCGGCGGCAGCCGAAGGAGGAGCACCTCGCCGCAGCGGACGCCGTGGCGGCGGACCAGTCGGCCCACGAGGGCGCTCGCCGGACCGGCCGGTGCCTCGGCCGTGACTTCCCACTCCCGTCCGCGGTCGAGGCCCTCGAGTGCGAACAGCCCGCGCTCGTCCGTCGTCGCGGTCGGCGGCGGCGGTCCGAACTCTCGGCCGGCGGCGAAGACCAGGGAAGGGGCCGGATCGGCCGCCGCCTGCGGCCGGGCCGAGATCCGGACGCCGGCGGCGGGCGCGCCCCCAGGCTCGATCACGAGGCCGCGGATGGCTCCGGCCGCGGGCAGGACCACCACCCGGAAGGCCTCCTCGCCGGCGGCCAACCGGAGGTCGGTCCATCGCCCCAGGGCGGAGCCGGCCCGTTCGACGGTCAGCTCGCAGGGGCCGGGCGGCAGGCCGGCCAAGGTGACCCGGCCGTCCGGGCCGGTGCGGGCGAACCTCGCCGGCGGAACGCCGCGCACCGCCGCCAGGCCGGGCGCGATCACGGCCACTCGGGCCTCCGCGGCCGGTTCTCCGGCGGCGGTCCGGACTTCCAGCCGAAGGCGGGCGCCCTCGGCCAGGACGAACTGGCCGAGGTCGAAGGGCGTCGGCAGGGGATTCGGCAGGACCAGGCGTCGGAAGGCGCAGGCCCGCGTCGGGGCGCGGGCCGCGAAGGCCCATTCCTCGCCCGGTCGCGGATCCGCGGCGAGGAAAGCGCGGCCGTCGGGAGCCGGGGTCGTCCGCAGCAGGTCCGGGGGCGGTGGATCCTCCGCCAGCGCCGCCAGGAACCGCCTCAGGTCGCTGGGTTCATCCAGACGACGGGCCAGAATCTCCGCTCCGGCCAGGACCGTTCCATCCGGCGCCACCAGCCGGATCCGGAAGCCGGACCCGGCGGCTGCGGGCATCCGACCGCCCGCAAGGGTTTCCCGCCACTCCCCGACCGTCCGGCCGCGGTCCTGCTCGACCGGTGGGGGGCCGGCTTCCTCGGCAGCGGCCGACGGACCAGGCTGCGGTTCGGGCGAGGAACGCGGCCGCTCCCAAGGAGCCAGCACGGCGACCACGACGAGGCCGAGGGCGGCGACAAGGGCGAGAAACGGTCGACGCAAGGTCCTGGCGAGGCGCCGGAAGCGCCCGGATCCGGTCGATGGAGAGGAGGAGACGGCGATTTCGCCGTTTCCTGCCGGCCCGGCGAGCATAGCAACCCGAGGCCCCACTCGGTTCGGCTCCTCCTCCTCGCAGCATGCCCCGCATCCCCTCCCGCCTCCTTCTCTTGGCCCTGCCGGCGGCTTCTCTCCTGCTCTTGGCGGCTCCGCCCCGCCTGCGGACCGCCGCGGGCCCGCCCACCCTGCCCCCGCTCCGCGCCGACATTCGGGCCAACGCCTTCACCGCCAGCGTCCAGGAGCACGCTGCCCTGGCGCTGGCCCCGGACGGGCGGACCGCCCTGGTCTGGGACAGCCGACGCCAGGAGGCCGGCGGCTACGGCGTCCGGGCCCGGCTCTTCGATCCGGCCGGGCGGCCGCTGAGCGGCGAGTTCGCGGTGAACCGGACCCGCGCCGGGATGCAGCTCCTGCCGGCGGCAGCCTTCGCCGCCGATGGCTCCCTCTGGGTCGCCTGGCAGTCTTCCGGCCAGGACGGCGACGGTTCGGCGCTGGTCGCCCGCCGCTTCGCGCCCGATCTGAAGCCGGGTCCGGAGCTGCCGGTCAACCGGCTCCGCGAGGGAGATCAGGCCGAGGTTTCCCTGGCCGGCCTGGCCGGGGGCGGGATCCTGGCGGCCTGGAGTTCGCCGCGACCGGACAGCGCCGGCCAGCCGCGGATCGTCGTCCGCCGCCTCGACCGGGAGGACTCGCCGGAGATCGTGGTCGGCCGCTCCGGTCGCGAGAGCTTGCCGGCCCTGGAAGCCCTGCCGGACGGCCGCGCCGCGCTCGCGTGGGCGCGGGCCGATTCCGAAGGCCCCGGAATCGTGGTCCGACTGCTGGCCGCCGACGGCCGACCGCTCGGGCCTGAGCTGCTGACCGGAGCCGGCCCGGAGGCGATCGAACCCGTGCTCGCCGCCGACGGCGCCGGCCGGCTGCTGCTGGCATGGTTCGAGCCGGAACTCGGCGGCTACGCGGTGCACGCCCGCCGCTTCGCGCCCGACGGCGCGCCGGCCGGCCCGGTCCGCCGCCTGGCCGGCCCGGAACGGGGCTGGCTGAGCGGAGTGGCCGCCGCCGCCACGCCCGACGGCGGCCTGCTCGTGTGCTGGAACGAGGACGGCCCGGACGGCGACCGGATCGTCGGCGCCGTGGCCGCCGCCGGCGGCTTCGCGCCGCCGCGGGTGTTGGTCGAGGGGGACGGCCGGCAGTTTCTGACGGTGGCCAGCGGGGCCCGCCGGGTGGCCTGGGACGGCCGGCGTCTGGCCCTGGCCTGGAACGGCGCCGCCGGCGACGAGGACGCCAGCGCCGCCCGCCTCAGCCTCTGGCACGATCCGGCCGATCCCGGGCCCGCTCCGGAGCCGATCGAGCCGTTGCCCGAGCTAGTCGGCGGCGAAGAGGGCCTGCCGGCCATCCCGCCGATTTGGGACCCGAACTGGCAACCGCAGGGCTTCCTGCCCCGTGCCCGCGCCGCCGGCGGCGACTTCGGCTTCGAGGCCATCCCCGGCACCGGCTGGACCCCGCCCGATCCCGAGATCGCGGTCGGCCCGGACCGGCTGCTGTTCATCGCCAACGGCGAGATCTCCTGCTACGACAAGAACGGCGTCCGCCGGTGGTGGGACGAGATCGAGAACAGCTTCGGCTTCTGGGGTTCGCTCGGGGCCAACAACTTCGTCTTCGACCCCGAGGTGACCTGGGACCCGCACGCCGGCCGCTTCCTGGCCATGGCCTGTGAGCGGGCCAACAACAACCACAGCTACTTCCTGCTGGCGGTGAGTAAGGACCAGACGCCGGACACCGCCGCCGACTGGTGGAAGTACCGGCTCGACGTGACCAGCCTGGCCGGCAACGACATCGACTCGCCCAACCTCGCGGTCGGTACCCAGGCGATCCTGCTCAGCGCCGACTTCTTCACGCCCACCGACAAGTACCTGATCTACCTGATCGACAAGCAGTCGGTCCTGAACGGCGGCACGCCGGTGACGACCTCGGAGTTGATCACCGGCGCCGGCCAGCAGTCGATGGGGGTGCCGGTGGTGTACGACCAGACCGACACCCTCTTCATCGTCCAGTCCACCGAGTACTCGACCAACACCAGCGTCATCCTGCACGCGATCACCAACCCGTTCACGAACTACCAGCGGGTGACGCACAGCCTGACGGTCAGCCCCTACACCTACCCGGCGCAGCCGCCGCAGAAGGGGACCAGCAGCCGGCCCTATCTGTTCGAGCCGCGCTTCTGGAGCTGCGCCGAGCGCAACGGCTCGATCTGGGCCGTGCACCACGTGAACCGGAGCCGGGCGCGGGTGCGCTGGTACGAGTTCGCGCTCAACGGCTGGCCGACCGCCGGCGCGCCCAGCGTGGCTCAGGAGGGGGAGATCGACCTGGGGGCGGGCATCTCGACCTTCTTCCCGTCGATCCACGTCGATCAGGATTCGAACGCCGCCATCACCTTCGCCCGCTCGGCCGCCAACGAGTACATCTCCATCGGCCGCGCCCTCCGAGCCGCCGGCGATCCGCCGAACACCTTCCGCCCGGCCCAAGTCGTGCAGGTCAGCGCCAACCCGCACACCTCCGGCCGCTGGGGCGACTATTCCGGCACCCAGGCCGAACCCGGACTCCCGGGGGTGTTCTGGGGCCACCACGAGTTCACCAACGGCTCGACCAGCTCCTGGCGGACCTGGTGCGCCCGCTACGACCTGCGCCCGGTCCCCTATGAGCTGCACGTGCCGCCGGTGGTCGCCGGCCAGCCGGTGACCCTTACGATCACCGGCGCCACTCCCGGCCGGCGCAGCTACATCGCCTACAGCCTGACCGGCACCGAGCTGTGGGAGGTGCCGCAGCTCTCGACCACCCTCAGCATCGGCAATCCGGTCCAGCTCGCCTCGGTTACCCCGGACGCGGCCGGCAACGCCAGCTACACCCGTTTCGTCGGCGCCGGCCTGGCCGGCACGCGGGTCTGGCTGCAGGCCGCCGAGATGGGGCGGACGACGAACTGGGTCGAGGTCTTGATCCAGTAGCGGCGGCTCCTACTCGCCGAGGCGGGCGACCGCGTTCGAGGCGGCGACGCCTTGCGGCGCGGTCGGATCCGCGACCACGGCCTGGACGAGCAACGGCACGCCCCGCGGGTGGCCGGCCGGCCACCGCCCCTGCAGCACCAGGCGGCCGCCGGCGCCGGTGCGTCGATGGCCCACGACCCGTTGCCGCTGGGGCACCAGGAAGCCGCCGGCGGCCGGCGCGCAGCGGACGCTGCTGCCGATGACGATCTTCACCTCGGCGTTTGCGGCGGCGTTGCTCAGCTCGAGGGTCACCAGGTCGCCGGGCCGGCCGCCGCCGCTCAGGCGCAGCCGGGGCGCGCCGCCGGCCCCGGCGACGGCGTTGCCGAGATCCACCCAATCCCGCACCGGGGCCGGATCGATCCGCGCCGCCAGCCAGACCCGACCGGGATCGAGGGCCGCCGCTTCGACCCCGGCGCCGGTGGCGGGGTTGGGATCGTGGAAGAGCAGGCCGCCGGTGGTGGTGAAGGCCCCCTGCGCCAGCGGTCCGGACAGCGGCGAGGCACGGTGCTCGGCCAGGCGGGCCACGATCCGATAACGGCGGCCGGCGGCGAGCGGGATGTCCACCGGCAGGTGGACGCGGCGGTTGTTGGCGCCGGTGGCGCGGGCCAGCGCCCCGTGCTCGACCAGGACCGGCGAACCGGGAACGGTCACGTCCCAGACCAGCAGGTTGGCCGGGCCGAGAGGGGTCGGTACCGGGTCGCCGAGCACGCCGTCGACGATCAGCTCGCGTACCGCCAGCGGGCCGGTGGCGGTGGTGGTGTCGATCTCGACCCCGCCGAACCACCAGGGGTCGGCGGCCGGCAGCGGGTCGGGTAGGGCGGCGGCGGCGGTCGGCACCGCCAGGCCGCCGCCGGTGGTGACCAGGGCCGGCGCGGCCGTGGGCGCCGGCGGCAGCACGGCGCCGTGCAGGCGGACGAAACCGGATCGCGACACAGTGATCTCGCGGTCCGCGCCCAAGGCGGCCAGGTCGATGCCGCCCAGGGCCGGGTTGACGAATTTGTCCACCCGCCGCCAGCCCTGGTCGGGCAGGCCGGGGAAGTCCACCACCAGATCGAAGCGGACGTCGTGGCGCGGATCGGCCGGATCCGGGTCGGGCGGCAGGGCGAAGGTCAGGGCGTATTCGTTCTGGGTGAGATAGCCGGCGGCGCTGGACAGGAGCTGGCGGCGGCGCGGACCGTTCTCCTCGCCCAGCACCCGCACCTCGACCGCGGCGCCGTATTCGGTCTCCAGCCCGCGCGGTACGCCGGGGGCGTCGCGCACCACCCTGACCCGCAGGTGGCGGCGGGCTTCGGGCGGTGTGGCGGCGTCGTAGGTGGTGTTGTCGTAGAGCCAGCCGCCGCGGGCGCCGTTGCCGAGGACCGCGTCCGGGTCGCCGTCGTGGTCCCAGTCGCCCCAGGCGACGGTCGCCGAGCTGGTGTGGTTGGGGTCGATGGTGTGGCTCTGGAGCTTGAACTCGGCCACGCCGGTCTCGACCAGCATGTTGCGCCGGTAGGTGTCCTGGGCCTGGAAATCGACGTCGCCGTCCAGGTCCCAGTCGGCGGCCGAGAGGCCGAAGCCAGCGCCGGCTTGGTAGTTCTCGATCAGGGTGGTGGGGGTGTCCTGGTAGCTGCCGTCGCCGCGCGCCTCCCAGATCCGGATGCCCTGGACGCCGGTGTAGCTGATCAGCAGGTCGTCGTCGCCGTCGCGGTCGAAGTCGGTGAAGAAGACCCCCTCGTCGACGATGGTCCGCTTGCGGATGCCGCTCGACCCCGGCGGCAAGGACTCGAACAAGGGCGCGTCGAAGGCGGAGATGTTGCGGTAGAGGCCGCCGTTCGCGTAGAGATCCAGATCGCCGTCGCGGTCGGAGTCGAAGAACCAGCTTCCCTCCGGCCGGGCGTTGCCGGCCGGCACGAGCAGGCCGGCGGCCGCCGCCTGCTCGCTGAAGCGGTATTCGCCGTACGGGCCGGTCGGCCCCAGGTTGTGCAGGAACTTGTTGTCGATGCTGCCGACCGCGGGCGGATAGATGGGCAGGAACAGGTCGAGGTCGCCGTCGCCGTCGACGTCGGCCCAGGAGATCGTCTCCGAGTCGGCGTTGCAGGGCTGCTGGTCGAGGATGCCCGGGAAGCCGGCGACGTCGAGGAAGGACGGCACCGCCGGCAGGCTGCGCAACAGGTGGAAGCAGGAGTCGGCGTAGCCCTCCCGCGGCTCGGTGGCGATGTCGGGCAGTCCGTCGTTGTTGTAGTCGCCGAAGGAGGCGCCGTAGCGGGAGGCCGGCTGGGTCAGGATCGTGTTCGCGTCCCAGGCGAAGGAGAAGGTCGTGCCCTTTTCGTTGCGCCAGAGGGCGCCGCCGCTGAAGACGAAGACGTCGGTCCAGCCGTCGGCGTCGAAGTCGCCGAAGCTGACGCCGGTGGCGTCGCCGAAGTTCAGGCCGCTCGGAAAGTTCGGGTCGGTGTGGAGCCGGAGCGGAACGTTCGGGCCGCCCTGGGGCGCCAGCGCCAGGAGTAGGGAGGGGAGGACCAGCATGGCCGGATTCCAAGCCTAACCCGGAATCGGCCGGCCGGTCGCTCAGTCCCGGGCCCGGATCCGGTCCGCCTCCTCCTTCCGGCCCAGGTTCTCGAGGACCTCGATCAGATGGCGCCGGACGCCCTGGTGCTCGGGATTCCGGGCGTAGGCCCGCTCCAGCCAGGGCAGGGCCCGATCGTCTCGGCCGAGGGCGCGGTAGCAGCCGGCCAGGTTTCCGAAGGTGGTTGCGGTGCCGCGGCCGGCCCGGGCGACCCGCAGCAAGGGCGGCAGCGCTTCCTCCGGGCGGCCCAGGATCAGCCGGAGCGAGCCGAGCATCTCCTGCGCCCAGAGGTTCTCCGGATTGGCGGCGACGACCCGGGCGAAGAGAGCCTCCGCCTCGGCGTGGCGGCCGGCGGCGGCGAGGTTGCCGCCGCGGTTCACCAGCCGCAACTCCTCGGCCCGCTCGGGCTCCAGCGGATCGGGCCGGTCGGTGGGCGCCAGCGGGCGGGGCGGGGCGGCCGTCTCCTCGTCCTCGGCCAGGGCCGCGTAGCCGAGTTCGGCCACCGCGGCGAGGAGGGCTTCGTCGGGCCCACCGGCGCCGGGCGGATCAGGCGGCAGGGGCGGCCGCGCCGCCGTTGTCAGCAGGGCGCGGCGCAGCTCGGCGACCAGCTCCGGTCGCTCGCCGGCCAGATCCCGTTCCTCCGCCGGATCGGCGACCGGGTCGAACAGGCGCGGGCGGCCGCCGTCGAGCAGCTTGGCCTCATCGGTGACCCAACCCCAAAGAGGCGCCCAGCCGTAGACCGACCAGCCCTCGAGCGACTCCAGCCAGACGCCCCGCGGCTCCAGGCCCTGCGGGTTGAGCAGACTGCGGCCGTCCACGTCCGGCAGCGGCGGCAGGCCCAGGGCCTCGGCGAGGGTCGGGGCGACGTCGGCCACTGAAACCGTCCGCTCGCAGGTTCCCGGCGCCAGGCCGGGGGAGCGCAGGATCAGCGGCACGCGGGCCGTGCTCTCCCAGGCGAAGGGACCGTGGGTCCATTCCCCGTGCTCGCCGAAGGCCTCACCGTGGTCGGCCACCGCCAACACAGTGATCGCCGGCCAGGCCGGGTCGGCCCGCAGCGCCGCCAGGAGTTCGCCGGCGGCGTGGTCGGCCGCCGCCACCTCGCCGTGGTAGGGGTTGTCGCGGCGGAACCCAGGCGGCGGGTCGTAGGGGGCGTGCGGGTCCCACAGGTGCACCCAGAGCAGGAAGCCGCGGCTCCGGTCGCGCCGGTGCAGCCAGGCGATCGCGTCGGCGACGACCTCGGCCGCCCGGCGCGAGCGGTACTGGGTGGTCCGGGCGGCGGCCGTCTCGGCCGGCGCGGAATAGGAGTCGAAACCCTGGGCCAGGCCGAAGGAGGAATGAAGAACCGAGGCCGAGACGAAGGCGGCGGTCTGGAGGCCGGCCGCCCGCGCCTGCTCGGCCAGGGTCCGGGCCGCGGCCGGCAGCGCCCGGTGGCCGTTGTCGCGGACGGTGTGCCGGGGCGGGTAGAGGCCGGTCAGCATCGAGGCGTGGGCCGGCAAGGTCATCGGCGCGACCGTCCGGGCCCGGGTGAAGCGCACCCCCTCGGCGGCCAGGGCGTCCAGGGCCGGGGTCAGCCCGGGCGGCCCACCGTAACAGGAGAGGACATCGGCGCGGGTCGTGTCGAGGGTGATCAAGACGGCGGCGGCCGGCGGGCGGCCGTCGCCGCAGCCGAGGGCGGCGGTCAGGAGAGGCAGGAGGAGGCCGAATCGCACCCGGTCCGAGCCTAGCAGTCCGCCAGGCTTGCCCGCGGCGCCGGGGGGCCTTAACATTTCGACATTTGGCGAAAGATGGAAAAATGATCGAGGCCACCCGCACCCTGGCCCGGGCCCTGGCCGACGACAACCGGCTGCGGGCTCTGGCGGCCCTGAGCGGCGGTGAACTCTGCCTGTGCCAGCTCGTCGAGCTGCTCGGCCTGGCGCCCTCGACCGTCTCCCGCCACATGAGCGAGCTGCGCCGGGCCGGATTGGTGGCGGCGCGCAAGGACGGCCGCTGGGTCCATTACCGGCTCGAGGCGTCCGGCCCGGCCGCCGGCGCCCTCGACTGGACGCTCCGCGGTCTCGCCCACGATCCGTGCGTCCGCGCCGACGCCCGCCGCCTGGCCCGCATCCGGCGCCGGGATCCGAGCGAACTCTGCCGCAGCCAGTGTCGATGACCCGCACCGTCTTGTTCCTCTGCACCGGGAACTCCTGCCGCAGCCAGATGGCCGAGGGTTGGGCCCGGCACCTGCACGGCGACCGCCTGCGCCCCCTCTCGGCTGGCTTGCAGCCGAAGGGGCTCGATCCGCGGGCGGTGGCGGTGATGGCCGAGGCCGGGGTGGACATTTCCGGCCAGCGCTCGCAATCCCTCGCCGAGTTCCGCGACGAGCCGGTGGACCTGGTCTTCACCGTCTGCGGTCACGCCCACGAGAGCTGCCCGGTCTGGCCGGGCGGCGCGCCGGTGATCCACCACGGCTTCGACGACCCGCCGGCTCTGGCCGCAGGCGCCGAGTCGGAGGAGGTCGCCCTCGCCCACTACCGCCGGGTGCGGGACGAGATCCGCACCTGGATCGAACATCTTCCGGACGAGATCGAAGAACGCCTGTCGCGATGAGCCTGTTCGAACGCTTCCTCACCCTCTGGGTCCTCCTCTGCATGGCCGCCGGCGTCCTGCTCGGCAAGCTCGCCCCCGGCGTCGCCCAGGCTCTCGACGGGATGACCGTGAACGTCGGCGGCGCGCCGGTGGTGTCGATTCCGATCGCGCTGTGTCTGTTCTTCATGATGTTCCCGATCATGGTGAAGATCGACTTCGCCGAGGTCGTGCGGGCCGGGAAGAGCGTCAAGCCGGTCGGGCTGACCCTGTTCATCAACTGGGCGGTCAAGCCGTTCACGATGTACGGCATCGCCACCCTCTTCCTCGGCGGGCTGTTCCTGGCCTTCATCGGCCCGGAGGCGACCGACCTGGTCAAGCTGCCCTTCGGCCTCGACCTGCCGGTCGGCGACCATTACGGCGCCGGCACGGTGGTGCTGCACGACGGCCTGAAGATGCTCGAGGTGCCGCTCTGGCGCAGCTACCTGGCTGGCTGCATCCTGCTCGGCATCGCTCCGTGCACGGCGATGGTGCTGGTCTGGGGCTTCCTGGCCCAGGGCAACGACGGCCACACCCTGGTCATGGTGGCGATCAACTCGCTGACCATGCTGGTGCTCTACGGCGTGCTCGGCGGCTTCCTGCTCGGCGTCGGCCGCCTGCCGGTGCCGTGGCAGGCGCTGCTGCTGTCGATCGGCGTCTACGTCGCCCTGCCGCTCGCCGCCGGCTTCTTCACCCGCCGGGCGATCCTGCGCGCCAAGGGCGAGGAGTGGTTCCGGGAGAAGTTCCTCCACCGGCTGACGCCGGTGACGATCACCGCCCTGCTCGTCACCCTGGTGCTGCTGTTCAGCTTCAAGGGCGAGGTCATCCTCGGCAACCCGCTGACCATCCTCTGGATCGCGATCCCGCTGGCCATCCAGACGCTCCTCATCTTCGGCCTCGGCTACCTGCTCGCCCGCCTCCTCCGCCTGCGCTACGAGGACGCAGCGCCGACGGCCATGATCGGCGCCTCGAACCACTTCGAGGTCGCCATCGCCACGGCGACCATGCTGTTCGGGCTCCAGTCCGGCGCCGCCCTGGCCACCGTGGTCGGGGTGCTGATCGAGGTGCCGCTGATGCTCCTGCTCGTGCGCATCTGCCTGCGCACGCGCGGGTGGTTCCCCTCAGGCGCAGCGCAGCCGGTCGCGCAGGCCGAGGCCTAGGGCCACCGCCAGCCCGAGCAGGAAGCCGACCGCGGTGTCGAAGCCGAGGCAGCCGCCGGCGGTGACGATGACGACCAGGAATCCGTCCGGCGTCGCCGCCTTGCGCGCCGGCGCCGCCAGCTCGACGCCGGCGAAGCAGAGCATCAGGCCGAGGATGGCGGCCGGGTAGGCGGCGAGCAGGGCCATGGCGCTGGATCCGAACAGGACCGCGACCAGCACCTTGGCCAGGCCGAGCAGGACAACGCTGCCGCCGGTGCGGGCGCCGAAGCGGTACTGGCCGGCCAGGCCGCCCGAGCCGTGGCACATCGGCATGGCGCCGAACCAGCAGCAGCCGAGGTTCATCAGGCCGACGCTCAGCGCCATCGGCCGGGTGCCGATGCCGCGGCGGGGGAAGAGGTCCTCGCTCAGGGCGCAGACCGCGATCACCGAGTTGAGCAGGGTGAGCGGGAGCTGGGGCAGGGTGCCGCGCAGGATGCCCTCGCGCCAGGCGGCGGCGTCCGGCACGACCAGGGACGGGCCGGACCAGCCGAGCGCCAGGTGGCCGTAGAGTTCCGGCCGGCGCAGCGCCAGGACCAGGAAGCCGGCCAGGAACAGGAGCAGCGCCGCCGGGAAGCGCGGCCAGCGGCCGGTGAGCAGGACCAGGGCGGCGCCGCCGGCGGCGAGCAGCGGCCCCTCCAGCTCCGGGCCGAGCGGCCCGATCTGCTGGATCCCGGCGACGAAGAGCTTGAGGCCGACCCCGAGCTGGATGCCGCGCACCACCGCCGCCGGCACCCGCCGCTCGACCACCTCGACCAGGCCGGTCGCGCCGAGCAGGAAGACCACCGCGCCCGCGGCCAGCCCGGCGGCGGCGATCTCCGCCGGGGCCAGCGCCTCGGCGATCGCCACCGCGGCGATCGCCTTCATCGGCTGGACCGGGATCGGTTGGCCGAAGGCGAGGCCGGACAAGATGTTGCAGATTCCGGCGAAGAACAGGATGGCGCCGAGGTCGAGCCCCCCGACCGTCGCCAGGGCCACCACCAGCGGCAGGAAGGTGCCGAGGTCGCCGAGCGCCCCGCTGGCCTCGGCCAGGTCGAAGCGGAGGCGGGGGGGCCGGTCCTCCTCCGCGGGGGGATCGGCGGCGATGGGGACCGGCATGGGCCGGGAATCCTACCCCGAGAGCCCCGGAGCCGGCTCAGAACTCGAGTTGGAAGCGGGAGAAGAACTCCCAGAGGTCGTCGGGCGAGCCACCGCCGGGGATCCTGAAGAAGTCGCCGGAGAAGAGGTAGCCGGCACCGAACTCCAGCGCGAGGCCCGCTCCCAGGTCCCAGCGCAGGGTATCGGCGATCTCCACCCCGATGTCCGGTCCGACCACCAGGGGGGAATCGGCGGCGGCGCGGAGCCAGCCGGCCGCCAGGGAGGAACTCCAGTTCCGGCCGAGCGGGGCGTTCCATCTGGCCTGGACGGTGATCAGGCCCATGCCCCGGTTCTGGAGGCCGATGCCCAGGTCGGCCACGTCGGAGGGGCCGTGGGGGCTGGTGACCACCAGGTAGCTCCAGTAGCCCTGGGCTCCGAGGCCGTCCCGCTCGCTCTGGGCGATCGTGCGGAACTCGCTGGAATCCCGGGTCGTCGGGTCGTCCTCCCCTGTCGCCGCCACGATCTGGAAGTCCAGACTTCCGTCGCCGATGGCCCACCCCGAGGACTCGAGGCATCCGGCGAAGCCCAGGTGGTCGGCTCCGCCGGCGAGATCCTCGCGGCTGCCGGCGTTGGCGAGGAGGAAGGCGTTCCAATCACAGATTTCCGCCGAAGAATGGAACCGCCCGCCAATCCACAAGTCCTAGGAGTTGTCGTAAGGGCCGAAGGTCGGGTAGGAGTACCCTCCTCGGTCGTTGAGGTAGTAGGCACTGAAGCCGAATCCCTGGCCGGCGGACGAGGCGGAATCCCAATCGAAGGCGAGGAGGGCGGCGTCGTCCGAACTGCCGGCGTTCCCCTCCCACAACGAGTAGCCACCGAGGGACCAGATCGAGTCCCCGGATTCCGAGCGATAGGCGACCCCGCCGGCCTGGAAATCCCAGTCCGAGCTAGCGAGGGTCTGGTGGAAAGAATCTTGCCAGTCCTGGATGCCGACCCTCCAGAGCCGACCCTGGGAGGGGTGGTAGGCGATCCAGGCCCGGCGGACCTCCATGCCCACCCGGTCGCCGTTCGGGTCGGTCGCGGCGGGATGCCGGGGGCCGGCGTAGGTCTTCGTCCACTCGAAGTTGTCGCCCCAGGTCTGATGACCCATCTCGAGTTGGAGGTAGGCCTCCACCTCGGGCCCCCGGCGGAGGCCGAACCAGGTGCGGAAACGCTGATTCACGAAGGAGTTGGTGCCTTCGTTCGGACCCAGCGTGGCTTGGTGGAAGCCGAAGTCGGCCACGTTGGCCATGATCCGGTACTGGCCTCCCAGGGTGAACTCGGGGGCGGGGTCGAGAGAATCCGGCTCCTGGGCGGCGGCGGCGGCCACGAGGAGCAGGGCGGGGGCAGCGACGAGTGCGGGCTGACGGAGTGAGGGCATCGGTTTCCGCGGAGCGGCAGAATCCTCAGGATTAGATCTTTTTTTACGGATCGGTAGGTTTAAAACCATGCCAACCCCGAATCGCGGAGTCCGTCCATGCCCAACCAGTCCAAGCACCTGGACGGCGGATCGTCTCGCCGGTCCTTTCTCGTCTCGACCGGAGCCGGCCTGACCGCCGCATCCTTCCTCCCCCGCGCGGCGCTGGCCGAGGGAAGCTCCCGGCGCCGAGCCGGCACCCCGCGCTGGGGCTTCCTGATCGACCTGCGCCGGTGTGTCGGCTGCGAAGCCTGCACGGTCTCCTGCAAGACGGAGAACCGGGTCGGCCTGGGTGGTTTCCGGTGCACGGTGACCAAGTACGAGACCGGCACCTTCCCGAACGTGGACCGGGTGTTGCTGCCGGTCCTCTGCAACCACTGCGCCAATCCGGCCTGCATCGCCAAGTGCCCGACCAAGAAGACCGAGCACACCTGGACCGACCCCGACGGAAAGGTCCACAAGTGGGAGGGCAAGAAGGCCACGTTCCAGCGCCCGGACGGCGTCGTCCTGATCGACGAGGACGAATGCATCGGCTGTGGGATGTGCATCCGAGCCTGCCCCTACGGGGCGCGCTTCGTCGACCCGCACACCCTCTGCAAGACTGGGCGGGGCGCCGGCCGTCGGCGGGTCACCAACAAGTGCACGTGGTGCTCCCACCGCCTCGATGACGGCATCGTTCCCTCCTGCGTCAATACCTGCCAGTCCGGCGCCCGCATGATCGGCGACCTGAACGATCCGGACAGCGAGATCAACCGAGTGCTGCGGGAGAACAAGGAACAGGTCCGAGTCCTGAAGGCCTCGGAAGGCACCGACCCGCATTGCTTCTACATCGGCCCCGACAACCTTGATGTCGCTTTCGAGGAGGGCTGGAACGACCGCAAGGCCGTCAAGGCGGCCGCGAAGTCTTGATCTCCGGCGAAACCGTGCCTGAAACGACGATGACGACCTCCCAACTCTCGCGACGCAACCTGTTCTGGGCCGGTCTCGGCCGGGCCGGATCCTTCGCCAGCCGGGTCTTCGGCGGCCGGCTCGGCGGCGATCCGCTCGTCCAGGCCGGGCGCGACGTCTCTCCCCGCACCGGCGGTGAGCTGAAGGCCATTCCCTCGGCTTGCTGGCAGTGCGTGACCCGTGACTCGATCATCGGTTACGTCGAGGACGGCCGCTTGGTCAAGATCGAGGGCAACCCGGAATCCGGCCGCACCCGCGGCAAGCTCTGCGCCCGCGGCCAGGCCGGCATGAACCAGTCCTACAACCCGGACCGCATCCTCTATCCGATGAAGCATGTCGGCGAGGAACGCGGCGACGGCAAGTACAAGCGGATCTCCTGGGACGAGGCTCTGGACGAGCTGACCGCGCGACTGAAAAAGCTGCGGGACGCCGGCACGCCGGAGAAGTTCATGTTCCACTACGGACGGATGAAGGCTTCGTCCTCGGAGATCATCAAGAAGTACTTCCTGCCCGCTTACGGGACCGGCACGATCGGCAACCACACCGCAATCTGCGAGGGAGCGAAGTGGGTCGGCCAGGAGCTGACCTGGGGGAAGCACTA
>RFGR01000006.1 GCA_003696625.1 Planctomycetota bacterium
CCTGATCGTCGGCGGCGGCGGCGGCGGCACTTTCGCGCTGACTCCGAACGAGGCCATCGTCTGGGAGGGCTGGCCCGACCATCAGCGGCCGCGGGCCAGCGACAACGGCGGCCCGGATCACGTCTGGGCCCACCATCCCTACTGGCCGGACGGGGTGTTCCGCGGGCCGCCCGCCCGCGGTTCTCTGCTGCCGGTGTACGGCGGCGAGCCCGGTCTGCGCGGCAGCAGCTACGGCGCGGTGCCGAACTACGATCCGGGCAATCCGCCGGCGCAGCCGCACGGGGTCTACGGGATGGAGGACGGGCGGCCCGACTACGTCGATCCGGTCGACGACCCGCAGAACTTCGATCCGGCCTGGAAGTCGCCGACCATCCCCTTCGACTTCGGCCATCCGACCGAGGGGCCGGATCCCGGCCAGGCCGGGGTCTCCGTCTTCAGCGCCGACGGTGACACCGGCAACGACTTCTGGGGCGTGCGGATCAACGACGACGGCACCGCCACCTTCGGCGAGCTGCTGGCGCCCTGGGCCGGCTCCGGCGGCGGCGCCAGCGGCGACTCTTTTCAGGTCAAGCGGAAGACCGATCCGGTGACCGGTGCCCTGCTCAGCGTCGTCGACTCGCTGCCGACCGACACCTGGCCGCCGGCGGCCGGGGTGGACGGCTTCTACCGCAAGGGCGCGCCCGGCGGCGGCGGCGGCGGCCAGCTCCAGCTCCTCGCCATCGGGCCGATCGTCTTCGGGCCGGAAGGGGTGGTGAAGGCCAACGGCGGCATCGGCCACGGCGCCGAGTCCACGGTCTCCGCCGATCACCAGTTGTCGGGCAGCGGCGGCGGCAGCGGCGGCCACCTGATCCTGCACTCCGCCACCGCCATCGACCTCAGCCGGATCACGATCGGCAGCGCCGCCACCGCCGCCGAGGTGCCCGACCTGGACTTCGCCGACGCCGTTCAGGCGATCGGCGGCCGGCGCGGCTGGTGCGCCTCCTTCGCCACCCATATCGAGAACACGAACGCCCAGGACGGCAACGGCGACTTAATGATCGGCCGCGGCGGCGCCGGCGGCAACGGCGTCGTCCAGTTCCACGTGCCGGACCCGGGTGAGGATCTCTTGTGGCCGGCCGCGGCCCGGCCGGGGATCCTGGACTACGTCCACCACGGCGACCCGGCCAACCGGGCGGCCGACCCGGACCGGATCGAGGAGGTCCTATGGCACTTCAGCCGTCCGCGTCCCTATGTGCTGGTGCCGCTCTTCTCCTCGGCCTCCCAGGCGCAGAGCAGTTGGATCGACACCGGCCTGGCCGGCCTGCGGGCGCCGGGCGGCGGCGTCTATCCGGACTGGGCCGGCGCGCTGCTCCGCTTCCAGGGCGTCGATCCGGACGGGACCGTCCCGGCCGCCGGCGGCCGGGTCGTGCCGCTGCCCGAGCTGCTGCGCGGCCCCGAGACGGCGGCCGTGTTCCAGCCGGGCGGCGTCCGGCTGAGCGGCGCCGCCGGGCTCTTCGCCGGCCGCGAGCACTTCCTGCGCGCGCCGGCGGCGCTGGTCGGCTACGACCTGCTGCCCTGCGCCGACCGGCCGGCTCGAAGCTTCGAGATCGCCGCCGCCGAGTACGATCCGGCCGCCGACGTTCTGCTCCTCTCCACGCGGCTGAGCGACGGGGCGCCGAGTGGCGCCGTCGAACCGGGCAAGGACTGGGCGCTGCGGCCGAAGTTCTTCCGTCTCGACACCCTCGGCGTCAAGGACGGCCTGCCCGCCTCGGCATCGGTGCGGATCGAGTTCCAGGCCACCGACGATCCGACCGATCCCGGCGCCGTGGTCCCCGGCCCGAACCTGTGGACCGCCGATCTGGCGCCCTTGCGCGGCCGGCGTTGGATCCGCTGGCGGGTGACCTTCGACATCGACGCCCTCGGCCAGGGCGTCGGACCGGGCTCGCCGCGGCCGCGGCTCGACTACCTCAAGATCCCCTTCGTCTGGTGATCAGACCTCTCGTTGGGCGCAGAGGTCGACCAGGTAGCAGGCGTCGCAGTCGGCCTTGCGGGCCCGGCAGACGGTCCGGCCGTGGTCGATCAACATGTGGCTGAGTCGGGTCCAGGAGTCGCGCGGGAACAGTTTCATCAGGTCCCGTTCGACCTTGACCGGATCCTTCTCCCGGCTCAGACCGAGGCGACGGGCGAGGCGGCCGACGTGGGTGTCGACGACCACCCCTTCGTTGCGGCCGAAGGCGGTGCCGAGGACGCAGTTGGCCGTCTTCCGCGCCACGCCCGGCAGCGCCAGCAGCTCCTCCATCGTCTCCGGCACGCGACCGCCGTGGCGCTCGACGATCGCCGCCGCCGCGCCGCGCAGGTTGCGGGCCTTGTTGCGGAAGAAGCCGGTCGGTCGGATCAGCTCCTCGACCTCCTCCTGGCCGGCGGCGGCGAGGGAGGCGGGGTCGGGGAAGGCACGGAACAGCGCCGGGGTGACCTGGTTGACCCGTTCGTCGGTGCACTGGGCGGAGAGGATCGTCGCCACCAGGAGCTGGAAGGGATCCCGCCAGTCGAGGGCGGTGCGGGAGCGGGGGTAGAGCCGGCGCAGCGCCGCCAGGATCGCGGCGGCGCGGCGCCGGCGGGCGGCGAGGCTTTCGCGCGGGAACTTCGACTTGTGCCGGGCGGGCATGGCCGCCCATCCTAGGGCCGCATGGACCGCCCGCCCGCCGACGAGATGCTGCACGTCCGCCTGCGGCTGCCGGCCGGCTACGTCGAGACCGCGATCTGGCTGCTCCAGGAGGAGGGCTGGGGGGCGGCCCTGGCCGAGGAGACCTGGCCGGCCGGCCTGTTGGACGGGGAGAAGCCGCCCTCGCGGCCGGAGGCGGAGCTGGTCCTGATCGCCGCGGTCGGGCGGGAGGAGGCGCTGCGCCGGCGGATCGAGGAGCTGGCCCGGGCCTGCGGCTGGGGGCCGGCCGCCTGGTCGATGGCGATCGAGCGGCGTCGCCGCGAGGACTGGGAGTCGCTCTGGCGGCGGCGTTGGCGGCCGTTCCGCTGCGCCGGCTTCGTCGTCCACGCCGCCTTCCACGATCCGGCTTCTCTCCCTCTGCGGCCCGGCGACCAGCCGCTGCGGATCGCCGCCGGCTCGGCCTTCGGCACCGGCGGCCACGCCTCCACCCGGATGGCGCTCCGCAGCCTGCGGCGCTGGGCCGAGCGGAGGCCGCTCGGCAGGGTGCTCGACCTCGGCACCGGCAGCGGCATCCTGGCGGTGGCGGCCGCCCTGCTCGGGGCCGAGCGGGTCGCCGGCATGGACCCGGATCCGGCCAGCGCCGTCCAGGCCCGGGCCGCGGCCGAGGCGAACGGGGTCGAGGCCGTCTGTCGTTTCTGGCGCGGCGGCCTCGAAACCGCCGGAGGGGTCTGGGACACGGTCCTGGCCAACCTCCACTCCGACTTGATCGCCGAGAACGCGGCGGTGCTGGCCGCGCGGACCGCACGCGGCGGCCGCCTCTTCACCGGCGGCATCCTCGACCGGAAGGAAGCAACCACCTTTTCGGCATTGGAGGAATGCGGATTCCGTCTGGTCCAAGCGGGAGGAAGGGGGCGCTGGCGCTGCGGTGAATGGCGGCTGTGAATCAGCCCCGCACGGCCATGTCAAGGAAGTTGCTGAGATTTTGGAAAAGAAAACCGGAATTCCCATGATTCCAGAGCATGTCCCTGCCGATACGAACAGTGCTACGCATGGGTTCTCTTTCGAGACCTCGTCCTGCAGGGGATGGCGGGGCGAGGAAAGCAAAGCAAAGGGGAAAAGGAAGCCAGCGGTCGGAAGCCCATCCGGCCGCTGGTTTTTCGCTTCGGGCGCGCCTCACTCCCTGGTCGGGCCCCGTTCGACCACGGCCTTGACGCCGAGGATCTCGGCGATCTCGTCGTCGATCCGGCCGATCCGGAGCACGTGCTCGATGACCACCGGATGCTTCTCGTGCGGCGTGGTGAGGATCAGGCGACCGGCGCCGAGGAGGAGCCGTTCGAGCACGTCCGGCACCTCCTTGTCGAAGCGGAGATCTTCAGTGCTGAACCGCTTCATCTTCGGGAAGATCCCGTAGCGGTGGATGACCTCGTTCGGGCGGAAGATCCAGTAGTCGAAGCGGGAGTTCAGCCAGACCACGGCGTAGATCAGGCTGAAGCCGGCGAACACCAGCCAGTAGAAGGTGGCGTCCATCGCCGGACGCAGGGAACTCAGCCAGGTGCCGACCGAACCGAGAACGCCGAAGTAGAGGAGGGCGAGCACGGCCGCGATCAACCCGAACACCGCGATCAGCGAGCGTTCCTCGTTGAAGTCGAAGGAGATCACGAGCAGGTTGAAGAAGAAGACGCCGACCCAGATCAGCCCGAGCGGCCCTTCGGGCGGTCCACCGTCGCTCGCCACGGTGGCGATCAGGGCGCAGGCGAGCGAAGCGATCCAGGTCAGGTAGAAGAAGACGACCTTCGGCAACGGGCGGACGATGACCCGGAGTGAGGAGGCCGGGGGGGCGGACGGGGAGAGGGAGGGCGTAGGGGACATGGTAGGGATCAGGCGACGGTCGGCCCGATTCTGGCGTGGCGCGGGCTCCCGAGATCTCTGATACGGAATCCAACCCCTGGGTTTGCAAGGATTTGCGGGCTTGGGCCGAGAATCCATGAAGGTTGTGTCTTGAAACATCGAAATAGGATGATATAAAGATGAGGCAATGAAACGGTCCCCGCTCGTGCCTCGCGAACAACTCGATCGCGCCGCTCCGCTGATCCGGGTCGCGGCCCATCCGATCCGGTTGCGGATCTTGGATTTCCTTCGTCACGGTCCCGCCTGCGTCGGCGAGATCGCCGAGGCGGCCGAGTGCGGGCAGGCCGTGACCTCCCAGCACCTGGGCGTCCTCCGCCAGCACGGCGTGCTGGCGGCCAGCCGGGACGGCCAGCGGGTGTACTACCGCCTGGTCCGGATCGAGCTGCTCGGGCTGCTGGACTGCATCCAGAACCACTGCCGCGTCGTCGACGGGGAGGGGGAAGACCGATGAGGGTCCCGCTCGGCCTGAGCGTCCTCCTTGCTTCGGCCCTGCTCGGCGCCTGCGGTCCGGACGCCCCGGAGGCCGGTCCGGCGCCGGCCGGCCTCGAGCGGCCTTCGCCTCCGGCCGCCACCGGCAGCGCCGTCCTCTGCGATTTGCCGGTGGAGCGGGAGCTGGCCGCCACCGTCCGCTCGCTCGACCACATCCAGGCCGCGGCCGAGGTCCAGGGGCGGGTCCTCCGGATCCACGCCGACGTCGGCGACCGCGTCCGCGCCGGCCAGCTCCTGGCCGAACTGGACGACCAGCCGCTGCGGGCGGCGGTCGACGCCGCCGAGGCGGCGGTCGAACTGGCCCGGGTCGAGGCCGACCGGGTCCGCCGGCTGCGGGATGAACGGGTCGCTCCCGAGCGGGAGTGGGACCGGGCCCAGACCGCCCTCCGTCAGGCCGAGGCGCAGCTCGAGATGGCCAGGATCCGGCTCGGCAAGGCCCGGGTCCTGGCGCCGGTGGACGCCGTGGTCGAGGCCAGACTGGTCGGCCCCGGTGATCTTGCCGTCCCCGGCGCACCCCTGTTCCGGCTCTACGACCCCGCCCGCATCTGCCTCGAGGCCCGCCTGCCGGTCGGCGACCGCGAGCACGTCGGCCTCGGCACGGAGCTGGAGTGGGCCATCGGCGATCGCAGCGGCCGGGCGGCGGTCTCGGAGGTGGCGCCCAGCGCCGATCCGCGCAGCCGCACGATCCGCATCCGGGTGCCGCTCACCGGCGCCGGCGAGGAGGGCTTCGAGCCGGCGCCCGGCGATTTCGGCACCCTCCGTTACACGGTCGGCCTGCGCTCCCTGGTCTGCGTGCCGGCGGCCGCGGTCCGCCGGGTCGGCCAGGTCGAGATGGTCTTGGTCAGGAGCGGACGCGGCTGGGAGCGGCGCGCGGTCCGGACCGGCCGCCGCCTCGGCGAACAGGTCGAGATCCTCTCCGGCCTGGCCGGCGGGGAGGAGGTCGGCCTGCCGTGAACCGGAGCCTGCCCGACCTGCGCGACCGACCCTTCCTCGAGCGGTTCGTCGCCCGTTTCCTGATCGGGCGCAACGCGGCCCTGTTGCTGATCGCCTCGCTGGCGCTCGGGGCCGCGGCCATCCTGACCACCGCCCGCGAGGAGGAGCCCCAGATCGTCGTTCCGTTGGCCGACGTCTTCGTCGACGCTCCGGGCTACTCGGCCCAGGAGGTCGAGAAGCTGGTCGCGACCCCGCTCGAGCGGCTGCTCTGGCAGCTCGACGGCGTCGAGTACGTCTATTCCATCTCGCGCCGCGACCAGGCGGTGGTGACGGTCCGCTTCTTCGTCGGCGAGGATCGCGAAGACTCCCTGATCAAGCTGCGCAACCGGATCGAGCAGAACCTCGATCTGATGCCGCCGATGGTCCGCTCCTGGGTGGTGAAGCCGATCGAGATCGACGACGTGCCGATCGTCACCATGGCCCTCTACGGGCCCGGCTACGACGAACACGACCTGCGTCGGATCGGCGAGGAGCTCAAGGCCCGGCTCGACGCCCTGCCGCAGCTGTCCCGGACCACTCTGACCGGCGGCGCCCCGCTCGAGGTGCTGGTCGAGGTCGACCGCGAACGGCTGCAGGGCCGCGGCCTGAGCCTGGGCGAGGTGGCGGCGGCGATCCACAACGCCGACCGTACGGTCTGGGCCGGCGACTTCGACGAGCGCAACGGCCGCTTCCACCTCAGCGCCGGCGACGGGTTGGCCGGGGTCGAGGAGGTCGGCGCCCTGGTCGTCGCGGCCCGCGACGGGCTGCCGGTTCGGGTCCGCGACGTCGCCGAGGTGCGGCTGCAGCCGCGCGAGCTGGAGAGCTACACCCGGATCGGCTTCGGACCGGCCGCCGGTGAAGCCGCCGGCAGCCGCGGCCCGGCCGTGACCCTGGC
>RFGR01000044.1 GCA_003696625.1 Planctomycetota bacterium
CGGCGCGGACCTCACGCCCGAACAGGTGGCCGCCTTCGCCCGCCTGGCCCTGGACGGCATCGGCCGCGAGTTTCCGAACAAGCCCGGCAACGTCATGGCCGGACCGGAGGACGTGCGCGCGCCGCGGGCGATGCACCCGGCCTTCTACGGCAGCTTCGACTGGCACAGCGCCGTGCACGGCCACTGGATGCTGGTCCGGCTGCTGCGCGCGTACCCCGGCTCGCCGATCGAGGCCGAGGCGCGGGCGGCGCTGGCCGAACACCTCGGCGCCGCCGAGCTGGCGGCCGAGGCGGCCTACTTCGAGCCCAAGCACAACCGCAGCTTCGAGCGCACCTACGGCTGGGCCTGGCTGCTGCGCCTGGCCCAGGAACTGCGCGGCTGGGACGACCCGCAGGCGCGGGTGTGGGCCGCCCACCTGCGGCCGCTCGAGGAGCGGATCGTCGAGCTGACGAAGGCCTACCTGCCGAAGCTGAGCTGGCCGATCCGGGTCGGTGAGCACCCGAACACCGCCTGGGCGCTGGCCGAGTTCCTCGACTACGCCCGCGCGGTCGGCGACCGCGAGCTGGCGGCGCTGGCGGAGGAACGCGCCCGCGCCTACTACCTCGGCGACCGCGACTACCCGGTCCAGTACGAGCCGAGCGGGCACGACTTCTTCAGCCCCGGCCTGCTCGAGGCCGACCTGATGCGGCGGGTGCTGCCGCCGGAGGAGTTCTCGGCCTGGCTCGACCGCTTCTTGCCCGGCCTGCGCGCCGGCGAACTCGGCCACCTCGGCACCCCGGTCGAGGTCAGTGATCCGACCGACGGCAAGCTGGTCCACCTCGCCGGCCTGAACCTGGTCCGGGCCTGGACCCAGCGCGGCATCGCCGCCGCGCTGCCGGCGGACGACCCGCGGCGGGCGACGCTGCTGGCCGCCGCCGCGGCGCACGCCGAGGCCGGGCTCGGCTACGTCTTCAGCGGCTACTACGAGGGCGAGCACTGGCTGGCCTCCTTCGCCGTCTACCTGCTGACCGACGCCGGGATTCCGGGGTAGGATGGAGAGATGGTCCTCTCGCTGCTGCTCGCCCTCGCCGCCCTGCCCGCCGCGCCGCAGGCGCCGGAGGATCCCGGCCCGCACCTGGCCGGCTGGCGCGACGTCGTCTTCCAGGACGCGATCTTCGGCCAGGGCACGATCCGCGGCCGGATCTACTACCCGGCCACCGCCGCCGGCCAGGGCGCGCCGCCCGACCCGGCCGCCGGACCCTACCCGCTGGCCGGCTTCCAGCACGGCTGGCTCGGCCGGCCGTCGAGCTACGACGCGCTCTGCCTGCACCTGGCGAGCTGGGGCTTCGTCGTCGCTTCGACCGGCACCGAGACCGGCCTCTTCCCCGACACCTACCAGTACGCCCGCGACACCCGCTCGCTGCTGCACTGGACCGAGCAGCAGGGCGCCGCGGCGCTTTCCTGGCTGTCCGGCATGGTCGAGCAGGGCGGCGACTGGCCGGTGGTCGGCCACTCGATGGGCGGCGGCACGCTGTCGCTCCTGATCGGCATCGAGCCGCGGGTGCGCACGATCGTCGGCCTGCAGGCGGCCGCGACCGACGCCTACGGCAACGCCAACGTCGCCGCCTTCACCGGCCGCGCCTACTGGATCGCCGGCTCGGTCGACTGGGTCGTGCCCTCGGCCACCGTCCACGCCTGGTTCGACCGCGCCCGCGCCGCCGAGCGCAACGTCTTCTGGGAGATCCAGGGCATGGGGCACGTCGGCTGCACCGACACCCCCGGCTCCGGCGATCCCCTGCCCGGCGCCGAGCAGCACCGCCTGCACCGGCGGCTGGTCGCCGGCCTGCTGCGGGCGGACGTCCGCGGCGAGGAGGACCTCTGGCGGGAGCTGATCGGCCAGGGCTTCGCCGCCGAGCCCTCGCGCCAGCAGAGCCGCTGCGCCCTGCCGCCGCTGTGGGCGGTGCCCGACCCCGCCGGCGCCGCGCTCGACACGGGTTTGGCGGCGCTACCGAACCAGCCGGCGCTGCTCGCCTGGTCGCTCGTGCCCGACCAGGTGCCGACCGCCTACGGCCTGCTCGGGCTGTCGCCGCCGGACCTGAGCGTCTACTTCCAGGCCCGGCTGGCCGGGGAAGGCACCGCGCTCGTGCCGCTGCCGCTGGCGGCGAGCTGGAGCGGGCACACGCTCTACGTGCAGGGCCTGGGGCTGCACCCCGGCGGCGGCGGCGCGCTCAGCCGCACCGCGGCGGTGCCGGTGCCTTGAGGCCCCAGCGGCGGGGATTGACGACGAATCCGGGTCGAATAGACTGGATTCCTCCCATCCTCCCCTGGAAATCATGGTCCCTGCCCGACTCCGCCCCCTCTTTGTTCTTGCCCTTCTCGTCCCCCTTCTCTCCGCCCAGCAGGCCGACTCCGCGGTCCGCTGGCGGACCGATGGCGAGCAGGCCTTCGACACGATCGGCTGGTCCCTGATCGGCCAGACCGGCGACCTCGACGGCGACCGCGTGGCCGACCTGATCTCGGCCAGCCCCGGCGCCTCGACCAACCTCCTGTCCGAGAACGGCACGGTGCAGGCCTTCTCCGGCGCCAGCGGCGCGCTGCTCTGGCGGCGCGACGGCGGCACCGACCAACAGCGCTACGGGGAGGTCTTCACCCCGACCCAGACTGACGTGGACGGCGACGGCGTTCAGGACTTCTTCGTCCGCGAGCCCGGCCTGTCGGTCAACGGCCGCGTCGGCAACGGCTCGGTCGAGGCCGTCTCCGGCGCCACGGGCGCCATCCTCTGGCGCCAGGTCGGCGTCTTCGACGGCGAGGAACTCGGCTCGGACGGCGCCGTCCTCGACGACCTCGACGGCGACGGCGTGGCCGAGTTCGCCGTCGGTTCCCGGGGCGCCTCGAGCAACGGCCTCATCCGCAACGGCTATCTCGAGGTGGTCTCCGGCCGCACCGGCTTTCCGCTCTGGCGCCTGTCCGGTACCGGCGACAACGAGGGCCTCGGCTCTCAGGTGCGCAAGGTGAAGGATCTCGACGGCGACGGCTTCCGCGACCTGGTCGCCAGCAACCCCAAGGCCGGGACCAACGGCCTCTTCCGCAACGGCTTCGTCCTCGCGGTGTCGTCCGCCACCGGGCAGGTCCTCTGGCGCCGCGACGGCGCCGCCGCCAACCTCCAACTCGGCCAGGTGGTGCGCGGCTTCCAGGACGCCGGCGGCGACGGGGTGCCCGACGTGCTGGTCGTGGATTCCTCCGCCTCCACTCAGGGCTGGTTCGGCAACGGCCGCGTCCAGCTCCTGTCCGGCGCCGACGGCGCCACGATCTGGGAGCGGTCCGGCAATTCCCACGGCGAGAACTTCGGCGCCGAACTCGTGCTCGAGCAGGACTTCACCGGCGACGGTCTGCGTGACCTCCTGATCGGGGTGCCGAACCTGTCCGCCTGGGGCATGACCGAGAACGGCGCCGTCCGGCTGCTGGACGGCCGCACCGGCGCGGTCCTCTGGGAACGGATCGGCCCGGACAACTACGGCCGCCTCGGCCGGATCCTGGTCCTGCCCGGCGATGTCGACGGCGACGGCACGCCCGATGTCGCCGCCGCCGCCCCCGACGCCCACACCCTCGGGCGCAACGGTAACGGCTACCTGGAACTCCTGTCCGGCGCCAACGGCTTCCCGCTCTGGCGGCGCGACGGCGCCGCCGACGGCGACCACCTCGGCCAGAACCTGCTCGACGCGCAGGATCTCGACGGCGACGGCGTCCAGGACCTGATCTGCGGCAGCCCCTTCGCTGATGGCGGCGGCCTGGTGAACAACGGCGCCGTCGAAGCCATCTCGGGTGCCGGCGGCGGCACCATCTGGCGCGTCACCGGCGGCGGCGACGACGCCCGGGTCGGCGAACGGCTCGACCGCATCAGCGACCTCGACGGCGACGGCCGCACCGACTTCCTCACCGCCAGCGACCTGGCCGACACCGCCGGCCTGACCAACAACGGCTGCATCCTGGCCCTGGCCGGCGCCGACGGCGGCCTGCTCTGGCGCTACGACGGCGCGGTCGCCGACGAGCGCGTGGCCTGGAGCGTCCTGGTCCTCAACGACGCCGACCTGGACGGCCGGGACGACCTCGTGATCGGAGCCCCCTACAGCGATCGCGGCGGCCTGGCTGACAACGGTTCGCTGATCGCCCTCTCCGGCGGGGTCACCCTGCCGCTGGCGGTCACCGGCCTGAACCAGGGCGCCACCGCCACGCTCTCCCTGACCGGCGTCGAGCCGGGCGCCACGGTCCATTTCCTCGCCTCGAGCCGCGGCGCCGACCGAATCCGGATCTACACCAACAACCGCTACCTCAAGCTGGCCCTGGCCAAGCCGCTGATCCAGCTCGGTTCGGTCACGGCCGACGTCGCCGGCAACGCCAGCGTGCCGGTGGCGGTGCCGGCCGGCACCGCCGGGCGGACGATCTGGTTCCAGGCCGTGGCCGAGGAGTCGACCCGAACGCGCCGCTCCAGGCTGATCTCGGCCGAGATCGGGCTCTGAGGCGCCGTCAGCCCGTGCGGCGCAGAACGAAGTCCACGCGCAAGAGGCGGTCGGAGAAGCCTTCGACGTAGGCCTCGTTGCGGGGCAACGACCAACCGCGGAGGGCCGAAGGCCAGCCGCGCAGGGGCATGGCCTGGACGCTCCAGCGGCCGACCGGGAACCCCTGGAAACGGATCACCTGGCCCAGATCGGCCTGGACCCATTCCCAGATCGGATGGAGCAGTCCGTCCGCCTCCTGCTTGATCAGGACGTCGCACCTGGTCTCGGCTGGTTCCTCCCGCCACAGGCTCGGGTCGTTCGGATCCAATCTTGCGCCGGTTTCGTCCCGCAAGCCGACCACGAGGGTGAGGGTCTCCGGGACCGGCGAGAAGGTGCCGAGATCCCGGCTCTCGCCGGGGCCGAGTTGGAATGAGGCGAAGGAGAAGACCCATTCTCCCGGCGCCGTCTGTTGCAGGACGGTCACCTCCTTCTCCCCGGGGAAGACCCCCTCGAACACGAACTCGCCGGTCGGTGCGGCCTCGATCAGGGCTTCGGTCTCGAAGTTCCGAAGGGTCTGGCCCGCTCCATCCGGGATGACCTGGATGTCGATCAAGGCCACCCGGAGAGGAAGCTCCGGATCGAATTC
>RFGR01000045.1 GCA_003696625.1 Planctomycetota bacterium
GGAACTGCGCGAGCGGGCGCGGGCGATCAAGGCGCACACCCTGGCCCGGCTCGACCACTACCTCGAGCAGTTCACCGCCCGCGCCGAGGCGGCCGGGGTGCGGATCCACTGGGCCGAGGACGCCGCCGCCGCAGCCGCGATCCTGGCCGACCTGGTGGCCGCGGCCGGCGAGCGGCCGGTAGTCAAGTCGAAGAGCATGGTCAGCGAGGAGATCGGCCTCAACGCCGTGCTCGAGGCCCGCGGCCTGCGCCCGGTCGAGACCGACCTCGGCGAGTGGATCCAGCAGCTCGCCGGCGAGCCGCCCTCGCACATCATCGTGCCGGCGATCCACAAGACGCGCGGGCAGATCGCGGCGATGTTCGCCGAGCGATTCCAGAGCGCGCCGGAGGCGGGCGCCGAGGAGCTGACCGCCCTGGCCCGCGGCATCCTGCGGCGAGAGTTCGCCGCCGCCGCGGTCGGGATCAGCGGCGTCAACTTCGCCGTCGCCGAGACCGGCGGCTTCCTGCTGCTCGAGAACGAGGGCAACATCCGCCTGACCACCTCCCTGCCGCGGGTGCACGTGGCGCTGATGGGCATCGAGAAGATCGTGCCGCGGCTGGCCGACCTCGAGGTCTTCCTGCGGCTCCTGCCGCGCTCGGGCACCGGCCAGGTGCTGACCAGCTACCAGTCCCTCTTCACCGGCCGGGCGCGGTTGGAGGGGCCGGAGGAGCTGCACCTCGTGCTGCTCGACAACCGGCGCAGCGCGGCGCTGGCCGACCCGCTGCGGCGGCAGACGCTGCAGTGCATCCGCTGCGGCGCCTGCCTGAACGTCTGCCCGGTGTACCGGCTGGTCGGCGGCCACGCCTACGGCTCGGTCTACCCCGGCCCGATCGGCGCGGTGCTGACGCCGCAGCTCGCCGGCGTGGCGGCCGCGCGGCCGCTGCCGCACGCCTCGAGCCTGTGCGGCGCCTGCGCCGAAGTCTGCCCGGTGAAGATCCCGCTGCCCGAGCTGCTGCTCGACCTGCGGCGGGAGGGGGCGGCGCCGCCGATCGGCGGCCGGGCCGAGCGCCTCGGCTTCCGCGCCTGGGCCTGGCTGGCGCGCTCGCCGCGGCGGCTGGCCTGGGCCGCCCGGCTGCTGCGCTGGACCTGGCCGCTGGCGCGCCGGCTCGGCCCGCTCGGCGCTTGGCGGCGCGGCCGCGAGCTGCCACGGCCGGACGCCGGCGGCTTCGCCGCGCTGTGGCGGAACCGGCTGGAGCGCCGCGGGCGGCGGGGAGGGGAGCAATGAGCGCCCGCGACCGCATCCTGGAGCGGATCCGCGCCGCCCTGGCCGGGGTGGAGGCGCCGCCGCTGCCGCCGGTCGAGCCGCCGCCCCCCGGCCCCGGCGACCTGGTCGCCTTCCGCGCCGCGGCCGAGGCGGTCGGCGCGGTCTTCCCGGCCACCCTGGCGGAGGCGCTGGCCGGAGTCGAAACCGTCGCCTGCTCCGACGCGCCCGAGGTGCAGGCCGCGCTGGCAGAGCTGGCGGCCGCCGGCGGCCAGGCCCCCCGCGCCTTCCCGGGCTGGGAGGACCGCGCCGCGCTGCTCGCCGCCGACGCCGGCCTGAGCTGCGCCCAGTACGGCATCGCCGAGACCGGCACCCTGGTCTTGGTCGGCGACGAGGAGCGCCACCGGCTGGTCAGCCTGGTGCCGCCGCGCCACGTCTGCCTGCTGCGGCGCGACCGCATCCTTCCCACCTTGGGCAGCGCCCTGGCCCGCTTGGGTGGAGCCGACCCAGCGGCGATGAGCCGCCTGGTCACCTTCGTCACCGGCCCTTCCCGCACCGCCGACATCGAGCTCGAGCTGGTCCTCGGCGTGCACGGCCCGCGCGAGCTGCGCATCCTCCTGATCGACCCGCCGGACCGCCCCGAGGCCGCCGGCCCGAAGCCATGAGAATCGTCCGCTTCCTCCCCGCCGGCGAATCCGCCGCGCGCACCGGCGCCCTGGTCGGCGACGACCGGGTGCTCGACTTCACCGCCCCCGCCGCCGGCCTGCCCCAGCCCGCCACGCCGGCCGGCTGGCTCGACCTGGACGGCGCCCCGCTCGCCGCGGCCCGCGCCCTGGCCGCCCGGCCGGCGGCCGAGCTACCGGCGGCGGCACTGCGGCCGCGGGCCGAGGTCCGGCTGCTGGCGCCGGTGCCGCCGCCCGGCAAGGTGATCTGCATCGGCCTGAACTACCGCGACCACGCGGCCGAGAGCGGCATGGAGATTCCGGAGCGGCCGCTGGTCTTCAGCAAGTTCGGGAGCTGCGTGATCGGCCCGGACGAGCCGGTGCTCCTGCCCGAGCCGGACGCCCAGACCGACTACGAGGCCGAGCTGGCCTTCGTCGTCGGCCGCCGCGCCCGCCGGGTGCCGGCGGCCGAGGCGGCCCGCCACGTGCTCGGCTACGCCTGCGCCAACGACGTCTCGGCCCGCGCCTACCAGTTCGCCGACGGCCAGTGGACCCGCGGCAAGGCCTGCGACACCTTCTGCCCGCTCGGCCCCTTCCTGCGCACCGCCGACGAGCTGCCCGACCCGCACGACCTGGCCATCCGCCTGCGCCTGAACGGTGAGACGATGCAGGACTCGCGCACCGACCAGCTCGTCTTCGGCGTCCCGGCGCTGGTCGAGGCGCTCAGCGCCTTCGTCACCCTCGAGCCCGGCGACCTGGTGCTGACCGGCACCCCGCCCGGGGTCGGCTTCGCCCGCAAGCCGCCGGTCTATCTGCACGATGGCGACGTGATGGAGGTGGAGATCGACGGCCTCGGGGTGCTGCGGAATCCGGTGAGCGAGACGGCCGGAGGGGAATAGCGGTTAGGGTGGCTTGGGGGTTTATCCGAAAGTGCGAAAGATCCTGGACACCACCCTTCCTCGAGCCGCGCCGGGCGGTGCGCGAGCGAAGGTCGAGGGCGGTGTGGGCCGAGCTGTGCGCGGCAGTGGAATCGCTCCGGGGTGCCCGCTCGACGCTGCCGAAGAGCCTGCTCGGCCAGGCGATGACGGACCTGGTGAACCAGCGGCAGGCGCTATCGGCCTTCTTGGAGGACCCGCAGCTGCCGATCCACAACAGCGACACCGAGCGGGACCTGCGCCACCTGGCGGTGGGCCGCAACAACAGGGTGATCTTCGCCAGCCCGTGGGGCGGCGAGGTGGCGTGCCGGCTGTATTCGCTGGTGCTGTCGTGCAAGCAGAACGGGGTGGACCCGGAGGCGTACCTGGAGGACGTGCTGGACTGGGTGGCGACAACGCCGATGTCCGAGATCGGGACGCTCACGCCGTGGGGCTGGAAGGCCGCGCGGGCGGAGAGGGGCTGAGAGCGAAAAAGAATGGCCTGATTTCTGCCTGCGGCGCGGGGGATGGGATCGCCGGACGGCTACGGATCACCGGACGGCTACCTGCTATCGATAGAGGAGGACTGCCGTAGGCCTGGACCTGCCGGTCGGGAATGGCCGAGAGAAGGGGCTCAGGTGGACCGGAACCTGTAGATGTAGGCCAAGGCCTCACCGATTGGATCGCGGAACGAACAACGGATGAAATGGACCTCGGTGCCCATCGCCGGGGATGGTCTCAACCGACGAGGGTAGATCGAATCGAAGTCCAACCAAGTCAGGCGAACGATAATCATCCGGGACAATCCGAGGAACGCCAATCTCCCGAAGCCAGCGGATGGGCTGAAGGATGTCGCTGCAGGTGCCGCCAATGGTCGGAGAAATGAACACTGTCGTCTTGCCCAGATCCAACTGAGACAACGAATCCATTCCCGACTCTCCCCAGAATAGGGTGCGGTCTCTTCCCTTCAGCGAAGATGCATAGGCTTCGAGGAGCATCTGACCTCGATGGCCTTGGCGGTCAGGAACGAGCCTGACAACGACGGATGGGCCGAAATGCGAACGGTTGCTTGGCAAATCAAGCCACAATCGTTCATCAGAGGAAGTGACATGAAGGAAGAAACCGTCAACAGGAGCCTGGACAGACAATAGTGCGGAGCCGAGAAGATTCAACAAGACAACGGGAGCTTCTGGCGGAACATCGAATGTCAAGCCCCCATTTAAATGCTTGAGGATTGCACTTCCCAGCCTATTCATCAGAGCATCGATCTCGCCGTCTGAGCACTGTCCCTCGGGGGAGTAGGAATAACGCAGAACCAGGCGAATGTCTTGCCCTGTGCGGACGGCCACTCCTTGGGGGCAGTTGCTCTTCCCACAACACGGAAGAAGAACCCAGAGGACAGGCAAGATCACGGTCTGTACGATCCACCGACTCAGAAAAAGTCGCATTCGACGCACCTCTCTACCCAATGACATGATGCCGGCCGCCCATTCAGGCAAGAAAGCAAGGCCCTGCCACACTCTTCTCTCGATGGACATCCCTCAAAATCATCATCGGGTTCCCGCCGACAATTCCATCCTGGATGATGGACCCAGCACCAGATATGCCCGATTTCATGGTCCATCAATCCAGCACAATCCTCTGAGCCACAATTGTACCTTCCATTCACAGAGTTGGTATGGTTCAGGCAGCAGAACGAGATATCGAAGGCCCCTGAAGTGTACGCGCACTTTCCATCAGGACATGGAACACAACCCGCGTATCTGATACCACGCTTGTTCACGACATCGCAGAACAACCTGGCCTTTGGGGCCGTCTCCGGATCAAGATCAACGGATCCCCAGTCTACATGCTTGCATGTCTTCGCCCATTCATTCATCTTCAAAAAGAAATCCCTGGAGTCACAACCACACTCACATGGTTTATTGATTGGCAATGAAATGGTCCCTCCACCACCGCCACCAGTGCCGCAACCTCCCACGCAGAGTCCAAGGACATCCGTTGAGAAAAGGGGGCCGCTGAGCCAAGCTTGAAAGAGATTCGGAGAGTCCACAGAACCCAATGGATCCCTCGCCATCCACGCCCCCTCCCCCGGCTCCAGCCACCGATTCCGGAAGTCATACAGCACCATCACCGCATCCACCACCCCGCCGTGCAGCCGCTTGCGGTGGAAGATCTGCGTGGCGTATTCGCCCAAGTCGGTCCCTGAGGCATCCTCGGTCCGGCTCACCCCATAAGGGTCCGGGTAGCGGTACCGCTCCACCACCGCCCCGGCCGCATCGCTCAGCCCCCACACGGTCTCCTGGAAGTCCGTCTGCACCGCGTAGGTGCGGTACTCCGTCGTGTTCGCATCCCCGTCCAGGTCGTTCGTGTCGCGGGCGACGTGATCAAGCATCCCCTCTCCCCGGTTCATCGGGATCTCCTGCCATAGCCCGTGGCCGCCCCGTCCACCGTACTCCCCGATCATGTGCCCGCCGTGGTAGAGGTAGCGCGACACCTGGGAGCGGGCCGTCGTCCCCACCCGCCGCCCAAAGGCGTCGTAGAGGTTCTGCCTCGTCGTGCCCGTGTCCGGCTCCGCCGCCGCGAGATCCCCAAGCACCGTCCAGGAGAAAACCCACGGGCTATTTTCCGTGAACGGGCCGTTGGCGTCGTAGCTCTGCGCCTGACCGTCCACCACCGGGTCCTGGTAGAAGTTGTTCACCGTGATCGGATGGGAGATCCAGGTGTCCTGCCCGTCGTCCGGGTTCACCGTCCGGTCCTTGCGCTCGTACACCTTGCCCAGATCGTAGCGCACCTGCTCGTCGAAGGTGGCCGTGGCCTCGACCGGGTCGGTCGTGGCGTAGCTGGCCGGGTTCTCGAGGTCGGTCCACATTTTGATCAGGCGGTCGAGGTCGTCGTAGCGGAAGACCTCGCCGTGGCGCACCCCCGCCACCTCGTCATGGAGGGCGGCCTGGGTACTGATCGGCGCCCCGCCCGGCGTCGACTTTGCCCGCAAGCCGCTGGTCTATCTGCGAGACAGCGACGTGATGGAGGTGGAGATCTACGGGCTCGGAGTGCTGCGGAGTCCGATGGCAGCGACAGCCGGAAGGGGATAACGGCGAGGGCGGCTTGGGGGTTCACTCCAAAGTGCGAAAGACCCTGGACAATTCCGAGCTGTCGGCTCAGGCGCTCGTGGAAGTGGTGATCCGGGAACCTTGGGAGGTAAAAAGCAGAGGATAAGAGTGCGCTTCCTGCTCCGTCCATGGGTGGCGGCCCTTTGCCATGGGGCTACTCTCTCAAGCCGGGAATTGGAGATCCAGGACCAATGCCAGGGGCTGTTATGATTGCCATATCCTCTTCATATCCATCACAGACCACTCCTCATTCCTCCTTTGGAGGAACGCCAAATAGCCACTTTCACTCATGAAGCCCTGACCTGTGCTCGTTAACTCGATGTAGGCCAGGACTCCACCATAGTCAAGATCAGAGGGGAGAAGAACCCCAATATCCAGCTGGACAACTTGGATGGGGTTACTTTCCCGACAGGAAATGTTCTTGAGTTCAGTGCTGGCTGTTATTTCATTGCCTTTTTGAATCTCCCGCACCCTGTTGCTGAATGCCGCAGCAGCCGCCTTTGGGGCGGACGGGAACAAGGCGAAACAGAGGGTTGAGTATTCCGCCTCATTCTTGCCGTTGGACTCCATCTCAACAGCCTTTTGTATCATGTACTCCGAAAACGAGCACAGGCTGGCCATTTCCCAAACTTGGATGTCGACACCATCCTGGAGATCGATTGCGAAGAAACCACAGATGGCTTGCAATACTTCTGTCCTTCCTGTTCCTGGATCGACTAACCGCCCGTTAACATCCCCCTGGTGACAAGCGAGAGGGCAAGCGTGGAAAGCCAGCAACAGAAGAAGAGCGAGGAACCTGCCCCTCATCGAACCTTTAGCATCTCTTCAATCTCTTGCGAAGCCAATTCGCACTCGGGAGAATTGGGCTTGTTCTTTCCCTCCAAACAGCCCTTGATGTGCCCAGCAACTGTATCGTAAGCTTGATCTCCCCAGAGACCTCCTGTTCCTTTGGAAGTGTGGCTACACAGATGCTGCTTCTCAGGATTCCTCTCCTCGCAGGCGATATGAAGACCTTCATGAAGAAGGGTCTTCCCCACGTCAGGGGAACAGGGACAGCAAAGGTATCCAGAGAAATTCAGTCCCCCGGTTTCCTCTGTCTGGTAAGCTCCATGCCGGATACTCCACCAGTAAGTGATGGCAACCGGATGGAGTGTCCCACTCTTGCTCGACTTCGAACGCCCATTAATCGTTCCTCCTTTCGGAGTACCCGGGCTTTTCGGGCCGGCACAGAAACATTCAATCCTTGTTTTCTTCTTATTACACAAGACACTAAAACGGTACCGCTCGACCATCGCCCCGGCCGCATCGCTCAGCCCCCACACGGTTTCCTGGAAGTCCGTCTGCACCGCATAGGTCCGATACTCCGAGGTGTTCGTGTCCCCGTCCAGGTCGTTCGTGTCGAGAGCGATGTGTTCCAGCATCCCCTCGCCCCGGTTCATCGGGATCTCCTGCCACAGCCAGTCCCCCGCCGTCGCGTCGTACTCCCCGATCATGTGCCAGCCGAGGTAGAGGAA
>RFGR01000046.1 GCA_003696625.1 Planctomycetota bacterium
CTCCGGCTCGCCGGCGGCGGCGGCCAGGAGGGTGCGGCGGGCCAGGACCGGCACCATCTTGCGGCGCCACTCGGCGTCGCCCGGGATGTTCGGCAGCGGCCGGAAACGCCGGGCCGCCTCGGCCGCGACCGCCGCGACCGCGGCGGCGAAGTCCTCGTCGCCGGACCTCCTGCCGGCCAGCAGTTCGCCGGCCCGCGGCAGGAGCAGCGGCCGCGCCTGCAGCGCCACCGCCGCCAGCTCGGCCCGGGACACGACGCCGGCTCCGTCGAGGTCGAGGCGGGCGGCGAGACCGAGCAGCGGGAAGTCGATCGAGCCGCGCTCGCGCAGCTTGCCGTAGGCGCCGCGGTGGCCGGCCGGGGTCGGCGGCAGGCGCAGCGCGACCAGGATCTCGTCCGGCCGTAGCTTCTTGTTGGCGATGCCGTCGGCCCGCCAGAGCTCGGTCACCGACAGCTCGCGGCGGCCGCCAGGGGAGCGCAGCTCGAGCACCGCGTCGAGGGTCATCAGGGCCGCGGCGGTGTCGTTGCTGGCGGCGGCGACGCACTTGCTGCCGCCCTCGACCACGTGGCACTTCGTGCCGTCCTTCTTCAGACAGAAACCGAGGGCCTGACGCCAGAAGTGACTCTGGTTGATCCACTGGCAGCGGGTGTCGAGCAGCAGGTTGCCGCCGAGGGTGCCGACGTTGCGGATCTGCGGCGAGGCGACCAGCGCCGCCGCCCGGGCCAGGGCGGGCGCCTTGGCCGCCAGGCCGGGGTGGGCGGCGACCTCGGCCAGCGGCGTCGTCGCTCCGATCCGGAAACCGCCGTCGGCGGCCGGCTCGATCCCGCGCAGTTCCTCGATCCCGCTCAGGGCGATCAGGACCCGGGGCTCGAGCAGCCGGTGCTTCAGGTTCGGCATCAGATCGGTGCCGCCGGCCAGCAGGCGGGCCTCCTCGCCGTGCTCGGCGAGCAGCGCCAGCGCCTCGTCCAGACTGCGCGGGCGCAGGACCTCGAGCCTCGGCAGCCTCAGCACCGCGCTTCCTCCTCCCGGCGCTGGCGCTCGAGCGCGGCCAGGACCTTGCCCGGGGTGAAGGGAAGCTCGCGCAGGCGCACGCCGACCGCGTCGTAAATCGCATTGGCGATCGCCGGGATCGACGGGTGCAGCGGGCCCTCGCCGGCCTCCTTGGCGCCGTACGGCCCCTCGGGATCGATGCTCTCGACGATCAGGCTGCGCAGCTCGGGGGTGTCGACCGAGGTCGGCAGGCGGTAGTCGAGCAGGTTCGGGCCGCGGTGCAGCCCGTAGCGGTTGACGTCGTGCTCCTCGAGCAGGGCCTCGGCGACGCCCATGTAGGCCGAACCCTCCATCTGGCCGGCGACCAGCACCGGGTTGATCGCTCGGCCGCAGTCGTGGGCGATCCAGACCTTCTCGCAGGTGACCCGGCCGGTCTCCTCGTCGACGCTGACCTCGACCACGTGGGCGGTGAAAGAGTAGGCCGGGGAGGCGCCGATCGTGCCGCCGCGGTACTTGCCGCCCAGTTCCGGGGTGTTGTAGCTGCCGGTGGCGCCGAGGGTGTCGAAGCGCGCCTCGGCGATCTGGAAGGCCTCGCGCAACGGGATGCGGCGGCCGCCGCTGCCTTCCTCCCAGGCCTCGCCGCCGCCGAGGCGGATCCGGTCCACCGCCGTCTCCCAGGCCTCGGCCAGGGCCGCGACCACCTGCCGCCGCAGCTTGCGGGCGGCGTCGATGGCGGCGTTGCCGACCATGAAGGTGACCCGGCTCGAGTAGGCGCCGAGGTCGACCGGGCAGAGGTCGGTGTCGGCCGCGACGACGCGCACGTCCTCCGGGCGCAAGCCGAGTTCCTCGGCCACCAGCCAGGCGGTGACCGAGTTCGAGCCCTGGCCGATGTCGTTGCCGCCGGTGAAGACCGTCGCCAGACCGCTTCGGTCGAGCTTGATCTGGACCCCGGCCTGGGGCATGTCGTTCGGGTAGATCGGGTAGTTCGTGCCCGAGATGTACATCGAGCCGGCGACGCCGAGGCCGCGGCCGCGCGGCAGGCGGCCGCGCCGCTCCTTCCAGCCGCTGGCCCGCTCGACCTCGTCGAGGCAGGCGAGGAAACCGTTCGAGGTGATCCGCTGGCCGTTGACCGTCTCGGTGTCGCGGCCCTGGAAGTTGATCCGGCGCAGCTCGATCGGGTCGATCCCGAGTTTCACCGCCAGCTCGTCGAGCTGGCACTCGAAGGCGAACCGGGGCTGGACCGAGCCGTGGCCGCGCTTCGGCCCGCAGGGCGGTTTGTTGGTGAACACCCGTGTGGAGTCGAAGCGGTAGGCAGGGATGTGGCAGGGACCGGTCAAGAGCTGACCCGAGTAGTAGGTCGTGACCAGGCCGTAGCTCGAGTAGGCGCCGCCGTCGATCAGGATGCGGGCGTCGACCGCGGTCAGCCGGCCGTCGCGGGTAGCGCCGGTCCGGTAGCGCATCCGCATCGGGTGGCGGCCGCGGTGGGCGTAGAAGACCTCCTCGCGGGTCCACAGCATCTTCACCGGCCGACCGGTCAGCAGTGCCAGCTTGGCGGTGATGAACTCGAGCGAGAACGGGTCGGACTTGCCGCCGAAGGCACCGCCGAGACAGGGCTGGATCACCCGGATCCGCTCGGGAGCGAGTCCGAGGACGTGGGCCAGCGCGCGGTGGACGTAGTGGGTGATCTGGGTCGACGACCAGAGGGTCAGGCGGCCGTCCGGGGTGGCCTGGGCGACCGCGCAGTGCGGCTCGATCGCGGCGTGGGTGGTGCCGTGGAAGAAGTACTCCGCCTCGACGACGGCGTCGGCGGCGGCGAAGCCGGCCGCGAGATCGCCGAACTCGAGTTCGACGTGCTTGGAGACGTTGTCCCGCCGCTTGCGGTTCTCGTGGATCGGCGGCTCGGGGTGGGCGAGGGCATCTTCGGGGTCGAGGCGGGCGGGGAGGACCTCGTATTCGACCTCGATCCGCGCCAGCGCCGCGATGGCCGTGTCCTCGTCCACCGCCGCCACCGCCGCGACCTCGTCACCGACGAAGCGGACCTTGTCCACGGCGAGAGCCGTTTCGTCCGGGGTCCAGGGGATGATGCCGTAGGTCACCGGCAGGTCGGCGCCGGTGATCACGGCGTGGACGCCGGGCATGGCCTCGGCCCGGGCGGTGTCGATCCGCAGGATGCGGGCGTGGGCGTGGGGGCTGCGCAGGGTCTTGGCGTGCAGCATCCCCGGCAGCTGGATGTCGTCGGTGTAGACGGCCCGGCCGGTGGCCTTGTCCATACCGTCCACCTTGCGATTGGGACGGCCGACGACCCGGAACTCGCCCCAGGGGGCCTCGGGACCGTGGCGGTCGCGGGCGGCCATCAGTCCCGGCCCTCCCCGCCGGCGGCGGCCAGCTCGACCGCCTGATAGATCTGCTCGTAGCCGGTGCAGCGGCAGAGGTTGCCGCTCAGCGCCGCACGGATCTCGGCCCGGTCGGGGTGGGGGTTCCGGTCGAGCAGGGCGCGCGCGGACAGGATCATGCCCGGCTGGCAGAAGCCGCACTGGAGCGCGCCGGTCCGGTCGAAGGCCTCCTGGACCGGGTCGGCCCCCTCGCCGCCGCGGGCGCGGTGGGCCGGGGCGAGGCCTTCGATGGTCGTGATCTCGTGGCCCTCGGCGAGCGCGGCCGGCAGCAGGCAGGAGAGCACCGGTCGGCCGTCGAGAAGCACCGTGCAGGCGCCGCAGTCGCCCTTGTCGCAGCCCTGCTTGGTGCCGGTCAGCCGGAGCTGATAGCGCAGGACCTCGAGCAGGGTCCAGTGGTCGGGGGCGGCCACTCGCACCTCGTCGCCGTTGATCCGCAGCGTCAGGGCCCTCATCCCGCCCATTCTCCTCCGCGGAGCGGAAGCGGACAAGGCGGGGCCTCAAGAGCGGCCGTCCCGGCCGGAGAGGTCGAGGATCCACGGGGTCGGGCCGGCCGGCGGCAGTCCGGCGACCACCGCCGCCGCCAGATCGAAC
>RFGR01000007.1 GCA_003696625.1 Planctomycetota bacterium
ACATGCCGGCGGCGAGCAACCGGCGGTCGCCCCCGGGCAGGGTGTAGGTGCCGGCGTCGTGGACGTCCAGGCCCAGCCAATGGGAGGTGTTGTGCATGTACCAGGGCTTGTACAGCTCCTTCTCGACGATCTCGTCGACCGGCTCGGCCAGGACGCCGAGCGAGCGCAGGCCGTCCGCCAGAACGCGGACCGCCTCCTCGTGTACGCCCGCCCAGGGCTCGCCCGGGAGGCATTTTTCCACCGCCGCCCGCTCGGCGGCGAGCACGATCTCGTAGACGTCGCGCTGGGCCGGGGTGAAGCGGCCCGAGACCGGAAAGCTGCGGGTGACGTCGCAGGCGTAGCCGGAGAACTCGGCCCCGGCGTCGATCAGGACCAGGGCGCCGTCGGCCAGCTGGTCGCCGTTCTCGGTGTAGTGGAGAACGCAGGCGTTGGCGCCGCCGGCGACGATCGTGGCGTAGGCCCAGCCGTCGGCGCCGTGCCGGCGGAAGGTGTAGTCGATCAGGGCCTCGAGTTCCCACTCCCCCAGGCCGGGCCCGGCCTGGGCCATCGCCAGCAGGTGGGCCTCGGCGGTGACCGCCGCCGCCCGTCGCATCAGAGCCAGCTCGTCTTCGTCCTTGTGCAGGCGCAGCTCGTGCAGAACCGGCACCGGATCGAGCAGGGCGGCCGGCGGATGGACGCCCTGGCGGGACTTGTTGCGGGCGCTGCTCAGGATGCGCCCGACCAGACGGTCGGTGCGCGGGTGGTCGCCGAGCCGGTACCAGAGCCGGCGGGCGCGGGGCAGGAACTCCTCCAGGCGCTGGGCCAGTTCGGCCGCCGGCCAGGCCTGCTCGACCCCGAGCCGCTCGACGGCGCCCTCGGGACCGAGGCGGCGGCCGGTCCAGGTCTCCCGCTCCGGATCGCGCGGCAGGACGAAGAGGCTGCTCTCGGGCACGCCCTCGATCCCCCGGGCCAGCAGGAGCAGGCCGTCGGGCTCGCGGTGGCCGCTCAGGTAGAGGTAGTCGGAGTTCTGGCGGAATCGGTACTCGACGTCGTGGTTGCGGACGGCGAGGCTGGCGCCGGGGAACAGGGCCAGGTCGCCGTCGGCCATCCGGTCGAGGAAGGCGCGGCGGTGTCGGGCGTACATGCACGGAGTCCGGCCGGGGGCAGGCGGTCGTTCACCGGCGCGGGCGTGCCACCTTACAATCGCAGGCGCGCCCCACCGCCATGAAGATCGACCTGAAGACCGCCCGGGCCCTGACCTCGGAGGAGGCGCAGGAAACCCTGCTCCTGTTCCGCAACCTGGGTGACGATCCGCTGGCGATCCAGGAGTCCTTCCGCGGCCTGTTCCCGAAGAAGATCGCCGAGGCCCTGGGCGAGCTGCGCGCCCTGCGCCGCCGGGCGACCACCAAGTTCAGCCGCGGTCTGGACATGTTCTTCACCAAGGAACAGCTCCAGCAGTCCTCCTCGGAGTCGGTCGCCTGCTATCGGGCCCGGCGCTTCCGGGAAGCCGGGGTCGAGGAGGTCTGGGATCCCTGCTGCGGCATCGGCTCGGACGCGATCGCCCTGGCCCGGCTCGGCATCCGGGTCCACCTCTCGGACAAGGATCCGAGCGCCGTCCACTTCGCCGAGGCCAACGCCAGGGTCTACGGCGTCGACGGCCTCGACTTCCGCGAACTGGACTGCGGCGAGCAGCCGGAGGAGATCGGGCCGGGGGTGATCTTCCTCGACCCCTCGCGCCGCCGCGGCAGCCGCCGGATCATGAGCCCGGAGGACTGGTCGCCGGCGCCGGAGCGGATCGCCGCCCTGCTCGCGGGCCGCCCCGGCGCCGGCCTCAAGCTGTCGCCGGCGGTGGCGATCGACCAGCTCCTCGAGATCTACCCGGAGCCGGACGAGATCGAGGTCATCTCCCTCAAGGGCGAGGCCAAGGAGACCGTCTTCTGGTACGGCTGTCTGGCCTGCGGCTCGGGCCGCCGGGCCACCTCGCTGCCGGCCGAGGCGAGCTACGCCGGCGCCGAGCACGCCCGGGCCCCGGTCGGCGACTTCGGGCCCTTCCTGCACGACCCGGATCCGGCTCTGGTCCACGCCGGCCTGCTCGGCGCCTTCGCCGAGGAGCGCTCGCTGCGCACCGTCGACCCGGAGATCGCCTATCTGGCCGGCGACGAGCCGGTCTTCTCCCCGTTTCTCGACACGTTCCGCGTCCTGGCGGTCGAAGCCCTCGATCCGCGCAAGATGCGCAAGGTGCTGCGCGAACTCGGCGTCGGCAGCATGCAGATCCGCAAGCGCGGCATCGCCGAGCGTCCGCTCACCCTCGAACAGCGCCTGCTGCCGAAGCGGTTCGGCGACCGGCGGATCACCCTACTCGCCGCCCGGGTCGGCGACCGCCACCTCGGCGTCGTCGCCGAGCCCGCCGAGGAGGCATGAGCGACCGGCGCCGGTCCGGCCGGCGGACGGCGGCGGCCGTCCTGCTGCCGGCCCTGCTCTTGGCCGCCGCGGCCGGCTGTCCGCGCTCCGAGGCCGCGGCCGGCGCCGCCGTCGGCCGCTTCGCGCTCGCCCAGGAGCTGGCCGACTTCGACCCGCTCGGGGCCTGGAACACCGTCGCCCAGGTCCTCCAGCGCCAAGTCTACGAGGGGCTGGTCGAGTACCGCTACGGCGGCGGCCTGAACGAGTTCGACGGTCTCCTGGCCGAGTCCTGGAGCGTGGGCGGGGACGGCCGCGAGTGGCGCTTCCGGCTCCGACCGGACGCCGCCTTCTACGATCCCGGACCGGAGCCGCTCTGGCCGGGCGGACGCCGACCGGTCCGCGCCGCCGACGTGGTGGCCTCGCTCCTGCGCCTGGCCGACCCGCGGCTGGAAGCGGGCGGCTGGTTCGTGCTCGAGGGCCTGGTCGAGGGCCTCGACGAGCTGCGGGCCGCCGCCGCCGCCGGCGACCCGGCGGCGCTGGCGGTCTTCGACCGCGGTGGCGCCCCGGACCGCCCGGCCGGCCTGCGCGCCGTCGACGACCACACCGTCCTGCTGCGACTGGCCCGGCCGGCGCCCGACCTGCTCATGCGCCTGGCCTCGCCCTACTGCGTGGTCGTGCCGGCCGAGGCCTGGCGGCGGACCGAGCCGGCCCTGCGCGACCACCCGGTCGGCAGCGGCCCCTTCTTCCTGGCCGAGTGGGAGCCGCGTCAGCGCGCGGTCTTCCGGGCGGTGCCCGGTTGGCGCCGGCAGGCGGACGGCTTCGGGCCGCTCCCCCACCTGGACGAGGCGGTCTTCACCGCCGTCCTCGAGGGCTCGACCCGGACGCTCCTGTTCGAGCGGGGCGAGATCGACCGCCTGCCGCCGGCCCAGGACTCCTTCGCCCGCTTGGTCCGGGACGGCCGGCCGGCGCCGGAGCTGGCGGCCCGCGGCGTCCGGCTGGTCGTGACCGAGACGCCGGATCTGAGCATGCTGGTCCTGAACCAGG
>RFGR01000047.1 GCA_003696625.1 Planctomycetota bacterium
ACGGGGTCCTGAGCGGCCGCCGGCGGACCGCCGACGGCCGCGGTTCAGATCTCGGTCAGGTACTTCTTCGGATCCTTGACGAAGCGGCCGATGCACTTGCGGCAGCAGAAGAAGATCCGCCGACCCTGGTAGGTGACCCACCAGTTCCGGTCCTCGATCGGATCCTCCATGACCGGGCAGATGTCGGTCGCCGGTTGAAAGACGGTGCCGTCCTTGGCCGCGGCGGCGAAGAAGGCGTCCGGGTCGGCCTGCATCTTCTTGTCGCAGCCCGGGCAGCAGTAGAAGACCTTTTGGCCTTGGACGACCGAGAAGACCTTGGGGTCGATGTCGCCGCCCTTGACCGGGCACTTGGTCTGGGCGTGGCGGCCTTCCAGCTTGTCGAACCAGGCGGCCGGATCCTTGGCCACCTTGGCGGCGCACTTCTTGCAACAAACCTTGAGTTCCTTGTTCATGACCCAGACCGAGACCGCGTCGGCGTCGAGTTGCTCGCCGCTGACCGGGCAGGTGGTCTGGACGTTCTCCGGCTTCTGACCGGCGCGGTAGAGGGCGTAGAGAGCACCGTCCGGGAAGGCGTTGAACTTCTCGACGCACTTCTTGCAGCAGAGGCGGACCCTCTGGCCCTCGTAGACCACCGTGGCCTCCTGCTCGTCGCCGGTCAGCACTTCGCCCGAGATCGGGCAGACGCTCTGCGGCTGGAGTTCGGCCGGGGTCGGCGGGCGCTGCGGACGCTGGTCTTGGGAAGTGGCGGCCGGGACCAGGAGGAGGGCGGCGGCCGCGGCGAGGGCGGCCAGGATGGGGTGGTGGCGGTTCATGGTGGGTGATCGGTTCGGATTCGGAGCTTCCTCCTAGGACAGCGGGAAGGCCTCTTCCCGGTTCCTCACGGCCGGTCCGGCCCGGCGTTGGCGCTTGTCCCGGCCGCCGGCCCGAGGGCGCGGGCGGCCCGGGCCCGAAGCAGCAGGCTGTTCAGGACCACGGAAAGACTCGAGAAGGCCATCGCCCCGGCGGCGATCATCGGCGACAGCCGGCCGCTGGCGGCCAGCGGGATGGCCAGGGTGTTGTAGGCGAAGGCCCAAAACAGGTTCTGGCGGATGGTCCGCAAGGTCAGGCGGGCGAGGTCGAAGGCGCCGAGCAGGCGGGAGGGGCCGCCGCCGACCAGGACCACGTCGCCGGCTTCGAGGGCGACGTCGGAGCCGCTGCCCAGGGCCACGCCGAGGTCGGCCGCGGCCAGGGCCGGGGCGTCGTTGACCCCGTCGCCGACGAAGCAGACGACCCGGCCGGCGGCGCGGCGCTCCTCGATCCAGGCGGCCTTGTCGGCCGGCAGCAGGCCGCCCTCACCGACGGCGACGCCGGCGCGCGCCGCGACCGCCCGGACCGTGCCCGGCCGGTCGCCGCTCAGGATCGCCGCCTCGAGGCCGCGCGCGGCCAGGCTTCGGACCAGGCCGGCGGCGTCCGGTCGGAGCTGGTCGGCGACCGTGAGGAGGCCGCGCAGGCGGCCGCCGGCCTCGACCAGGAAGGCGGTCTCGCCGGCCTCCTCGGCCGCGGCCAGGGCCTCGGCCAGCCAGGGCGGCGGGGCCGCGCCCTCCGGCAGCAGCCAGGGCAGGGTGCCGACCCGGACCTCCTCGCCGCCGACGGTGCCGCGGACGCCGCGCCCGGCCTCGGCGGCGAAGTCAGTCGGCGCCGACAGCGCGGTGCCGGGGTGGCGCTCGCGCCAGCCGGCGACCACGGCCCGGGCCAGCGGGTGCTCGCTCGCCGTCTCGAGGGCCGCGGCCGGGCCGAGGCATCCGTCCTCGCTTTCGCCCGGCGCCGGCACCACCCGGGCCAGGGACATCCGGCCCTCGGTCAGGGTGCCGGTCTTGTCGAAGGCGACGAGGTCGGCCTGACGGCTGCGCTCGAAGACCTCGGCGTCGCGGAAGAGGATGCCGCGCCGGGCGCCCTCGCCGCTGCCGACCAGGATCGCGGTCGGCGTGGCCAGGCCGAGGGCGCAGGGGCAGGCGATGACCAGCACCGCCACCGCCGCGCTCAGGGCCGCCTCGCCGCCGCCGCCGGCCAGGAGCCAGCCGGCCAGGGTGAGGATCGCCACGGCCAGGACGATCGGCACGAAGACCGCAGCGATCCGGTCGGCCAGCCGCTGCACCGGGGCGCGGGTGGCCTGGGCCCGCTCCACCGCCCGCAGAATGCCGGCCAGCAGCGTCTCGGCGCCGACCGCCGTGACCTCGACCTCGAGCACTCCCGAGCCGTTGAGCGAGCCGCCGATGACGGTGTCGCCGGCGGCCTTCTCGACCGGCAGCGACTCTCCGGTGAGCAGGCTTTCGTCCACCGCCGAGGCGCCGGCGACGACCCGGCCGTCGGCCGGCAGCTTCTCGCCCGGGCGCACCCGGATGCGGTCGCCGGGGACCAGGGAGGCGGCCGGCACCGCCTTCTCCGCGCCGTCCACGAGCAGGGTGGCGGAGCGGGCGGCGAGGCCGGCCAGGGCGGCGACGGCGTCGCCGGTGCGGGCGCGGGCGCGGGCCTCGAGCCAGCGGCCGAGCAGGATCAGGGCGACGATCACCGCCGCGCTGTCGAAGAAGAGGTGGCCGCCGCCGAGGAGCCCGGCCGGGGAGGCGCCGAAGGCGGCCAGGGTGCCGAGCGAGACCAGGGTGTCCATGCCGGCCTCGAGGTGGCGGGCCCGCTGCCAGGCGGCGCGGTGGAAGCGCAGCCCCGGGCCGAACAGCACCGCCGCCGCCAGCAGCGCCTGGGCGCCGTCGGCGACCGGACCGCGGACACCGCCCATGCCGAGGACCGCCACCGCCGCCGCCGCCGGCAGGGCCAGCAGGAAGGAGCGGCGGAGCCGCGCGGCCTCGGCCGCGAGCCGCTCCCGGGCCGGGGCGGCGTCGCCCTCGGCCAGGGGTTCGGCCTGGTAGCCGAGTCCCGCCACCGCCGCCTGCACCGCCGCCGCCGGCGCCGGACCCTCGACGTGGGCGACGGCCTGGGCGAAGTCCACCCGCACGGCCGTGACGCCCTCCAAGGAGCGCAGGGCGCCCTCGATGCTGGCCGCGCAGCCGGCGCAGTTCATGCCCTGGAGGGCGTAGCGGGTCATGCCTTGGCCGCGAACTCGGCCGGCGAGGCCATGAACTTGCCGACGCACTTCTCGCAGCAGAAGTGGTCGCGCCGGCCCTGCCAGGTGACCCAGAGGGTCGGGTCAGCGGCCGGCTTGCCCGACACCGGGCAGTTGCCGCTGGCTGGAGCGAAGCCCACCTTGGCCGCCGCCGCTTGGCGGGAGGACGTGTCCGGGTCCGCCTGGAGCCTCGGCTTGCCCATCGGGCGGCAGAGGCGGACCTGCTGGCCTTGGGAGACGACGCTGACCTTCTCCGTGTCGCCGGCGCCGGGTTTTTCGCCGCTGATCGGGCAGACGGACTGGGGCTTGAGGTCGGGCGCCGCCGGGAGCTTCCAGGCTCCGTCGGCCGGGTGGCCGGCGTGGCCCTCGTGCTGGGCGGGAGCGGAGACGGCCAGCGCCAGGGCGGCCGCGAGCCTGGACAGGATTCGCTGCACGATCGGGTTCATGTCGCGGAATGATCCGCCTGGCGGGCCAGGCGCTTGACGCGCCGCTCCTCGATGGCCGAGTACAGGGTGGGGACCACGAACATCGTGATCAGGACGACCGTCATCCCGCCGAAGCTGGGTACGGCCATGGGGATCATCACGTCGGCGCCGCGGCCGGTCGAGGTGAGGACCGGCAGCAGGGCCAGGATGGTGGTGGCGACGGTCATCAGGCAAGGGCGGCAGCGCCGCTTGCCGGCCGTCACCACGGCCTCCCGGACCTCGGCCACGGTCTGTGGCTTGGCGCCCCGGAAGGACTGTTGCAGGTAGGTGGCGATCACCACGCCGTCGTCCGTGGCGATGCCGAACAGGGCCAGGAAGCCGACCCAGACGGCCACCGACAGGTTCATCGGGTGGACCTGGAACAGCTCCCGCATCGAGTGGCCGAGGACCTCGAAGTCGAGGAACCAGGGCTGGCCGTAGAGCCAGACCATGAGGAAGCCGCCCGACCAGCCGATGAAGACGCCGCTGAAGACCAGCAGGGTGGTCGAGACGCGCTGGAACTGAAAGTAGAGGATCAGGAAGATCAGGAACAGCGCCAGCGGCAGCACCACGGCCAGGGTCTTGGCCGCCCGGAGTTGATTCTCATACGACCCGGCGAAGGTGTAGGAGACACCGGCCGGCAGCTCGAACTCGCCGCTCGCCAGCTTTTCTTGCAGGTAGCGTTGGCACTGCTCGACCACGTCCACCTCGGCCCAGCCCGGCTTCTTGTCGAAGATGACGTAGCTGGTCAGGAAGGTGTCCTCGGTTTTGATCACCTGGGGGCCGCGGACGTAGCGGATCTCGGCGATCTGCCCGAGGGGGATCTGGGCGCCGTCGGCGGTGGTCACGAGGACCTTCTCCATCGCCTCGATCGAGTCGCGAAGTTCGCGCTGGTAGCGGACCCGAACCGGGTAGCGCTCGCGGCCCTCGACCGTGGTCGTGATGCGGCGGCCGCCGAGAGCGACCTCGATCAGGTTTTGCACTTGGCGGATGGAGAGGCCGTAGCGGGCCGCCTCCTCGCGGTCGACGTCGATCTCGAGGTAGGGCTTACCCACCACCCGGTCGGCCAGCACCGCCGCCGGTTCGACCGAGGGTACCTCCTTGAGGTAGCGCTCGATCTCCAGGCCGACCCGTTCGATCGTCGCCAGGTCCGGGCCCTTCACCTTGACGCCCATCGGCGCCCGCATGCCGCTCTGGAGCATGACGATGCGGGCGGCGATCGGCTGCAGGCGCGGGGCCGAGGTGGTGCCGGGCAACCTGGCGGCGGCGACGATGGCGTCCCAGATGTCGTCCGGCGACTGGATCTCGGGCCGCCAGTTGCGGAAGGGTTTGCCGTCCTCGTCCGGAATCAGCTCGCCCGCCTCGTCGCGCACGAAGTCGCCGGCCTCTTCGTCCCAGCGAAAGCGCAGACGGCGGCCGTTCTCGTCCACCCGGTATTCCGGCCGGTAGTTGATGACCGTCTCGACCATCGACACCGGCGCCGGGTCGAGGGCGCTCTCGACCCGGCCGATCTTGCCCACCGCCAGTTCGACCTCGGGCACGCTCGCGATCGCCTGATCGAGCTTGGCCAGCACGTCGATCGCCTCGCCGATCGAGGCGTGCGGCATGGTCGTCGGCATGTAGAGATAGCTGCCCTCGTCGAGCGGCGGCATGAACTCCTTGCCCAGGCCGGGGAAGCGGTGCCGGGCGCCGGCCCAGAGGGTGGTCTGGTAGACCTTGGCCGAGGCGATGCCGACGGCGTCGGCGGCCCGGGGGACGAAGGCGAAGACCTTGTCCCAGCCGAGCCAGATCGTCGCCCCGAGCAGGACGATCGCCGCCGGCAGCGACAGGAAAAGAACCTTATGGCGCAGGCACCAGCGCAGGATGGGCTCGTAGACGCGCTGGAACAGGCTGAAGGCGAAGAGCAGGCCCAGGGTGGTGCCGAGGACGAAGAGCAGGTTGTGCAGCTCGCTGGCGCCGGCGCCGAGCGGCTCCCAGTGGCGGGCCAGGAGCACGGCGACGGCCAGGATGGCCAGGCCGTTGAGAAGGAAGGGCCAGCCGCGCTGGGCCGGCCGCCAGGCCGCGAGCCGGCGGCGCCACCAGGCGCCGATTCGGCCGCCGCGGGCCGGGAACAGCAGCAGAGCGAAGGGCGGGATCATCACCAGGGCGACGATGATCGAGCCGACCAGGGCGAAGGTCTTGGTGAAGGCCAGCGGCCGGAACAGCTTGCCTTCGGCGCCGACCATGCTGAAGACCGGCAGGAAGCCCACTACGGTGGTCGCCACCGCGGTGAGTACCGCTGAACCGACCTCGGTCGCCGCCTCCCACACGACCTCGAGCGGTTTGCTCGCTGGTGGCGCCTCCTCCAGCCGGCGCAGGATGTTTTCGCATAGGACGATACCCATGTCGACCATCGTGCCGATGGCGATGGCGATGCCCGACAGCGCGACGATGTTGGCGTCGACGTGGAACAGCTTCATGAAAATGAAGGTGAAGGCCACGGCGATCGGCAGCAGGGCCGAGATCAGCACCGACGAGCGCAGGTGCATGACCATGAAAATGACGACGATGATCGTCACCATGATCTCGTCGGTGATCGCGGTGTCGAGGGTGCCCAGGGTCTCGTGGATCAGCCCGGTGCGGTCGTAGAAGGGCACGATCGTCACCTGGGAGACGGTGCCGTCGGCCAGAGTCCGGCGCGGCAGGCCGGGCGCGATCTCGGCGATTTTGTCCTTGACGTTCTGGATCACCCGCAGCGGATTCTCGCCGTAGCGGACGACGACCACGCCGCCGACCGCCTCGGCGCCGCCCTTGTCCAGGGCGCCGCGCCGAAGCGCCGGACCGAGGCTGACGTGGGCCACGTCGCGCAGCCGGATCGGTACCCCGTCGGTGGCCTTGACCACGCTGGCCTCGAGGTCCTCGACCCCTTGGACCCAGCCGGTGCCGCGGACGAAGTACTCGGCCCGGTTGATCTCCAGGACCCGGGCGCCGACTTCGAGGTTGGAGTCGCGCACCGCCCGGTAAACGTCCTCGAGGGTGACGCCGTGGGCGCGCAGCGCGTCCGGGTCGACGTCGACTTGGTACTCGCGCACGAAGCCTCCGACCGAGGCCACCTCGGACACGCCGTCGGCCGACATCAGGGCGTAGCGCACGGTCCAGTCCTGGATCGAGCGCAGCTCGTCCAGATCCCAGCCGCCGGTCGGATTGCCGTCGGCGTCCCGCCCCTCGAGGGTGTACCAGAAGATCTGGCCGAGCGGCGTGGCATCGGGCCCCAGCGCCGGCTGCACCCCCGCGGGCAGGGTGCCGGCCGGCAGGCTGTTCAGCTTTTCCAGCAGGCGCGAGCGCGACCAGTAGAAGTCGACATCCTCCTTGAAGATGACGTAGACCGTCGAGAAACCGAAGAAGGAGAAGGAGCGGATCGTCTTCACCCCCGGCACGCCGAGCAGGGAGACGGTCAGCGGGTAGGTGATCTGGTCCTCGACGTCCTGCGGCGAGCGCCCCATCCACTCGGTGAAGACGATCTGCTGGTTCTCGCCGATGTCGGGAATGGCGTCGACCGCGACCGGGTCGCGCGGCAGGCCGCCCAGGCTCCAATCGAAGGGGGCGACCATCGCGCCCCAGGCGAGGACGAAGAGCAGCAGCAGGACGACGACGAGCTTCTGTTCCAGACAGAAGCGGATCGGCTTGCCGAGCATGGCTCAGTCCTCCCGGCCGAGGCGCCGGACGAGTTCGCCGCAGCGCGGCATGGCCGCGCCGTAGTAGGGGTTGTGGACCTCGTCCCCGGCGCCGAGCCAATCGGCCCCGGCCCCGTCAAAGGCCATCGGGCAGTGGAAGACGCCGAGGGGCGGCGTGTCGGCCGGGGGCGTGAAGCCGAAGGCGTCGAGGGCCGCGACCAGCGCGGCGCTGGCGTCGCGGAAGGCGGCCCGGCCGGCGGCGATGTCCGCCGCGGCGGCGACGCCGGCGGCGGCGGCGGTGCCGGCCGCCTGGGCCAGCTCCATCCAGCGCCGGTGCGCCGGACCCTCCAGCAGCTCCATGGAGACTTCGCCGAGGCGGCCGGCGAACCCCTCGGCGGCGGCCGCCGCCGCCGCTGCGTCGTCCCCGGCCAGGGCCTGCTGCCAGGCCAACAGGGCGGCGGCGGCGGCGCCGAGC